>AP017605.1:3954910-4284865 GCA_002356515.1 Mesorhizobium loti | reverse complement strand
ATATGTCGATGCGCAGGCTGGCGTCGGTCGGGATGCGGCGCAGCGCGCGGTTGCCGAGACCGAGCGCTTCCATCGCCTTGCGGTGGCAGGAGTGGATCTGGTCCGAGCCATAGAAACGCAGCGGCTTTTCGATTGCCGCGACGCCATGCTCGCGCACATCGATGCCGGCCTTGGTGTTGCGCGCCACCGTCAGCCCGATGATGTTGGCCATCGAGCCGCCGCTGACCAGCGTGCCGGAAGCGGAGGCGGGAAAGCCCAGCATCTGTTTGCACCAATTCACCACCTGGCTGTCCATCAGCCCGGCGGCGTGGTTGCCGCCGCCGAGATTGGAGCCCTGGATTGCCGCCAGGAAGTCGCCGAGCGCGCCGGTGAAGTTGCTCGACCCCATGTACCAGGCCCAGAAGCGCGGATGGATGTTGCCCATGGGATAGGACATCACCGTGCGCGAGACCTCGTTGTAGACGGCGGACAGCGGCGCGGGGAAGCGCGGCAGGGGTGCCGCGAAGGCCTCTCTCACCTCCGCCGGCATCTCCCGCCAGGCCGGGCGCTCCCTGACATCGCTCAGATAATCGACGGCATCGTCGATCACCTGGTGCGACAGGGCCTGGACTGCGGCCCAGTCGGCGGGGTCGAGCGTTTCCTCGGCCAGCATGCCGAGGCTTTCCTGCGCGATGTCCATGACCGGTCTCCCGTCAAGCCGCGGGGAATTGGCAGCCGGGCGTCGAGCGCGACAGCGCCATCTCATCGGCATCCATCTCGGCCTCGATGCCGTCGAACAGCGGCGTCGACATGTAGCGCTCGCCAGTATCGGGCAGCATGCACAGGATCACCGATCCGGCCGGCGCCTTCTCGGCGACCTGCCGCGCCACGGCGAAGGTGGCGCCGCCGGAAATGCCGGTGAAGATGCCTTCCTTCTGCGCCAGGGCCTTTGCCCATCTGATGCCTTCGGGTCCGGCAATCGGCATCACCTCGTCATAGAGGCTGGTGTCGATCGCTTCCTGCAGCACGTTGGGGATGAAGTCCGGCGTCCAGCCCTGGATCGGATGCGGCTCGAAGGCCGGATGGCTGGCGGCCGGAGCGCCACCGGCACCGCGCTGCTGCGCCTTGCCGCTGCCGATCAGTTGCGCGTTGGCCGGTTCGGAGAGCACGATGCGGGTCTCCGGCCGCTCGCGGCGCAGCACGCGCGCCACGCCGACGACGGTGCCGCCGGTGCCATAGCCAGTGACGAAACAGTCTAGCCGCGAGCCGGCAAAATCATTGACGATCTCGCGCGCCGTGGTCGCCTCGTGGATGGCGGCATTGGCCGCGGTCTCGAACTGGCGGGCCAAGAACCAGCCATTGGCCTCGGCCAGCTCAACCGCCTTCTTGTACATGCCAAACCCCTTTTCGGCGCGTGGCGTCAGCACCACCTTGGCGCCCAGCATGCGCATCAGCTTGCGGCGCTCGACCGAAAAGCTGTCGGCCATGGTGACCACCAGCGGATAGCCCTTCTGCGCGCAGACCATGGCAAGCCCGATGCCGGTGTTGCCGCTGGTCGCCTCGACCACCGTCTGGCCGGGCTTCAGCGCGCCGCTACGCTCGCCTTCCTCGATGATGTTGAGCGCCAGCCGGTCCTTCACCGATGCAGCCGGATTGAAGAACTCGGCCTTGACGTAGATCGTCGCGTGGGCCGGTGCGAGATTGTTGATGCGGATCACGGGCGTGTCGCCGACGGTGTCCAGAATGCTGTCGAACAGGCGGCCGCGCCCGGCCGTGGTTCTGATTTTCCGTTGCTGCAACATGGAAGAACTCCTTGTCTGTGCTCGTTGTCATCACAGGCCGGTTACAAACCGGCGGGTTGGGCGGCGAGGTTTCGAGACCTTGCCACGCTACGACTGACGTGCCGGCGATGCGGCAACGGCCGCATGCGGCGCGAGATTCGCCGCCGGATGCGCCGTGTCGTGTTTGGTGATAGAGCAAAGGCCGACGGGCCAGCGTGGGAGCAGGCGTGGGAACGGACGTGGAATCCGCACCATCGAGGCTGGACGGCGATACGCCGATCCTGTCCGTGCGGCTGCTCGGACCGCTGGAAATCCTGCGTGATGGCGCGCCCGTGGCGCTGCCGGCCTCGCGCAAGCTGCGCGCGCTGTTCGCCTATCTGGCGCTGGCGCCGCACGCCGTGGGGCGCGGCCGCCTGTGCGAGCTGCTGTGGGATGTGCCCAACGATCCCCGCGGCGAACTGCGCTGGTGCCTGAGCAAGCTGCGCGCCGCCCTCGACACGCCGGATAGGCGCCGGGTCACCACCCAGGGCGATACGATCGCGCTCGATCTCGACGGCTGCCTTGTCGACGCGCTGGCGGTTGGCCACGCCGCCGCGCAAGGAATCGCCACGCTGGATGCGGAGCGGCTGCGAGCACTGGCAAAACTCTTCGCCGGCGATCTGCTCGACGGGCTTGTGCTCGAGCGAAGCCCGCTTTTCGACAGCTGGCTGACCGCCCAGCGCCGGCGTTTTCACGCATTCCACGCCGCTATATTGGAGCAGCTTGCCGCAAACCACCCAGCAGGCTCGCCCGAAATGTCCACGCATCTCGACAAATGGGTCGAGCTGGCACCATTCGACACGCGCGCGCATCTGGCCTTGCTGACCAATCTGGCGGAGCGCGGTGCCATTGGCGCGGCCGAGGCACATCTGGCTTCGGCGGCTCGCCTGTTCCAGTCGGAAGAGCTGGATTTCGCCCCGCTTCGCGCGGCCTGGCAGGCGATCCGCGACCAACAGTCCGGCAGCCCGCTTAAGGCGCAGCCGGCCTGCCTGTCCACGGCATCGCACTTGGTCGTCCAAACAGGCGATGCCGGCCCGGTCGAGCCAAGCCAGGCCTCGCTGGCGGTGATGCCGTTTGCCGAAGAAAGTGGCGCGCGCGGCGGGCTGGCCGACGGTTTCACCCACGACATCATCACCCGTCTCGCCAAGCTTCGGGATTTCTTCGTCATCGCGCGCGGATCGGTGTTCGCGCTGGCGCAGACGACCATCGCGCCGGAGGAGGCCGGCAGAAAACTTGGCGTCGACTATGTCGCCACCGGCACCGTGCGTACCCTGACCGGCCGCCTCGTCGTCAGCGTCGAACTGATCGAGGTGCGCACCGCCAGGATCGTCTGGGCCGAAACCTTCGAGCGCCGGCCCGATGACCTTTTCGCCATGCTCGACGATATCGGCGACAGCATCGTGTCGTCGATCTCGGCCGAAATCGAAACGGTCGAGCGCAACCGCGCCATGCTGAAGGCGCCGAATTCGCTCAATGCCTGGGAAGCCTATCATCGCGGCCTCTGGCACATGTACCGCTTCACCCAGGCCGAGAACGAGCAGGCGCGGCATTTCTTCGACAAGGCCTTGCAGCTCGACCCGACCTTTGCCCGTGCCTATGCCGGCCTGTCCTTCACCCATTGGCAGAATGCCTTCCAGCGCTGGGGCGACCGCGACCGCGAAAGCGCGCTGGCCTATGAGAGCGCCGGTCACAGCCTGCTGGTCGACGACCACAATCCGGCCGCGCACTGGGCGATGGGCCGGGCGCTGTGGCTGCGCGGCGAGCAGCACGGCTCACTCTCCGAACTTGGGCGTGCGGTGGATCTCAGCCCGAATTTCGCGCTTGGCCATTACGCGCTGTCCTTCGTCCACTCGCAGTCGGGCGACCCGCAGGCGGCGATAAGCTCGTCGGACCATTCACGGCATCTCAGCCCCTTCGATCCGCTGCTGTTCGGCATGCTGGGGTCGCGCGCCATGTCGCATGTCCGGCTCGGCCAGTTCGAAGAGGCGGCCGAATGGGCGCTGAAGGCGGCGGCACGGCCCAATGCGCATACGATCATCCTGGCGATCGCCGCGCACTGCCTGGCGCTGGCCGGCCGGCTCGACGAGGCGCGCGGCTTTGCCGCCGCCATCCGCAAGACATTGCCTGACTATCGCGCCGACGATTTCATCGGCACCTTCCGCTTCGACCCCAACGCCGAGGCGCTGTTCCGGCAAGGCGCAAGAAGGATCGGGCTCAGCTGACTTCGCGCGTGAGCCCACCTGTTAACGAAGTCGGAAGGAGTTGCTTAACCGTTCACCTCTATGTGACCTCCCCGGGGGGGTCCATGGCAAAGTGAGTATGATGAGCGACAGCCCCGACAAGCGCAGCAGCGAATGGCGCGCCATTCTTCATGTACAGGCCCGCGTCGCCGTCCTGTTTGTACCGGTTGTCGCCAGCCTGCTGATCATCGCGGCGCTTGCCGGCAATGATCGCAAATCCGTACCCGACGTCGACCGCACGGTCACCGGGTCGGTGCGATAGACTGCCAACAGTCGGCTCTGAGCGCCCGTCGGGAAGCTTCGCATTGACCGGCCCAGGGCGGCAAGAACCATGCATGTCGAGGAGGTCGCCGATCGCCCCCTTCGCCTGAATATGTCCTCAAACAGAATCGACCTAAAAAATTTGGGTCACCAGTTTGTCCAGCCGGGAGTTCTCGCGGTAAACCAGTCGCACCACGACGGCACCCAGGACACCAGTTATGGCCCCACCGACAACGTCGGTCAGGTAGTGCGTCCCGATGTAGATTCTCGACCAGCAGATCAGCAATGCCGTGATGAAAAGCGCGATCGTCCGGCGCGGGAGACCTTGCATCGCAAAGGCAGCAACAATCGCAATGCTGGCTGTCGCGTGATCGGATGGAAACGACCAGTCGGCGCTGGGCGCAATCAACAGATGCGTCACGCCGGCATCGTAGGGCCGTATCCGATGCACGAACAGAAGAATGAACTGGTTGATCGCCGGACCGAGCAAGAACGCCAGACCGGCCGACACGGCCGCGTGGCGAACATGGTGGCGGTCAGCCTTCGCCCACCATTGCAGCACCACAGCCAGCACCATGAGAGGAACGCCGATTTGTGAGACGCCGATCATCGTTTTATCAAGAAAAGGGCTGATACCGGCCGCGGCATTCATCCAGTGTGTTAAAGCTACATCCATTTGGCATGGGTTTCCGTGGTTGGTTGTGAGGTGGATACTTGAAACCCGTCAATGAACATCGCATCCATCAGATCTTCGAGGTCAGCATATGGCTGAAGGGCGCGCATGCCCTGATCGAATGCGTCGGCGGGATTCTGCTCTATGTCGTCACGACCGATACCATTGCCTCCTGGGTCAATGCCCTCACCGCAGAGGAATTGATCGAAGATCCGAACGATTTCATAGCTGGCCATCTGTCGCAGATGGCAAATCATTTCTCGATCGCCAGCAAGGAGTTTTATGCCTTCTACCTGCTCAGCCACGGCCTGATAAAGCTTGCCCTGGTTGCCGGGCTTTTGAGAGGCAAGCTCTGGTCTTACCCGGCCTCGCTCGCGGCTTTGGGCCTGTTCATGGCCTACCAGGTCTACCGCTACTCATACACCCATTCATTCGGCCTGCTGGTCCTGACCGTCTTCGATGCTGTCGTCATGGTGCTGATCTGGCACGAATGGAGGATCGTGCGACAGCACAAGCCCGCATGACGGTTGAGTTGCCGGCCTTGTTCCTGTTCCCTGAATGCCGGCACAAAATGGCCCGACAGACCGACGAGCGTCCGGCTGCAAACGCCTGATCGCAAGGAGCGTCCTGCTTCACCGGCGGAACCCCGTGCCCCGTCGAACATTGTCTCCGGGACAGCCCCTGGAGGACACGATGACCAGAGCCCCCGACGTCAACGACAACACCGAAGAAAATCCCAAGCGCCCGCCGCAGCCTGAGACCGGCGACGACCTCAGGAAAAAGAAGGTTCAAGGCAAAGCCTTCCAGGTGAACGAGAACAGCGTCGACAATCCCACACCCACGCCGGTGACGCCAAGCCGAGACTGATCGCGAGATCGGCATATCAGGCACGAAAAAAGCCCGGCCAACCGGGCTTTTTTCGTGCCTCGGAAACTGAGCGCGCGGCGCGTGATCCTAGTAAAATCGCGGGATCGGACCGTTCTGCGGCGTCGTGCGGTCACCAAGGTCGAGAAAGACCTCGTCGACATAGCACCAGCCCCAGCCTTCCGGCGGATCGTAGCCCTCGATGACCGGATGGCTGGTGGCGTGAAAATGTTTGGTCGCGTGGCGGTTGGGTGAGTCGTCGCAGCAGCCGACATGGCCGCAGGTGCGGCAAAGCCGCAGATGCACCCACCATGAACCGCTCTTCAGGCACTCCTCGCAGCCGAGCGCGCTCGGTGTCACGTCCTTGATTCCAGCCGCATGCTTGCATTCATCCGCCATCACACTCTCCTGGTCAGTTGCGTTGCGCCGGCGTGGTCACTGTCCTGCGCTAGATAAGCATGCAAGGCCGCGACCACCTGGGCACCTTCGCCAACGGCCGCCGCGACGCGCTTGACCGAGCCGCACCGCACGTCGCCGATGGCGAACACGCCGCTGCGGCTGGTTTCCATCAAGCCGTGCTCCGGTCCAAGCTCCGATCCGGTGCGTATGAACCCCTTGGCATCCAGCGCCACATTGCATTGCGCCAGCCAGTCGGTGTTCGGGTCGGCGCCGATGAACAGGAAGAGATGGCGGATCGGACGCGTCGTTTCTTCACCGCTGACGCGGTTGCGCCAGCGGACAGTGGCAAGATTGCCCTCCTCGCCCTCCAGCGCCTCGATTTCGGTCTCGGTCAGCACCTCGATATTCGGCTGCGCTTTGATGCGCTCGACCAGATAACGCGACATCGAGGCATCGAGGCTGCCGCCGCGTGCCAGCAGCGCCACCTTGCGCGCATGGCTGGCCAAGTAGACCGCCGCCTGCCCGGCCGAATTGCCGGCGCCGACCAGCGCCACTTCCTGGCCAGTGCAAAGCCGCCCTTCGATGGGCGAGGCCCAATAGTGCACCGAGGTTCCCTCGAACTGCGACAAATTGGCGACGTCGAGACGCCGGTAGCGCGCGCCGCTGGCGATCACCACGCTGCGCGTGCGCACCGTTTCGCCGTCGCCGACATCGAGCAGATAGCGGGCGCCTGAATTGTCGGTCGCCGCACTCAACAGCTTCACCTCGTCCGGTATGACCATTTCGACGCCGAATTTCTGCGCCTGGTTGTAGGCGCGCGCCATCAGCGCCATCCCGGTAATGCCGGTCGGGAAGCCTAGATAATTCTCGATGCGGGCCGAGGCGCCGGCCTGCCCGCCAAAGGCCCGGCAATCGAGCACGATGGTCGACAGGCCTTCCGACGCGGCATAGACGGCAGCCGCCAGCCCCGCCGGCCCGGCGCCGACAATGGCGACATCATACAGCGTATCGGCATCGATCGGCCTGAGCAGACCGATGCAGCGGGCGAGGTCGTTCTCGCTCGGATTCATCAGCAGCCTGCCGTTCGGGCACAGCACGACCGGCAGGTGGTGCGGGTCGACGTCGAAACGCTCGACCAGGGTTTTGGCGCAGGGGTCGCTGGCGGAATCGAGCACGCGGTGCGGCTGGCCGCTGCGGGCCAGGAACCCTTGCAGCCGCAGCACGTCGGCATTGTCCAACGGTCCGATGATGATCGGCCCGCTGGTGGCGCTTTCCAGCAGCCCGACACGACGCAGGATCAGCGCCCGCATGATGCGCTCGCCGAGATTGGCCTCCTGCACCATCAGGTCGCGCACACGCTGCGAGGGGATGACGAAGGCCTCGACCGGTTCGGCGGCTTCGGCATTGACCAGCGAGGGCCGCGCCGAAAGCTGCGCCAGTTCGCCGACGAAGCTGCCCGGGCCGTGGGTGACGATCGTCTCGCGCCGGCCGAGGCCATCCTGGGTGATGTCAACCTTGCCCGACAGGACCAGGATCAGGCCGGGCGCGACATCGCCGGCCTTGATGATGTGCTCGCCGGCGGCATAGGCGCTGGCCTCGCCGAAGCGGCGCATGCGCTCGATGTCCGCCTCGGTGAGCGTGGGAAAGGCCTGGTCGCGACGGGCGCCGAAGATTGCGGTGCTGGATTGAGACATGGCCGCAAGCGTAGCGAAGCAGGCGCGCGGTTTGAAGTGGTTTGTTCAGCGCCTGGCCGCGAGGGCAGGTTTGGTTGACGGCCGCCCTCGTCCCCTTCGTTCCGAGATGACGACTGGAGGTTCAAGGATCGGTGCTGTCGACGGTGTCCGCGCCTGACAGCCAATTGTCAGGTGCATCGTGAGACATTGCTTCCAAATTGCCGCGAAGCCGATTCGCCGGCGCGGGATTGAAGGTGTAACGAGCCGATGAAACAGATTGCCCTGTCACTTTTCGTGATCGCGTCTTCGGGCGCCTATGTATGGGACCAGGCAGGCAAGGGCCCTGCCGGCGACATGATCGACACGGCGGGTTCCGCCAATGCCGCCGAGGACAGTGTGGCGCAGCCCCCTGCTCCGGCCAGCCCCGTTCAAACTGATCCCATTCCAGCGCCTGCACCGCCATCGCCTGGAATCCGGCAGCAGCGTGTGCGGCTCGATCCTTCCGCGACCACGCCGACATCGGTCGGTGGCGAAACCACCGCCGCGATCTCCGCGCCCGCCCCGAAGCCGCCGGCGACAAAGCCGCCGCTCTCAGCCAGCCCTCCGCAGCTTTCCCAAGCGCCGGCACCACGGCCGGAACAGGCGCCAGCTCAACGTATCGCCGATGCCGCGCCGCGGGCAGCATCCTTCACCGTAACCCCGGCCGTCTATATCCCCATTCCCCAGCCGAGGCCGGACTATCCGCAAGCACCCGCCCGCGTCTTCAAGGCCGCCATGAAGCTGGCTGTGAGTCCCGGCGCCAAGTCGGCGGGGCACGGCTTTGTCGACGGCACCTACACCGGTCCTGCCGCCGATGCCTATTACGGCCTCATCCAGATTCAGGCTTCCATCCAAGGCGGCCGTCTCACGGCGCTCAAGGTCCTGAAATACCCCAATGACCGCCGCACCTCGATCAGCATCAACAGGCAGGCGCTGCCGATGCTGCGTGACGAGGCGATCCGCGCGCAGAGCGCCAATGTCGACATCATTTCGGGCGCCACGCTGACCAGCAGGGCCTTCATCCAGTCGCTTGGCGGCGCATTGAAGAAAGCAGCGTCCTGATCCATGCGCGACGCGAGGATCTTGATGGGCATGCCCGTCACCGTCGACATCGCCGGTGCCTCGGGCGCGACGCTTGTCGACGCGGTCTTCGATTATTTCGAGCGTATAGACCGCCGCTTCAGCACCTACAGGACCGACAGCGAGATTTCGGCCATCAACCGGGGTGATCTTCCGATCCGCGACTGGAGCGCCGAAATGATGGAAGTGATGGCGCTTGCCGCACAGACGAAAAGCCAGACGGACGGATATTTCGACATCCGCAAGCCCGACGGATCGCTGGACCCGTCCGGCATCGTCAAGGGCTGGGCCATCCGCAATGCCGCCGGGACCGTTCGCCAGGCCGGCGTCGGCGATTTCTTCATCGAGGCGGGCGGCGACATCCAGTCCTGCGGCCGAAATGCTTCGGGTCTCGACTGGAGCGTCGGCATCCGCAATCCCTTCAATGCCGAAGAGATCATCAAGATTGTCTATCCGCGAGGACACGGCGTCGCTACCTCCGGCACCTATGTGCGCGGGCAGCACATCTACAATCCGCTCGGGGCTGGCGATCCGATCACCGAAATCGTCAGCCTGACCGTCATCGGCTCGGATGTGTTCGAGGCCGACCGTTTCGCCACCGCCGCCTTCGCCATGGGCCGGGAGGGCATCTTCTTTCTCGAACAGGCGCCCGGCCTCGAAGGTTACGTCGTCGACAGCAACAGTCGAGCCACGCCCACGAGCGGCTTCGGAGCTTTTTGCCAGCCATGATCAAGACCATCGACCGGCTTCTCGACCATCAGACCATGTACCGGCTGGTCCTCTATTACCTGATCGCCCTGCTGGGCACGGCCCTCGTGCTCGGCTTCCTCAAACTGGTGCCGCATGATCCGGTCATGCTCGCCTTCACCACGGGGCTGATGCTGGCCGCCTGCTGGATCACCAACAGGGTTTTTGCCGCCGTCTTCAAGGTTCCGGCCAACAACGAGTCGGTCTACATCACCGCCCTCATCCTGGCGCTCATCCTCGATCCGGTGGCCGTCACGGACCTCAAGGGGATATGCGCGGTGGTGTTCGCCTGCGTCTGGGCGATTTCATCCAAATTCATCCTCGCCATCGGCGGGAAACACGTCTTCAATCCCGCGGCGCTGGGCGTGGCGCTGACCGCGCTGCTGCTCGACCAGCCGGCCACCTGGTGGGTCGGCGGCAATTTGCCATTGCTTCCCGTCGTGCTCTTCGGCGGCCTCCTGATGGTGCGCAAGCTGCGCCGGCTCGATCTGGTCGCCACCTTCGGTGTCGTCGCGCTGGCGACAATCCTGGTAACCACCGAGCCGTCGCGATACGCCGCCGCGCTGACGGAGACGCTGGGCTCGTCGCCGCTGCTGTTCTTCGCCTTCGTGATGCTGACCGAGCCGCTGACGGCGCCGACGACACGGTGGCCGCGCATCGCCTTCGCCGCCATCGTCGGCTTCCTGTTCGCGCCCAACATCCATGTCGGCTCGCTCTATTTCACGCCGGAACTGGCGCTTCTGACCGGCAATCTGTTTGCCTACGCCGTGAGCCCGAGAGGACGCTTCGTGTTGACGCTCGAGCGCATCGAGCAATCGGCCGTCGACAGCTATGATTTCATCTTCAGGTCACCGCGAAAGCTTGCCTTCCAGGCTGGACAGTATCTGGAATGGACACTCGGACTCGACCGATCGGACAATCGCGGTAACCGCCGCTATTTCACGGTGGCCTCGGCGCCCACGGAGCAATCCATACGGCTTGGCGTCAAGTTCTACCCGCAATCGAGCGCCTTCAAGCGAATGCTGGGCACAATGAAGCCCGGCAGCACGATCCACGCCTCCCAGCTGGCCGGCGACTTCACCTTGCCGGCCAATCCCCAAACCAAGATTGCCTTCCTGGCCGGCGGCATCGGCATCACGCCATTCCGCTCGATGCTGCAATATCTCATCGACAGCCATGAAAGGCGGCCCATCGTCGTCCTCTACGGAGCCGAGACCCAGCAGGACATCGCCTATCGCGATGTGCTCGGCGCGGCGAAACGGGAACTGGGCATAAAGACGGTGCTTGCCGTGGCTCGGGGGGCCGAGCGGGGCCAGTATCCCGGCTATATCGACGCGCGCCTGGTGCGCCTGGCCATCCCCGACTATCTGGAGCGGACCTTCTACATTTCCGGCCCCCAGGCCATGGTCAAGGCGCTGCGCGACATGCTGCTGGGCATGGGTGTTCGCCGCTCGAAGATAAAGGTCGACTATTTCCCAGGGTTTGCCTGAGCGTCGATCAACCCTGCCGGGGGAGGGTGATGGTCACGACCAGGCCGGGATCGGCGTTGGTCATCGTCAGCCGTCCGCCATAGGCTTCGACAATGTCGGAGACGATGGCCAGGCCCAGCCCGCTGCTGCCGCCCTTGCTGTCCAACTGCACCCCGCGTGACAGGGCGGATTCCCGGTCCGCGTCGGGGATGCCCGGGCCGTCGTCGGCGACCGCGATGGACACCTCGCCGCCGGTTGCCCGCGCATTGACCTTGACCGAGGATCTTGCGAAGCGCGCCGCGTTCTCCACCAGATTGCCGAGGATTTCCGAAAGGTCGCCCTCGTCGACCGGCGCCATGAAATCCTCCGCGACGTCGATCAGGAACGAGAGCTGCTTGCCGCCCGGCGTGCGCTTGATGACGGCAATGACGCCGGCCGCGGCTTCCCTGACCCGGCACGATGCCTTGCCGGAAACGCCGGGCGCCAGACGGGCGCGCGCGAGTTCGCGCTCGACATGACGCCGGATCGCTCCGGCGCTCTTCTCGATCTCGTCGGCCAGCTCGGTTTCGCCCTTCCCGCGCAAGGCGCGGATGTCGGCCGACAGCACCTGCAGCGGCGTCTTGAGGCCATGCGCCAGGTCGGTGGCGCGCGACCGGGCGCGTGCAAGGGCCTTCTCCTGCGCATCGAGGAGGCGGTTGATTTCGTCGGCGAGCGGCTGCACCTCGCTCGGCGCCGCCACGTCCAGTCGTGCCGTCCGCTGCGCGATCACGTTTCGGACGGCGACCCGCAGGCTTTCCAGCGGCGCGAGGCCGACAGTGATCTGGACGAAGAAGGCCACCATGAGGGCGGCGGCGAGCAGGATGAGCGCCGGGACGAGATCGCGTACATATTCGCGCACCGACACCGTGACGCTGCTGTGATCTTCCGCCACGATGGCGCGAAACGACCGGCCGTCGGCATCGGTTATGGTGCGCACGACGGCTACGGTGAGTTCGCCGCCGGGCCCTTTGAGCTCCTCGATCGTTCTCAGTTCACCGCTCGCGCCTTGGCCGGGCAACGCAAGCGTTGCGTCCCACAACGAACGCGAGCGTACCAGGCCATGGCTGGCCAGGTCTTCCACCTGCCAGTAATGACCCGACAGCGGATTGGTGAAGCGCGGGTCAGTCAGGCCCGGGGCGACCGAAAGCTGGCCGTTGGCCGCGAAGCTGGTCGCGCCGATCAGCTCATTGAGATCGGCGGTCAGTTCGCCGACGATACGCCTCTCGACATTCAGCTCGAACAGATAGCGCAGTCCGACCCCGGCAATGGCAAGGGCGACGAGAATCGAAATGGTTGCCGCCGACCAGAGCCTGAAGCGGATCGAATTGCCCATCAGGACGGCTCGTCGGGTACGAAATATCCGAACCCGCGTCGAGTCTCGATGACGTCGTTGCCGAGCTTGCGGCGCAGGCGCGCGACAATGACCTCGATTGTGTTCGGATCGCGATCATTGCCGGAATCGTAGAGATGCTCGGCGAGTTCTGTCGGCGCGACCACGCGCCCGGCATGATGCATCAGGAACGCCATCAGCCGGTATTCCAGCGGTGACAGTGCGACGGGAACGCCGCGCAGCGAAAGGCGCATCTGGCGCGTATCGAGGACCAGCGGTCCGGATTTCAGCACCGGTGCCGCCTGGCCCGTCGAACGGCGAAGGATCGCGCGCAGCCGCGCCAGCAGCTCGTCCATTTCGAACGGCTTAGGCAGGTAATCGTCGGCGCCCGCATTGATGCCTTCGACGCGCTCAGTCCAAAGGCCCCGTGCCGTCAGGATCAGGACGGGAAAGCGGCGTGTGTTGGCCCGCCAGCGCTTCAGCACCGTCAGGCCGTCGAGCTTCGGCAATCCGAGATCCAGGATCGCCGCGTCGTAGTTCTCGACGTCACCCGCGAACCACGCGGCCTCTCCGTCGCGCACGGTATCGACGGCCATCCCCGCGGCCTTGAGCACCGCCGCGATGTCGCTCGCGATGCGCGGCTCGTCTTCGGCAAGGAGTATCTTCATCAATCGCCGCCCCTGCCGCGCATCAGCTCGCCGGCGCCGGCGTCGACGTCGACGATCCTGCGGCGTCCGTCAGGAGCAACGACCTGGAAGCGATAGACCCAGCGGTCGCCTATCCGGATGAAATCGACAGCCACGATGTCGCCGGGAGCATCGGCATGAACCACGCCCAGGATGTTGGCCAAGCCCTTTATTTCGCCACGCTCGTAAAGGTCCCGCGCTCGGTCGTGATCGCCGTCGTCATCCTCATCCGCACGGGCGTGGAACGGTCGAAATAGGACAAGCCCGACCAGGCCCGCCGTCGCCAAACATTTCAGTATCGGTTTCATCCAAGGGCCATATAGCAGACCTTGCGTTTCAATCCGGCTCATCATCCGGCCAGTGTCAGGGGCCGGAAACACTACAAAGAGCATCGAGCATCGACCCCAAACAGGTGCCGTCCGAACCGCGATCAGGGGCCGCTTGTCCCCGGCAGCATACGCTTGAGCACGTCGTCCCTGCGGACATAGTGATGCCAGAGCGCAGCCGCCGCATGGAGACCGGCAAGGATAAGGATCAGATTGGCGCAGAGGCTGTGCAGTTCCCTTATGGTTCGGGCCGTGCCGCTGTCCGCGGAGACCGGAGCCGGGATGGTGAAGAGGCCGAAGAAACTCAAGGCGTCGCCCCTGTACCAGGTCACCAGGATGCCAAGGACCGGAATGGCGACAAGCAGCCCGTAAAGCACGAGATGCGCGACCTTGGCCACCCATCGTTCCAGCTCCGACATTTCCCCCGGCAGCCCCGGGGTTCCCAAGATCAGGCGCAGGCCAACGCGGATGACGACCAGCGCGAACAGCAGCATCCCGAACGAGATGTGGAACCACCAGACGAGCGCCCGGCCAGGGTCGTTGCGTGGAAAGATATCCGCGACATAAGTCAGGCCGTAAAGGCCGATAACCAACAGAAACACGGCCCAATGAATGGCCTTCTGTGCGCTTGTGTAGGTAGGATTCATGCAGGGCTGTCCAATTTTGAATGTTTCTAAACTAGTCGCGATCATGTCAAAGCTTTGTCGGGGCGGCCCTTTCGACGGCAATCGAGGAGGCCGTGACGGTTCCCCCGACGAGCGCGTTCTGGAACCGGGCTTTGGCGATCGTGATCCAGTGGGACATTGGCTGGAGGAACCTGTCAATTCGCTGACAGTCGGACATCGGACAACGCCGATATGCCGGACAAAGAAAAAGCCCGGACAAACCGGGCTTTTTCTTTGGGTTTCTGAACCATCGGACGGTTCGAAACGGGAATTTGGTGCCCAGAAGAGGACTCGAACCTCCACTCCTTGCGGAACACGGACCTGAACCGTGCGCGTCTACCAATTCCGCCATCTGGGCTGGTGCGGGCTCATGTAAGCGGGCAAGCGATGGCTGTCAACGCGCTTTTTGGACCATGTCGCCGAAAGCTGGAATTACAGCTTTGGCAAAAGCGCATGTCCCAACAAGGGCCGCAGCCTCCGCTTGCCGGCTCAGGAACCTTAGACGCTCTGCTTGGCGCAATTCCGGACGGAAAACCGCACACACTTTTCCTGGAATTGCTTTAACCCTCCAGCACTTCCTTCGACGCCACGGTCGAATCGGCGTTGAGCTGGTAGATGACCGGCACGCCGGTGCCGAGTTCCAGCTTGACGATCTCCTCGCCCGACTTGCCGTCCAGCGCCATGATCAGCGCGCGCAACGAATTGCCGTGGGCGGCGACCAGCACGGTGCCGCCGCGCAGCACGTGCGACTGCATGTCGTGCAGATAATAGGGCCAGACGCGCGCGCCGGTGTCCTTCAGGCTTTCGCCGCCGGGTGGCGGCACGTCATAGGAGCGGCGCCAGACATGCACCTGCTCCTCGCCCCACTTCTTGCGGGCATCGTCCTTGTTGAGGCCGGAGAGGTCGCCATAGTCACGCTCGTTGAGCGCCTGGTCGCGGATGGTCTTCAGGTCGCTCTGGCCGACCGCGTCGAGAATGTGCTGGCAGGTCTTCTGTGCCCGGGTCAGCGCCGAGGTGAAGGCGATGTCGAACTTCAGGCCACGCGCCTTGAGCTTCTGGCCGGCGGCCTTGGCCTCGGCGTGGCCCTGCTCGGTCAGGTCGACGTCGCGCCAGCCGGTGAACAGGTTCTTCAAATTCCATTCGCTCTGGCCATGGCGCACGAGCACGAGGGTTCTCGACATTTTTGCTCCCTTCAAGAGAAAAGTGTGAAGCGGGTTCCGTCCGGAATTGCGTTAAAATCAGGTGGTTGTGGTTTGCTCAGCTGAGCCCGAGCACGTCCCGCATCGAGTACAGTCCTGGCTTCTTGCCGCGTGCCCAAAGCGCCGCCTTGACGGCGCCGCGGGCGAAGATGGCGCGGTCCTCGGCATGGTGGGACAGAGTGATGCGCTCGCCGGTGCCGGCCAGGATCACGCTGTGATCGCCGACGACCGAACCACCGCGCAGCGTGGCGAAGCCGATCGTGCCTTGCTTTCGCACGCCCGTGTGGCCGTCGCGTGAACGCACGTCATTGCCGGCCAGCGCTATGCCGCGCCCGGCGGCGGCGGCCTCGCCTAGCAGCAATGCGGTGCCCGACGGCGCATCGACCTTGTGCTTGTGGTGCATTTCGAGGATCTCGATGTCGAAATCGTCGGCATCGAGCGCGCGCGCCGCCTGTTCGACCAGCACCGCCAGCAGGTTGACGCCGAGGCTCATATTGCCCGACTTGACGATCGTCGCGTGGCGCGCCGCCGCCGCGATCTTGGCATTGTCGTCGGCCGAACAGCCGGTGGTGCCGATGACATGGACGATGCGCGCCTGCGCCGCATAGCCGGCGAATTCGACTGACGAGGCCGGCGTGGTGAAATCGAGGACGCCATCGGCCTTGGCGAAGACCGGCAGCGGATCGTCTGATATCGGCACGTTGATGATGCCGATGCCGGCCAGCTCGCCGGCATCCTTGCCCAGATAAGGCGAATCCGCACGCTCGACCGCGCCGATGACGCGGGCGCCGGGAATGGTATGGATGGCGCGGATCAGCGCCTGCCCCATGCGGCCGGCTGCACCCACCACCACAAGGCCCATATCGCTTGCCGGCTTGCCGGTTGCCGATGTCTCGCTCATGCCGTACTCCGGGCGATGTTCCGCGTCTCAAAGTCCTTGGACGAAGTCTGGATCGGTACGCTGTCGTCGACAAGCCCCAGACCCTTGACGCCCTGTATGCGGTGGAAGCGGGCATAGATGCTGTCCGGGTCGGCCATCAGCGTCGCATGGGTGCCTTCCTCGACCAACCGTCCCTCTTCCAGCACGATGATGTGGTCGGCATTGACCACCGTCGACAGCCGATGCGCGATGACGATCGTCGTGCGGCCTTGCATGACATGGCTCAGCGCCTCCTGGACGCGCGCCTCCGCCTCGTTGTCGAGCGCCGAGGTCGCCTCGTCGAGCAGCAGGATCGGCGCCTGGCGCACGATGGCGCGGGCGATCGAGACGCGCTGGCGCTGGCCGCCGGAAAGCGTCGAGCCGCCTTCGCCGACCGGCGTGTCGTAACCTTGCGGCTGCTGGCGGATGAACTCGTCGGCTGCCGCCTGTTTCGCCGCCTGCTCGATCTCGGCGTCCGTGGCCGACAGCCGGCCGTAGCGGATGTTGTCGCGGATCGTGCCCTCGAACAGATAGGGCGCCTGCGCCACATAGGCGATCGACTGGCGCAGCGACTGCTTGGTCACCTTCGAGATGTCCTGGCCATCGACCTCGATGCTGCCCTGGTCGACGTCGTAGAAGCGCTGCAAGAGCGCCACCATCGTCGACTTGCCGGCGCCCGAAGCGCCGACGATGGCGGTGACCTTGCCGGCCGCGGCGGTAAAGCTCAGGTCCCTCAACACCGGCATGTCGGCGCTGTAGCCGAACGTCACATTGTTGAAGCGCACCTCGCCGGTGGTGATCCTGGCCTCGACGGCATCGGGCGCGTCGCCCTGTTTCGGCTCCAGGTCGAGCAACTCGTAGATCATGCGCGCGTTGACCAGGGCACGTTCCATTCCGACCTGCGTGCGCGCCAAGCGTCTTGCCGGGTCGTAGGCCATGATCAGCGCGGTGATGAAGGAAAACACCGCGCCCGGTGGTTGTCCAAGCACCAGCGCCCGGTAGCCGGAATAGGCAAGCACGGAGGTAATGGCGAGACCGCCCAGAATCTCGGAAATCGGCGACAGCCGCTCCGCGACGCGGGCGATCTTGTTGTTACGCTGCTCGGCCGTATCGGCCATGATGCCGATGCGGCGCGCCAGCTCGTCCTCCAGGGTGAAGGCCTTGACGATGGCGATGCCTTGCGTGGCCTCCTGCACGGACCCGTTCAGCCGCGAATTGATCAGCACGGATTCCCGGTTGATACGCCGCAGTCGGCGGGTGATGTAGACGACGGCCCAGATCAGCGGCGGCCCGATCAGCAGCGAGCTGAGCGACAACACCGGATCCTGGTAGATCATGACGCCGACGAGGGCGATCAGCGTGACCGCGTCGCGGCTGATTGAGGTCAGTGTCAGCGACAGCAGATCGCGGACGCCGCCGACATTCTCGTTGACCTGCGCCGCCAGCCGACCGGAACGTGTATCGTTGAAGAAGTTGACGCCGAGCTTCATCAGATGGTCGAAGCTGCGCTTCTGGTAGCGCGCGACCAGATTGTTGCCGATCTTGGCCAACGCGACCGCCTGGCCGTAGCCGGCGAAGCCGCGCAGCAGGGAGGCCCCCATGAAACCGGCGCAGATCCAGACGATCATATCGCCACGCCGTTCGTAGAATATCTGGTTGATCATCGGCGCCATGATCCACGCCGTGAAGGCGGTGGTGCCGGAAACAATCAGCAAGCAAGAGACGGCAACGACATAGGTCCAGCGATATTCATCGCCGTTTTCAGCGAGGATGCGGCGGAGCACCGCTGTGACCTCGCCGGGCTGGACTTTTTGTTTGGGGGCTTGAAGTGTCAAATCAGGAGCGCTTTGTGGTTTTCCGCCTCGTAGGATCGGGCTGCAAATTCGGCACTCCTCTTAGCGTTATGAGGCCGGCTTGCCTATGCCCGCGGCTGATTAACTTCGTCGCGGGCGGCTCAAGCGCGCCCGCGGGGAATATAGGCACATCTCGTCGAAGAGCTAGAGCAATTCCAGGAAAAGTGCGTAGCGGTTTTCCGGCCGGAATTGCGTCAAAACAAGGAGATAGAGCGGGTCGGCGTTTCCGTGAAACGGTGAACCGCTCTAGGCCTGCCAGCGCCGGCCCGCCGTCTGGACGCCGAACAGCGACGGGTTTCGGGCATAGGCGGCAAGGCCGAGAAGTGCTGCTAGCGGGTGAGTGATGACATAGACGGGCATGGTGCGCATCAGCGCGCTGTGCGGCGCCTTGTCCTCGAAGGCGGCGCGGAAATTGCCTTCCTTCAGCGCCGGCACGATCTTTTGCGCGATGCCGCCGGTCAAAAACACGCCGCCGCGGCTCATGAACACCAGGGCAAGATCGCCTGCCGTGCGCCCGAGGCAAGTGACGAAGGTTTCCAGCGCTTCCTCAGCCACCGGATCGGTCTTGGCCAGGGCCGCGCCGGTGATCTCGGCCGGCGTGGTGAAGGGCGACGGCTTGCCGTCGGCCTTGGCCACCGCGCGGTAGACGTTGACGAGGCCGCGCCCGCACAGGATCTGCTCGCCGGAAATGCGGCCCTCTAGCTTCTCGATGTGCGGAAACACCTCGAAATCGCGCGGTGAGCGCGGGCCGATGTCCATATGGCCGCCTTCGCCGGGCACCGGAATCCAGTGGCGCAGCGCATAGACCAGCCCGGCGACGCCGAGCCCGGTTCCCGGCCCGAGCACGACACGGCCGGCATTCGGCTCCGGCGTGCCGCCGCCGATCTTTTCCATATGCTCTTCACCGAGCGCGACGACGGCCAGGGCCTGCGCCTCGAAATCGTTGAGCACGACAATGTCGCTCAGGCCGAGATTGGCGAACATCTGCCTGGGCTTGACGACCCACGGGCAGTTGGTGAGCTCGATCTCGTCGCCGTCGACCGGGCCGGCCACCGCCAGCACCGCCGAATTGGGGCGGACCGACGAGCGGTCGAGCACCGCCGCCTGGATCGCCTCGTCGATGGTGTTGTAATTGGCGGTCTGGACGATGGTTGGCTCGCCGGCCTCGGAATTGGCGTCGAGCACGATCGAAAAGCGCGCATTGGTGCCGCCAATGTCGCCGATCAGGATCGGAAACCGCAACGACATGTCGGTATCGCTTACGCTTGGCATGCTTTCGTCCGTCCCCGGCGCCCCCTGACGGCGTATCGCCGTTCTTCCGTTGACTAGCGCATGAGTCTGAAAAGGGAAACGGTTTTCGAGCCCGTCCGCGCGAGCGGCGAGCTTCTGCGGCCAAACGGCCACTATTTCGCGAAAACAGCCCGCTAAACCGATTGAGACTGCGAAGGCGCAGCGGCGATCAGTTCGCAGGCGGCCGAGGACGGGGAACCGGCGCGCCCATTCTGGGCGTCGCCGCGAAGGCATTTGCCGCGCCTGGCAAATCGCCGCCGCCACTGGCGGTGCTGGCCGGCTGCGGCGGCGCTTCCGGTTCGGGTGCGGCGACCGCGACCGGCACGGCGCCGCCATGATAGGTCGCCGCCTCGGCTGACTCTGGCCCCGGCGCTTCGAGCACGGCGCGACATTCCTTGGGCAGGTTGGCCATGGTCATCACGTCGCGCGCCTTCGGCGCATCCGGGTTTTTGTTGGGCCGCCACGGTTCTTCGGTGAACCACCAAGCGAGCGGCTTGCCGCAGCCGTCATCATCGGGCGTCGTCTCCTGCGCCTTGCAGTTGGGCGAACCCGGCTGGCAGCCGATGCGCATGTGGAAATGATAGTCGTGGCCCCAGAACGGCCGGATCTTGCGCAGCCAGGTGCGGTCGCCCTTGACCGTGTCGCAGAGCTTTTTCTTGATGCCGGGATTGACCAGGATGCGTTCGACCTCGGGATAGCTCGCAGCCCGCTTCAGAAGCGCCGTGTGCTGCGGCTTCCACAGCGCATCCTTCACCAGATGCGTCTTCTCGTCGACCATCAAGGTGGCGCTCATCGATTCGCGCTGCGCCATCGACAGCGGGCGGCTAGGCATCGGCGTCAGCCAGACGTCAGCGTCGAGCCCGATCTGGTGCGAGGCGTGGCCGGTCATCATCGGGCCGCCGCGCGGCTGCGAAATGTCGCCGATCAAGAGACCGGGCCAGCCATCGGCGGCTGCATCGCGCGACAGTTTCTCGATCAGGGCAATCATCGCCGGATGGCCCCAGCGGCGGTTGCGCGACGGCCGCATCACCTCCCAGGTCGGACCATCCATGGGAATGGCGACGCCGCCGGCAAAACAGCCCTTGGAATAGAAGCCGATCGACTGCGCAGCGGTCGCGGTCGGCAGTTTCTCGGCACCGAACAGGTCTTTCGCCCGTTCCTCGGAGAATGCCGGCTGGACGGCGAGGCCAAGCAAACCGAGCACCGCTGCCAGCAGTGATTTCTTGCCGAGCCGCATCGCTGTCTTCATGAAACCGGATCCCCACCGCAATCCCAGGCCCGAATCATAGCACGCAACGCAGCGTGCTTCGATCGCCCTACCCCTTGGCGCAATCAGCGCTTCATCGGGCTGCGTGGCTCGCCGTCGCGCCAGCCGCCGCTTGCCCACATATGGTCGAAAGCGGCGCGGTAGTCTGGAAAGCGAAAGCGATAGCCCGCCGCCTTGATCGCCGCATTGGCGACACGCTTGTTCTCGCCATAGAAGGACCGCGCCATGGGCGAAAGTTGGGCGGTCTCGAAAGGAATTTCCGGCGGCGGCTCGACGCCCATCAGAGACGCTGCATAGGCGACGACATCCTGCGGCGGCGCCGGCTCGTCGTCCGTGATGTTGAAGATGCCGCCTGTGTTGCCCTCGATAAGCTGCCAGAGCGCCCCGGCAATGTCGTCGCAATGAATGCGGTTGAACACCTGGTCCGGCTTGACCAGCCGCCTTGCGGTGCCGTTTTCCAGATTGACCAGCGCATTGCGGCCGGGGCCATAGATGCCGGACAGGCGCAGGATCGCAACCGGCCTGCCGATATCCTTGCCGAGCTTCAGCCACTGCTGCTCGGCCTCAACCCGCATGACTGAGCGTTTCGACACCGGTCGGCACGTGGTCTTTTCGTTGACCCAGGCGCCGCCATAGTCGCCATAGACGCCGACGGTTGAGAGATAGCCGATCCATTCCAGTGCCGGCATCCCTGCGATTGCCTCCTGAGTGGCATTCAAGACAGGATCGCCGGCCTCTTCCGGAGCGACCGAAATCACCAGATGCGTCGTTTTTTCCAGCGCTTCGCCGATTTCACCGGTCAGCGCACCATCGAACAGCAGGGGCGCGATGCCGGCCTGGCGCAGCGTTGCGAATTTTTCCTCGGAACGAGTCGTGCCGAAGATCGTGGCGGCGCCCGGATTGGCGCGGGCAAAAGCCTTGCCGGAATAGCCGGCGCCGAAGATCAAGATCTGCTTTTCGCTCATGCATGTGCCCTGGTTGGCCGCGCCAGACGCCATTCCTCGCGTACGGCCCCGTCAATCTCGGTGTTCAGGCCGATCTCAGCCCGCTCGGAATATTCGGCATCCGGCACCAGCCGCGCCAGCGCCCATATTGCCGCGCCCCGCACCAGTGGCGAGGCATCTCCAAGCAAGGCACGCACAGGAACGGCAAGCGCCGCCTCACCGGAATTGCCGGCGGCGATCAGCACGTTGCGGACGAAGCGGTCGCGGCCGACGCGTTTTATTGGCGAACCCGAGAAAAACGACCGGAAGGCCGCGTCGTCCAGTTCGAGCAGCTCGGCGAGCGCCGGCTCGCGCAGATCGTCGCGCGCGGCGAGTTTTGCCTCGGATGCCGCCCGGGCGAATTTGTTCCACGGGCAGGCGGCCAGACAATCGTCGCAGCCATAGATGCGGTTGCCGATCTTTTCGCGGAATTCATGCGGGATCGGTCCCTTGTTCTCGATGGTGAGGTAGGAAATGCAGCGCCGCGCATCGAGCCGGTAGGGCGCCGGGAAAGCATCGGTCGGGCAGGCGTCGAGGCAGGCGCGGCAGGAGCCGCAATGGTCGATCTCGGCGCGATCGGGGACCAGTTCGGCCGTGGTGAAGATGGTGCCGAGGAACAGCCAGGAGCCGTGCTCGCGGCTGACCAGATTGGTGTGTTTTCCCTGCCAGCCGAGGCCCGCGGCTTCGGCCAGCGGCTTTTCCATGACCGGAGCGGTATCGACAAACACTTTCACGTCGCCGCCGGCACGCGCCACGATCTTGCCGGCGATTTCCTTCAGCCGCCCCTTCATCACCTCGTGATAGTCGCGGTTTTTCGCGTAGACCGAGATCGCGCCCCGGTCGCGCTTGGCCAGCAGGTCGCGAGGATCATGGTCCGGCCCGTAATTCATCGCCAGAACGACGATCGAGCGCACTTCAGGCCACAGCGTGGAAGGCTCGCTGCGGCGCGCAATCGTCTCGGCGATCCAGTCCATCGAGCCGTGAAAGCCGTCGGCGACGAATTCGGCGAGCCGCGCCGGCGCCAGCGGGATGGCATCGGGAGAGGTGACGGCAATGGCATCGAAGCCGGCGCGCTGCGCCTCCGCGTCGATCAGCGCGCGCAGTTTTGCGGCGTCAGAAGTCGAGGTCCGCATAATGCGACACCGGCGACAGGCCGCGCACGCGGTCGGTCAGGAGCGGCCGGAAGGAGGGGCGCGACTTCACCCGCGTGTACCATTCGCGCGCAGCAGTGTGTTCGCGCCAGTCGATCTCGCCGAGATAATCGAGCACCGACAGGGTCGCGGCGGCAGCGAGATCGGCATAGGTGACCCTGCCGCCTGCCAGCCAATGGCGGGTGCCTGCCAGCCAGTTGGTGTATTTCATGTGCTGGCGGATGTTGGCGCGTGCGGCACGGATGGCGCCCGAATCGGGCGAACCGCCGCCCGCCGTTTCCGGCATGATCGGCTTCAGCACGCGTTCGCGCACCAGATGGCGAGTGACTTCGCTTTCGGCCTTGTTGAGATACCAGTCGATCAGCCGGCGGATTTCGGCGCGCTGCATCGGGTCCTCGGCGAACAGCCGCTTGTCGCGCTTCAAGACACCGCGCGTCTCGTCGAGATATTCCGAGATAACCGTCGCGCCGACGATCGGCACATCGCCTTCGGCGAGCAGGATCGGCAGCGTGCCGGCCGGGTTCAGCGCCAAAAACTCCTTGCGCCGCGTCCACGGCTTTTCCTCGATCAGCGCCAGCTCCTCGCCATACTCGCCGAAAGCAAGGCGGACGAAGCGGCAGGTGGCGAACATGGGATGATGGAAAAGCGTCAGCATGGTTCCGCGATGATAAAGCGCACTGGCGAATCGCCGGGCGCACCGGTAAGTCTTGGCCGCCCGGTTAGCGGGCTGTCAGGGGTGTTGCGACCTATAGGGGGAGTTCAACGCCATGACAAGCAAGCCGTTCTGTTAGCCGTCGCGCAAAGCCGAGGTAGCCATGGAAAGCCAGACCATCGTCGAAGCCCTGCTGCTCGGCCTGCTGGAGGGGTTGACCGAGTTCATACCGGTGTCCTCGACCGGCCATATCCTGGTCGCCGGCCATTTCCTCGGCTTCAATTCCACCGGCAAGGCCTTCGAGATCCTGATCCAGCTCGGCGCCATCCTGGCGATCCTCAGCGTCTACTTCCGCCGCCTGTGGCAGATGCTGCTCGACCTGCCGCATGACCGGCTGACGCGGCATTTCGTCATCGGCATCCTCATCGCCTTCCTGCCGGCGGCGATCATCGGCGCGCTGGCGCATGATTTTATCAAGACGGTGCTGTTCGAATCGCCACGGCTGATCTGCATCATGCTGATCATCGGCGGCGTCGTGCTGCTGGCGGTCGACCGCATGAACCTGAAGCCCGTCTACCGCGACGTCGAGCGCTTCCCGACAAGGCTTTACCTGCAGATCGGCCTGTTTCAGTGCCTGTCGCTGATCCCCGGCACCTCGCGCTCCGGCTCGACCATTGTCGGCGCGCTGCTGCTGGGCGTCGACAAGCGCGCGGCGGCGGAATTTTCGTTCTTTCTCGCCATCCCGACCATGGTCGGCGCCTTTGCCTTCGACCTGTTCAAGAACCGCAACGTGCTGACCACGGCGGATTTGCCCATCATCGCCATCGGCTTCGTCGCCGCCTTCGTCACGGCGCTCATCGTCGTCCGCTACCTGCTCGATTACGTCTCGCGCAACGGCTACTCGCTGTTCGGCTGGTGGCGGCTGGTGGTGGGGGGTGTCGGGTTGGTGGCGCTGATGATTTGGGGGTGAGCTTTACCCTCCCTTGTGGGGAGGGTCGATCCGCAAAGCGGATCGCGGTGGGGGTCGGCGCCATACCCCCGCCCCGGCTCGCCAACGACGTTTCGCGTCGCTTGCTCACCGACCCTCCCCACAAGGGGGAGGGTGACCACCCCTAATTCCGTCCATAAAACGCGTTCTCGACATGCACCGGCCAGCGCCAGGGCAGCACCGCGACCATGTCGAAACGCATCGACAGCCTGCCGTAGTCGGGCTGGCGCGACAGCCAGATGTCGGCGGCCGCCTCGATGCGGCGCTCGGATTCGTGGCCGATCGCTTCCATGGCTTCCATCAGCGTGCGGCGCGCCTTGACCTCGACGAACAGAACGAGGTCGCCGCGCCTCGCGATCAGGTCGATCTCGCCGAAACGGGTGCGATGGCGTCGCGCGAGGATGCGGTAGCCCTTGAGCATCAGCGCGGCAGCCGCCAGCCATTCGCCGCGATGGCCGCGCCGATAGGCTTTCTGGCGGTTGGCGCTCGGGCGCTCAGCCACCGTCGGCTTCCCCTGAGTTTTGTTTGACCATGATCTCTCGACAAACGAAACCGTTTGTCCGGGAAAACCGGTTTCCACTTTTCGGGATCATGGTCTGTCCCTGAGTTCCAACAGCCGCCGATAGAGCGCCTGCTTCTGGCCGCCGGTCATTTTGGCGGCTTCCGCCGCCGCCTTGGAGGCCGGCATTTCGGCGGCGAGCGACAGCAACAGGCGATCGATATCGGCCGGTTCGTCCGCCTTGGCCTCAGCCGGACCGACGCAAACGACGATCTCGCCCTTCGGCGTATCGGCCGCCGCATAGTGGTCGGCCAGCGCCCGCAGCGTGCCGATGCGCATTTCCTCGAAGGTCTTGGTCAATTCGCGGCCGATGGCGGCCTTGCGCTCGCCGCCGAGGGCTTCGACCATGGCGCCGAGGGATTCGGCCAGCCGGCGCGGCGATTCGAAGAAGATCAGCGTTGCCGGCACCGCCTTCAGCGCTTCCAGCCGTGTCAGCCGTTGGCCAACCTTGACCGGCAGGAAACCGGCGAACAGGAAGGCGTCGGACGGCAGACCGGATGCCGTCAGCGCGGCCAGCGGCGCCGACGGGCCGGGGATCGGCACAACGCGAATGCCGTGGTCAAGCGCCTCGCCAACCAGCCGATAACCGGGATCGGAGACCAGCGGCGTGCCGGCATCGGAAATCAGCGCCACGCTCTGTCCGCCTTGAAGCGCTGCGATCAGTTTCGGCCCGGCCTCGCCGGCATTGTGCTCGTGATAGGCGGTGGTGCGGCGGCGAATGCCGTAACGGTCGAGCAGCACGCGCGACACCCTGGTGTCCTCGCAGGCGACGATGTCGGCGGCGGCCAATGTCTCCAGGGCGCGCAAAGTGATGTCAGCGAGATTGCCGATCGGCGTGGCCACCAGATAGAGCGCCGGCTCGAGCGGACGGGCGGGGATTTCGGTCTGTCCGACCACGTAGCTGCGCTTGCCCGTCTCGTCCGTCACTGATCAAGTCTCCGTTCAGTCTTGTTTGGCATGGCTGGCGCGGCCTTGCAAAAGCTCACGCCGATGTAAGGTGATCGCCATTCCTTTGCCACAGTAGGGAACCAAACCGGCATTGGCAGATTTAGCCCCTGATTCCGGAGGAGGACAGGATGGACAGCCTGAAGATACAGGACGCTTTCGAGCCCTACTATGCCGGCCGCAAGCGCGTTGCCGCCCCCAGGGACAAGCGCTTGACCGCCAAGGCCGACACCAGCCTGACCGAGCGGGCGACAACCGCCTTGCCGACGAATGTCAGGCTTTCCGACAACAAACCACAAAGCACGACGGAGCACTGACCGTACGATGCCCAATCGCTTCGATATCTTCATCACCCGTCTTGAAACGAAAACCGCTAGGGAAGGCGTGCCGCCGCATCCAATGAACGACCAGCACAGCGTTCGCCGCGAAAAGGCCGACGCCAAACCGGCCCGGAACGGAGAGGCGCATGCCGAGAAGGATCGCGGCAAGCGCCGTTTCAAGCACGACGCCTGATCACTGCAGCTGGCGGCAACCGCTCTCACTTCGTCATCCTGGGGCGAAGCAAGGAGCGAAGCGACGCGGCGCAGACCCCGGGATCCATGCCGTGACATCAAGCGTCGCTACGGTTCAGAAATTCTGGTCCGCCGCATTCCTCGGCGAGCGTCGCGGCATGGATCCTCGGGTCAAGCCCGAGGATGACGAAGGTGTGGCTGCAAACGTCCCCTGCGCCTCACCCCAGATAGCGTGAAACGCGCGCCTTCAGAAGGTCGATCAGCTCCAGATCCATGAATTCATAGTTATCGGGTATATCGAGGCAGATGACCCGGGCCTTCTTCAGGCTCGCCTTGAATTTCTTCTGCAGTTTGGTGCGGTGCATCTTTTCCATGACGAAGATGACGTCGGCCCAGGCGACCAGCTCATGCGTCAGCGGCGTGTCGGCGTCATGGTTTGTGCCCGCCGAAGCGACCTCGATATCCCGGCGCGTTGAAAACACCTGCTCGGCGGTCGGGCTGCGCAAGCGGTTTTGGCTGCAGACAAAGAGGACGTTTTTCAAAAGCTTCAATCTTCAATTCGGTTATTTCTACGACCAGAAACCCTCGACCGCACGCAATTACTCATCCCATATCTCTCGTATCTTTTTGGTCAAGGGGATGTACTGATCCATGGTAAGTCCATTCAGGTCGAATTCTATCGAATCGTCCTTGGCGACCGCTCTAAGCCTGATTCCTATGAAGGTGATAAAGCTGGTTACGACGCTTAATTCGCTCAGATTGCCCGTCTTTCGCTTGGTCAGGACCTTTCCATTCTTGATAAAAATCACCTCTGCCTCGTAGAAATCTTCATCCTCCGAAGGTTTGGAGATCTCACCCAGTCCAAACTCGAACACATCATCGGTGTTCAATGTCCGCAGCGTCTCATGGATCAGGAACTTCATCGCAGGACCCATCTTGGATGCGGCGCGCGACGCGCCTTCGGCTGAGCAAGCCGAATTTCTAGCACCCTTGTTCGAGTCGATAAATCGTCGACCACGGTCCGGCCAGACGGCTGCTGGCCTAGCGTGCCAGATCCGCCACCACGGCGTCGAGCACGATCATGCCGGCAGGCGTGGCGCGGAGCCGCGCATTGCCGATCGGCGCCACCAGCCCCTCGCCCTGCAGCACCGACAGCCGTGCGCTCGACAAGCCGCGACCGGAAAACGCCTCGTAGCGCGCAAGGTCGATGCCTTCTGCAAGCCGCAGCCCCATCAGCAGGAATTCGTCGGCCTCTTCCGAGCGCGTCAGGACCTCGCCGCCGGTGACGCCATGGCCCTTGGCCTCGACCAGATTGGCCCAGGTCTCCGGCATCCGCTCGGCGATCGTCACCGTGCGATGGCCATGCTCGACGAAGCGGCCATGCGCGCCGGGGCCGACGCCGACATATTCGCCATAGCGCCAATAGGTCAGATTGTGCCGGCTCTCGGCGCCCGGCCTTGCGTGGTTGGAAATCTCATAGGCCGGCAGGCCATGCGCCGAGGTGATCTCCTGCGTCAACGCATAGAGGTCGGCGGCGTGATCGTTGTCGGGAATGATGAATTTCTTCGCCGCATGCAGCGCGTGGAAGGGCGTGCCTTCCTCGATGGTCAGCTGGTAGAGCGACAGATGATCGGCGGCATGGCCGATCGCCTGTTCGAGCTCGGATGCCCAGGCCTCCGGCGTCTGGCCGGGCCGGGCGTAGATCAGATCGAAGGACAGGCGCGGAAAGATTTCGCGCGCGAGGCCGATGGCGTGCAGCGCCTCCTCGACATTGTGCAGGCGGCCGAGGAAGCGCAAATCCTTGTCGTTCAGCGCCTGCACGCCGAGCGAGACGCGGTTGACGCCTGCCGCGCGATAGCCGCGAAACCGTTCGGCTTCGACCGAGGACGGATTGGCCTCCAGCGTCACCTCGATGCCGTCAGGCACCGTCCAGTTCTTCGCCACGGCATCCAGGACCCTGGCCACGGTTTCCGGCTTCATCAGCGAGGGCGTGCCGCCGCCGAGGAAGACGCTGGTCACCTCGCGCGGGCCGGTGCGCTCACGCATCGTCGCCAGTTCCGCCTCGAAAGCGGCAGCAAAGCGCTCCTGGTCGACCGGCTGATGGCGGACATGGCTGTTGAAGTCGCAATAGGGGCACTTGGCCGCGCAGAACGGCCAATGGATGTAGACGCCGAAGCCGGGCGTCCGGTCGAGCAGCATGCTCATGCCGGATCCAATCATGCCGAACCCGATCTCGCCAGATTCAGGCGTGCTTCAGCAAACTTCTGGAAGGCGCGGGCGCGATGTGACAGCGCCGTGGCCTGGCCGGGTTTCCAGCCGTGCTTTTCCTCGGCGCTCATCTCGCCGAAGGTTTTTTCGAAACCATTGGGCAAGAACACCGGGTCATAGCCGAAGCCAAGCGCGCCGCGCGGCGGCCAGACCAGCGTGCCCTCGGCCTCGCCGCGATAATATTCGGCCTCGCCGTCGGGAAAGGCCAGGCAAATGACGGCAACGAAGCGGCCCTTGCGCTGTTCAGCCGAGGCGGCGCCGACTTCCTGCAGCGCCACTTCGGTGCGCTGCATGGCCATGACGAAATCTCTGCTGCCGTCGGGGGTTTCTGCCCAGTTGGCGGTGTACACGCCAGGCGCGCCGTCGAGCGCGTCGACGCACAGGCCGGAGTCGTCCGACAGCGCCGGCAGGCCGGTGGCCTTCGCCGCGGCCAGCGCCTTGATGTAGGCGTTTTCCTCGAAAGTGGTGCCGGTTTCGTCCGGTTCAGGCAGGCCATAGTCCTTGGCCGATTTCGCCTCGAAGCCGAAAGGCCCCATCAGGTCGGCGAATTCGCGCAGCTTGCCGGCATTATGGCTGGCGACGACGATCTTCTTGCCATCAAGACTATGCATCAAAGGCCCCAGATTCTCGGCTCGGCGAACTCGATCGAATTGCCCGAGGGGTCGCGTATATAGATCGAACGGCCACCTTGCGGCCATTCGAATTCGCTTTCGATGGCGATGTTTTTCGCCTCGAGATGCGCTTTCCAGCCGGCGAGCTCCTCGGCGGTCGCCGCAAAGCAGAGATGACCTTCGCCGACCGTGCCATGCGGCGGCACTTTCAGCCGTGCGTCGGGCGCCGGAGGCACTTTGGTCGCTTCGGCGTTGAAGATGAGCAGCACGCCTGGGCCACAGCGGAAGAAGAGGTGGCGGCCATCGACCTTGCCGAAGAGGGTGAGGCCGAGCACGCCGACATAGAATTCTTCCGCAGCCGCCAGATCGGTGACGTACAGGGCTGATTCCAGGATGGCGGAGGGTTTCACCAGAAAACCAATGGCCTAAGCCACCGCCATCTGCTGCAGGCTGACCAGGCGCTGGATGCCTTTCTTGGCCAGGCCCATCAATTCCGCGAACTGTCCTTCCGAAAAAGGCTCGCCCTCGGCGGTGCCCTGGATCTCGACGATGCCGCCCTTGCCGGTCATGACGAAATTGGCGTCGGTGCCGGCCGCGGAATCCTCGAGATAGTCGAGATCGATGACCGGCTGGCCGTCATGGATGCCGCAGGAAATCGCCGCGACATGGTCCTTCAGCACCTTGGCGACACTGGTCATCTGCCGCGCTTCCATCCAGCGCAGGCAGTCATACAGCGCTACCCAGCCGCCGGTGATCGAGGCGGTGCGGGTGCCGCCATCGGCTTGGATGACGTCGCAGTCGACGGTGATCTGCTGTTCGCCCAGCGCCTGCAGATCGACCACGGCGCGCAGCGAGCGGCCGATCAGGCGCTGGATTTCGAGCGTGCGGCCGCCCTGCTTGCCGGCCGAGGCCTCGCGGCGCATGCGCTCGCCGGTCGAGCGCGGCAGCATGCCATATTCGGCCGTCACCCAGCCCTTGCCGGAATTGCGCATCCAGCCGGGCACCTTCTCCTCGAGGCTCGCGGTGCAAAGGACATGGGTGTCGCCGAACTTCACCAGGCACGAGCCTTCGGCGTGCTTGGAGACGCCGCGCTCGAAGGAGATGGCGCGCATTTCGTCGAATTGGCGTTTGGAGGGGCGCATTCAGGCTTCTTTCTTGTCATTTTTTGGAATCGTGGCCGGCTTTTAGACGCATGGGGAGCAGCGCGCAAAGGAAAACGGACCGCACGATCCGATAAGAGACCGGGTTGCGCCCACCGTGCCGAAGTCTATATCCTGAAGCAGGAGGTTTTTGGCCGAATGACCAAGGCAATCGATCCAGCTTCGCAGTCGCTTGCACTTCAATCACTCGACATGCGCTCACGCGACATCTTCCGGCGCATCGTCGATTCCTATCTCAGGGATGGCGAGCCCGTGGGCTCACGCAGCCTGTCGCGCATCCTGCCGTCCTCGCTGTCGCCGGCCACCATCCGCAATGTGATGAGCGACCTCGAGCATCTCGGGCTGATCTATGCGCCGCATATCTCGGCCGGCCGGCTGCCGACGCAGGCGGGCCTGCGCTTCTTCGTCGATGCCTTCATGGAACTTGGCGACCTCTCCGACGAGGAGCGCCGCACCATCGAGGCGCAGGTGCGGGCCTCCGGCTCGGGCGCGACGCTGGAGCACATGCTGACCGAGGCCAGCCAGATGCTGTCGGGCATGTCGCGCGGCGCCGGCCTGGTGCTGGCCGCCAAGAACGAGGTGGCGCTGAAGCATATCGAGTTCATCCAGCTGGAGCCGACCAAGGCGCTTGCCGTGCTGGTGTCGCAGAATGGCGACGTCGAGAACCGCGTCGTCGAGTTGCCGGCAGGCATCACCGTCTCGCAACTTCACGAGGCCTCGAATTTCCTCAACGCGCATATCCGTGGCCGTACGCTGGCGGAGGCGCGCACCGAGATCGCCCGCATCAAGGAAGAGACGCGAGCAGCCCTCGATACGCTGTCGCAGGACCTCGTCGAGAAGGGGCTGGCAGTGTGGGCGGGCGCCGAAAGCGGCCTGCCGGCGCGGCTCATCGTGCGCGGTCGCGCCAATCTGCTCGAAAACGTCACCGCCCAGGCCGACATCGAATTGCTGCGGCATCTGTTCGAGGACATGGAGACGCAGGACGGGCTGATCCAACTGCTCGATCTCGCCGAGCAAGGATCGGGCGTGCGCATCTTCATCGGTTCGGAAAACAAGCTGTTCTCGCTGTCGGGCTCGTCGCTGGTGGTCGCGCCCTATCGCGACAAGGATGCCCGCGTCGTCGGCGCGCTCGGCGTCATCGGCCCGACCCGGCTCAACTACGCCCGCATCGTGCCGATGGTCGATTATACGGCGCAACTGATATCGCGCATGTTAAGGTAGCGCCCCGGACGGCAAGACACGGGCAGCAAGGAGAAAAACAATGGCGCTCGAAGAACTCAAGGCCCGGATCAGCCTGCTGCTCGAGGAGATGGTCAACCAGCCGGAAGACCAGCACGAAATCCAGGAACAATTGCGCGAAAAGCTGCAGGAAATGCGCGCCATGGGCCTGCCGCTGCCGGCCGATCTCGTCGCGCTGGAAAAACGGCTCGACGACGATTTTCTAGCTGCCGGGACATAAGCAGGGAAACCGCTTCCCTCAACTCGTCATGTGAGGCGGAACCCCGGAGACAAATCGGCCGTTTCCTTCGCGACCAGATGGAGGACAAGATGATCCGATTGGCCGGACTGGGTGCTTCCAGCACTCTTTCTTATGACAAGCGCGGCATTCGCCCACCAGGCGGACCAGCCGGTGCTCAAGGGTGCGGCCGCCTTCGGCGACTGGCGTGCCGACAGACCGGGCGTACGGCGCCTGATCAAGCCGGAAGACCTGCCGAAACCCTTCGTCACCAAATCGGCCTCCAACAGCGCCGGCATCGCCGACATGCCGGCGGACGCGAAACCGCAATTGCCGCCGGGCTTTTCGGCCGAACTGATCGCGTCAGGCATCGACAATCCTCGCGTGGTGCGCGTCGCGGCCAATGGCGACCTGTTCGTCGCCGACAGCGATGCCAACCAGGTCCGCGTCTATCGCCTGGCCAAGGACAGCGCCAAGCCCGCCGAGGACGGCATTTTCGCCGGCAATCTCAACCAGCCCTATGGCATTGCCTTCTATCCGCCGGGCGACGACCCGCAATGGGTCTATGTCGCCAACAGCGACAGCATCGTGCGCTTTGCCTACCGTAAGGGTGACCTGAAGGCCGCTGGCGAACCGGAAACCATCGTCGACAACATCCCCTCGAACCATCACTGGACACGCGACATCGCCTTTTCGCCTGACGGCAAGACGCTCTATCTGTCGGTCGGCTCGGGCTCGAACGTCGCCGAGGATATGGGCGAGGCGCCGGATGGCGGCCTCGACGCGTGGGTGACATCGAAGCCGCTCGGCGCGACCTGGGGCTCCGAAGAGGGGCGCGCCGACGTGCGGGCCTTCGATCCGGATGGCAAGAACGGCCGCATCGTCGCCACCGGCCTGCGCAACTGTTCGGGCATGACCGTCCAGCCGGCGACCGGCGCGCTATGGTGCGTCGTCAACGAGCGCGACGCGCTCGGCGACAATGTGCCGTTCGAATACGCCACCTCGGTCAAGGACGGCGCCTTCTACGGCTGGCCCTGGTACTATATCGGCAACCATGAGGATCCGCGCCACAAGGGCGCGCGCCCCGACCTCGCCGGAAAAGCGACCATTCCCGACGTGCTGATGCAGGCGCATTCGGCGCCGCTTAACATCGCCTTCTACACCGGCAAGGATTTCCCGGCCGAATACCAGGGCGATGCCTTCGTCGCCCTGCACGGTTCGTGGAACCGCGGCAACAGGACCGGTTACAAGGTCGTCCGCCTGCTGTTCAAAGACGGCAAGCCGACCGGCGAGTATGAGGATTTCATGACCGGCTTCGTCGTCTCGAATGGCGAGGTGTGGGGCCGGCCGGTGGGCGTGGCGGTGGCCGCCGACGGCGCGCTGATCATGACCGAGGATGGCAATGGCACCATCTGGCGCGTGACCTACGACGGCGGCCGGTCCTGAGGAGAGCTGTTTGGGCGGCGCAGAGGGGACTTCATAAGGCAAGGACAGCGCTGTCTGGTGCAATGGATTCCGCCCCGAGGAAATTCAATCCTCGTCCGTTCCATGCGATAAGGCCCTCCTGATCTGGGACCCTATCCATGACCCTCACCGGCTTCCTCGCCTACAGTGCTGCTCTCGGCATCGCCGCCGCCATTCCCGGCCCCGGCGTCACGGCGCTTGTCGCGCGGGCGCTCGGCGCCGGCTTTCGCTCGTCGCTGGCGATGTCGTTCGGCCTGATGCTGGGCGATCTGACCTATCTGACCGCCGTGGTGCTTGGCCTCGCCTTTGTCGCGCAGACCTTCGGCATGGTTTTCCTCGCCATCAAATGGCTTGGTGTCGCCTATCTCGCCTTCCTCGGCTGGCGCTTCTGGACCGCGGGCATCACGCCCGAAACAGTCGAAGCGAAAAAGGGCAAGGGCGGACTGGTTTCGAGCTTTGTCGCCGGCCTGACCGTCACGCTCGGCAATCCGAAGACGATGATCTTCTACCTTGCCATCACGCCGACCATCGTCGACCTGAAGACGATCACGCTGGCCGACTACGGCATTCTCGCCGCGCTGACGGTGGTCGTGCTGTTCGTCGTGCTGGTGCCTTACCTGGCACTGGCCGCCAAGGCGCGCTGGTTCCTGAAATCGCCACGCGCGCTGAAGCTGCTCAATCGCACCGCCGCCGGCTTCATGGTCGGCGCCGCGGCAGCGATCGCGGCCCGTCAGTAGCACCCTTTCAGCCAAAACATTCCGGGAGCAGGCTTCCCCGCGAAATGCTTTTCCGGGACAAGGGCGTTTTAGACACAGGCCCCACTCGGATATTTCGGGCCGACAGCTTATGTTGCGCGGCTGAAAGCCCTATCTTGCCGGCTGCAATGCCACTTGCCTGAAATCCTGGGAGCGAAACCAATGAACAAGCCCGTCACCTCCGCCCGCGTCCCCGGCCGCGGCCGCATCTACAGTTCCATCACCGACACGATCGGCGACACGCCCCTGGTCCGACTCGACAAGTTCGCCAAGGAGAAGGGCATCGTCGCCAATCTGGTCGCCAAGCTCGAATTCTTCAACCCGATCGCCTCGGTCAAGGACCGCATCGGCGTGGCGATGATCGAGGCGCTGGAAGCCGCCGGCAAGATTTCGCCCGGCAAGACAACGCTGATCGAACCGACCTCGGGCAACACCGGCATCGCACTTGCCTTCGCTGCGGCCGCCAAGGGCTACAAGCTGATCCTGACGATGCCCGAGACGATGTCGGTCGAGCGCCGCAAGATGCTGGCGCTGCTCGGCGCCGAACTGGTGCTGACCGAAGGCCCGAAAGGCATGAAGGGCGCCATCGCCAAGGCCGACGAACTGGCCGCGACGATCCCCAACGCCGTCATCCCGCAGCAGTTCGAAAACCCGGCCAACCCCGAAATCCACCGCAAGACGACAGCGCAGGAGATCTGGAACGACACGCAGGGCGAGGTCGATATCTTCGTTGCCGGCATCGGCACCGGCGGCACCATCACCGGCGTCGGCCAGGTGCTGAAGAAGCTCAAGCCCTCGCTGCATGTCGTTGCCGTCGAACCGGAAGCTTCACCGGTTCTGTCGGGCGGTCAGCCCGGCCCGCACAAGATCCAGGGCATCGGCGCCGGCTTCGCGCCAAAGATCCTCGACACCACGATCTATGACGAGATCGTCAAGGTTTCCAATGAGGATTCGGTCGCCAATGCGCGCCTCGTCGCCCGCCTCGAAGGCGTGCCGGTCGGCATTTCGTCCGGTGCTGCCCTGCAGGCGGCAATCGTCGTCGGCTCGCGGCCGGAAAACAAGGGCAAGACCCTGGTCGTGGTCATCCCGGACTTCGCCGAACGCTATCTGTCGACGATTTTGTTTGAGGGATTGGGGGCGTAGGCCACCGCCTTTTCTGCGGATCGGCTGGCCCGCAGAAAAATCCTTCCGTGGCGCCCGCAATCCGGCTTGAGCAGAACCCTGCTTCCGGTTCATATCGCCACCGGCCTGCTTTGCGCGGGCCGGGGAGGATTTCATGTACAAGCTCTATACCCGCCCGGGCAGTGGCGGCTTCGTCGTCGAGGCCGCGCTCGCCTTGGCCAATGCGCCGTTCGAGCAGATCGACGTGCCGAAGTCCGACCGGCCCGATCCCGCCTTCCTCGACATCAGCCCGCTGAACCAAGTGCCGGTGCTGACCTTGCCGGACGGACGCTCGATGACCGAATCGGCGGCGATCTGCATCCTGCTTGCCGAGCGCCATCCCGAGGCCGGCCTGGCGCCCGCACCAGACGCGCCGGCCCGCGCCGATTTCCTGCGCTGGATGGCCTTCATGTCGTCTGTGCTCTACCCAGCGGTGCTGCGGCTTTACTACGCCCATCGCTACACGGCCGACGCCGACGGCACGAAAGCCGTCAAGCAGGCGGCCATCGCCGAGATGGATCGTGGCTTCGCCGTTCTCGACGCCGCCTTGCGCGACCGTGACTGGTTGGTCGGCGACGGCCTGTCGCTCGCCGACATCTACCTTGTCATGCTCATTGCCTGGCATCCCGACATCGACAGCGCGCGGACGGCATGGCCTGATATTGAACGCTTGTGGGCGAAGCTGCGTGAACATCCGCTGATGAAGACGCTCAACACATCGCATGAGATGTGGCCCGGCTGACGGTCAGTTTCGCAGCGCCGCCCTTTTTCCCTGCAGGAACCGGCGCACCGCCGGGTCGCGCTCAAGGCCGATCGCCCGATCATAAGCCTCGCTTGCTTGCGGCACCTGACCAAGCCTGGCCAGGAGCCCGGCGCGGGCCGCCCAATAGGGCTGATATTCGTCGAGCCGCTTGTCGTCGCCCAGCACGTAAAGCGCCGCCAGCCCCGCCATGGCGCCCTCGGTCTCAGCAAGCGCCACCGCGCGGTTGATCGCCACCACTGGCGATCCCACGATCGAAAACAGCGCGTCGTAGAGCGCGCGGATCGCCGGCCAGTCGGTGTGGCCGGTCAGCCGCCGCGCCGCGTGCGCCGACTGGACGGCCGCCTCGAGCTGGTAGCGGCCGACGACGCCGCTCGCTGCGGCATGAGACAGAAGCGCCTCCGCTTCGTCGATGAGGGCGCGGTCCCATAGGTCGCAATCCTGTTCGGTCAGCGGCACGAAGTCGCCGTCGGTACTGCGCCGCGCCGTGCGGCGCGCCTCGGCAAACAGCATCAGCGCCAGTAGGCCAAGCGCTTCCGGCTCGTCCGGCATCAGCGTCGCCACCAGGCGGCCGAGCCAGATGCCTTCGGTGGCGAGGTTGCGGCGCCGCGTCTCGGTACCGGCCGGATCGGACCAGCCTTCGGCGAAGGCGGCGTAGATCGCCTCCAGCACGGCATCCAGCCGTTCGCCGAGTTCAGCCCGTTCCGGTACGCGGAACGGAATGCCGGTTTCGCGGATGCGGGCCTTGGCGCGCACCAGGCGCTGGCTCATCGTCGCCGGTGAAACCAGGAAGGCGGAAGCGATCGTCGCGGCATCGAAGCCAAGGATGGTCTGCAGGATCAGCGGTGCGCGCACGCCCGGCTCGATCGCCGGATGCGCGCAGGCAAACATCAGCCGCAGCCGTTCGTCGGGCAGATCCTCCTCGGTCATGCGCGCCTCCATCTCTTCGGCGATCAGTTGGAGATGCTCGCGGGCTGCCTCCCGGGTGAGCCGCCGCCGCACAGCATCGACGCGGCGCCGCCGCGCCACCGCAAGCAGCCAGGCTTCCGGCTTTTCAGGCACGCCGGACTTCGGCCAGCGTTCGAGCGCCGCTGCAAAGGCATCGGCCAGCGCATCCTCGGCGGCGGCCACGTCACGCGTGCGCGCCGCGAGCCAGGCGACCAGCTTGCCATAGTTTTGCCGGGCGGCGGCCTCGGCGGCCGCCCGGGCGAACTCCGGTCGACTGTCCATCACACGGTCATGTCTTGGGCAGGTAGTCGGCCATTTCCCAGATCGGCCGCAACTCGACCGTGCCGGTGCTGGCCGCCGGACAGCGCGCCGCCCATTCGATTGCGGTATCGATGTCAGCCGCCTCGATCATGTAGAAGCCGGCAAGCTGCTCCTTGGTGTCGGCATAGGGGCCGTCGATGACGTTGGTCTTGCCGTCGGCGATCCGCACCGAGGTGGTCGCCTGGGTCGGGCGCAGCCTTTCGCCGGCCAGCCACACGCCGGACTTCTTCAGCGCTTCGGTATAGGCGCTATAGGCCGCGCTCATCTGCTGGATCTTGTCGATCGGCATGGCCGCCAGTGCGGATTCGTCGTTGTTGATCATAAGCATGTATCGCATGGGGTCTTCTCCCGTGGTTTCGAAGGCCGCGTCCTTGCGGGGCCAGACGTATGTCGCGCGGCGGCAGCCGATTTCGACAGGACGCGGAAAAAATCTTTCGGCTTCGTCACGCGGTTTCGCAAGGACCAGGTTTCGCCAAGCGGCCGGCGGCGGACTGGCAATGATGCCTCGCCACACTATCCTTTGTGATCCAGGCACGTCACGCCAGAGATGGGAGATGAGCAATGGAACTCGTGACCCACAAGAAATTCAAAAGCGGCCGGCTGATGCCGTGGGGCAAGGGGACAGTCGTCACCGGAGCGAAGGGATTTGTCTACCTCTGTGGAAACACGGCAACCGCCGTCGACTACGATCCGGCCGGCAAGCAGGGCGGTCGTTTCGCCGGCGACGCGGCGGCGCAGTGGCTCGAGGTTCTGGGCAACATCAAAGCCGATCTGGAGGAGCTGGGCACCGCGCTTGAACACCTCGTCAAATTGACCTTCTTTGTCAGAGGACCATTTCCCGACGGCGGCGTTCTCAGCTCTCCCAATTTTCGCCTGGACGTTCTGGACGGGTTCTTTGCCGCGCATTGCCCGAAGCACTGCAGTTACAACAACCCGCCGCCCTCAGAGGTGATTGGCGTTGCCGCGCTCGCTCAAGCCGACATCGTCATTGAAATTGTCGCGATCGCGGCCCTGCCGGATTGAGCCGGGTCGTGGCGTGCCGCTAAGCTGGTGCGAAATGCAGGCCTCTATCGGCCGACAACGGCCCTCGCCGGCGTCAGCCTTCCGGCAACCGAACCAAGGCGACTACACCGGGCCTCGGCCTTGGCCTTCAGCCGATCAGGCGCTCCCGCAGCTCGGCCGATGGAATGTCGCAGCTGTTTTTCCTGCCGAACAATGCGTAGCGATTCCTGGCGATGCGATTGTAGAGCCAGTCACGCAGCGGGCGCGGCAGCAACAACAGCGCCTTCGCCGCGCGCCATGGCCAGCCGAGTTCCGACATCACCGCGACAAAGCTGTCGAGCTTCGTGAAAGCGACGCCATCGATGAGAACGAGATTGGTTTCGTAAGAGTCCGTGCGTAGCCCGTGCTTGCGAAACAGCGCTTCGCCGAAGGTCGATTGCGCGGTGGCGAAGCGGAAGTGGTTTTGGCGGTCGAGCCTGACCACCATGCGCACGGAGCCGGAGCACAGCACGCAGACGCCGTCGAAGACGATCAGCGGCTGGCGTGCATCGAAAGATGGTTCAGCGGGACTGGGCTTGGCCGAATTTGATTGGGGCAGATTTGACTGGGGAAGGTCGGTCACGCGGGCCTCGGCTGCTCGTGTCCTGAGACACTAGGCCAGCCGAAGGCGGGATCAAAGACGTGGCGTTGTCGCACGCCGCCTGTCGCTCAGAGCCGGCCGCTCGGAACGATAGGTGGTGGCACGGGTATTGGCACCGGGCCTGCAGATACGGCTGTTGTGGCGGCTCTCGAATGTCATGGTCAGTGCGCGCCCAGCGAAGTGCCGCGACGGGCGCAGGCCGGACCGGGGCCGCGCATGTAGTAGCGCTCCGGCCGATAGGTCGGCGCGATGAATTCGCGGATGGCGGCGGCATAGCCGATGAGGTGCGTGAGGAAGTTCATTACCCTGTCCCTGTCCCGATTTTCGGATGTCCCTTCCGATTGACGGGCATCATAGCGTCGAGGCGTGAATAGTCGGTGAACACGATGTTAATATCTGGTCGAAAACCCGTTGCTTCGTGGCCGGAATGCGGCTGATTCGGGGTGTTTCCGTGCTCTTTGTCGCCATTCCGCCCAGTGTGACTTTTGCATCACATATGTTTCGTTTGAATGTCGCCTGCGCGCGGTTCTGTTTCAACTTTCGGCCGGCCGGCGAAATTTTCGTGCTCGACGCCCAGAGTCGGCTTACGCCGATGGACGCGGTTTGGAACTGGAACGGAACTTGCTCGTTCTCGACCTATCACCGCAGGAGTTTGTCATGGCGCCACGCCCAGCCTGGAAAGGCTATCTGAAGCTTTCACTGGTCACCTGCGCGGTCGAACTGACCAATGTCGTCACCCATACCGAAAAGGTCTCGTTCCGGGTGCTGAACCGCAAGACCGGCAATACGGTGAAGCGCATCTATGTCGATGCCGAAACCGGCAAGCCCTTGGATGATGGCGACGAGATCAAGGGCTATGAGCTCGAGGGCGGCGATTTCGTCCATATCGAGGAAGACGAGATCGAGGCGGTGCAGATCGAATCCTCGCACACGATGAGCCTCGACGGTTTCGTCGACAAGGCCTCGATCCAGCAGATCTATCTCGACACGCCCTACTATGTCGCGCCGGCCGACAAGGTGTCGGAGGAGGCTTTCGCCGTCATCCGCGATGCCATGGTTGCGAAGAAGATGGCCGGGCTGGCGCGCATCGTGCTCTATCAACGCGAGCGTCCCGTGGTCATCGAGCCGCTCGGCAAGGGCATGGTGCTGACGACGCTGCGCTACGACAATACGGTGCGCCAGCCGGACAGCGTGTTCGGCGAGATCAAGGCGGTGAAGACCGACCAGGAGATGACCGAGCTCGCTGAGCTCATCATCGACAAGAAGAAAGCGAAGTTCGATCCGTCGAAATTCGACGACAAGTATGAAGACGCGCTGTTGGAGCTGATCTGTGCCAAGAAGGCGGGGCACGAGGCGCCGAAGGCCAAGGCGGCGCCCAGACCCTCCAACGTCGTCAATTTGTTCGATGCGCTGAAGAAGAGCCTGTCGTCGGATTCGGGCTCAACCAAGGCATCTTCCGCGAAAGCCAAACCGGCGGCCAAACGCGCCAAGCCGAAAGCAGCCGCGCCGAAACGCAAATCGGCCTGAGGAGACCAAGCAATGGCCGGTCTTGAGCAATATCACGCCAAGCGCGATTTCAAGAAGACGTCGGAACCGGCCGGCAAGGTCGCTCGCACGAAAAAGAGCGAAGCGGGCGGCATCTTCGTCATCCACAAGCACGCGGCGACCAGGCTGCATTACGACCTTCGCCTCGAGCATGACGGCGTGCTGTGGAGCTGGGCGGTGACGCGGGGACCTAGCCTCGACCCGCATGAGAAGCGGCTCGCCGTCCATGTCGAGGACCACCCGATCGACTATGCCCCGTTCGAGGGCACCATCCCCAAAGGCGAATATGGCGGCGGCTCAGTCATCGTCTGGGACGAGGGCACATGGGTGCCCGAGACCGACCCGGCCAAGGCGATGAAGAAGGGCCATATCAGCTTCGAGCTCAAAGGCCACAAATTGCATGGGTTGTGGCATCTCGTCAGATTGAAACCGCGGGCGGGTGAAAAGCGCGACAACTGGCTGCTGATCAAGTCGGACGACGCCGCGGCACGCCCGGGCGAGGACATTCTGAAGGACGCGCCGCAATCGGTGAAATCCGGCCTGACGATCGAGGAGGTCGGCGAGGGCAAGGCGTCCAAGGGCGCGAAGCCTGACGTCTGGCACTCCAACAAGCCGGCGGCTGGCAAGGCGAAGGCGGCGGCCCGGAAACTCGACTTCGTCGAACCGCAACTCGCCACGCTGGAACGTGACGCACCGCCCGGCAAGGACTGGCTGCACGAGGTGAAATTCGACGGCTATCGCATGCAGGCGCAGATCGCCGGCACCGATGTGCGGCTGCTGACCCGGACCGGCCTCGACTGGACGGAAAAGTTCGGCGGCGAGATCGCCGCAGAGCTGGCAGCGCTGAAATGCAGCGACGCCATCATCGACGGCGAGATCGTCGTGCTGGCCGACAGCGGCGTTTCTTCTTTCTCGTTGCTGCAGCAGGACCTGTCTGCTAACCGCACCAACCGCTTCATCTACTACGTCTTTGACCTGATGCGGCTCGACGGCAAGGATTTGCGCGCCGAGCCACTGGTCGAGCGCAAACAGGCCTTGCAGGAGCTGCTCGGCAAGCAGCCGGACAATCCGGCGGTGCGTTTCTCCGACCACTTTTCCGAGCCCGGCAAGATCATGCTGGAGCATGCCTGCCGCATGGGGCTGGAAGGCGTCGTGTCTAAGCGTGCAGATGCGCCCTATCGCAGCGGGCGCGGCCCGACCTGGGTGAAGTCGAAATGCACGGCGCGGCAGGAGTTCGTCATCGGCGGCTATCTGCCGTCGGACAAGACCGGGCGCGGACTGCGCTCGCTGCTGGTCGGTTACTACGAGGACGGCAAACTGCATTATGCCGGCCGTGTCGGCACCGGTTTCTCCGCCAGGGGCGCGACGGAGCTTAAGCAGAAGCTCGACGCGCTGAAGGCGACGGCTTCGCCCTTCGACAAGGCCGTGCCGAAGGGCAAGGGCCTGGTCTGGGTCGAGCCGGAACTGGTCGGCGAAGTGGAGTTTCGCAGCTGGACGTCGGACCGTATAATACGCCATGCTTCGTTCCAGGGGCTGCGCGAGGACAAGCCGGCGGAGGACGTTGTGCAGGAAAAGCCCAAGGCAGCGACAGGCAAGGCCAAGCCGGCGTCGAGCGGGACCGGCGCCGGGGCGATGACGACCAGTGTAAAACTCTCCCATCCCGACAAGCTGCTGTGGCCCGAGGAGAAAATCTCAAAGCAGGGCCTGCTCGACCACTACGCCGAGGTTTGGCCGCGCATGGAGCCATTCGTCGTCAACCGGCCCCTCAGCCTGGTGCGGGCGCCGGACGGCGTTGGCGGCCCGCGCTTCTTCCAGAAGCATGCCTCGGCCGGCATGAACGAAAAAATCGCCCGGATGAAAGACCCGACGGATGGCGAAGAAATCCTGTTCGTGCGGGATTTCGACGGTGTCGCGGCACTCGTCCAGTACGGCGTGGTCGAAATCCACATCTGGGGCTGCACGATCGACAAGCTGGAGCAGCCTGACCAGATCATCTTCGATCTCGATCCCGATGAAGGCGTCGAGGTGAAAGCGGTGCGGGAGGCGGCGCTCGATATAAGGGGCAAGCTCGATGAGCTGTCGCTGCCTAACTTCGTCAAGACCTCGGGCGGCAAGGGCTATCATGTGCTGGTGCCGCTGAAGCCGTCGGCGGATTGGGAGGCGGTGAAGACCTTCGCCCATGATTTCGCCAAGGCGCTCGAACAGGGTGCCCCCGACCGCTACACGGCGACGCTTTCGAAAAAGGCGCGCACCGGAAAGATCTTCGTCGACTATCTGCGCAATGGCAGGGGCTCGACGACGGTCGCACCCTATTCGTCACGGGCGAAGAAAGGTGCCACCGTGTCGATGCCGGTGACCTGGGCCGAGATAGAGGCCGGGCTGGCGCCGAATGCGTTCCCGATCGGCGACAAGACGACGCTGGCGAAGCTGGCGGAAGCCGATCCGTGGAAGGGGTTTTTCGAGCAGGGGAAGGTGTTGAAGCGGGGTTGATCCTACTGGACTTCGTCATCCTAGGGTCTCCGCGACGCCGCTTGCGGCTGCTCCGCCCTAGGATGACGAAGGTTGAGGTGGCGCGCCGGCAAACTAACTCAAGAACACCCTCTCGAACGCCTGCTTGCCCGGTGGCGAAAACACCACCGCGCGGCTGTCCTTTTCGCGGCGCGCCCATTTCTCGGCGAGTATCTTGTCGAGGATGGCGGCGCCCAGCGTGCCGGCGAGGTGCGAGCGGCGCACGCTCCAGTCGAGGCAGGCGCGGCAGACCGGGCGGCGCGGTTTGGCATCGACATCGATGCCGATCGCGGAAAAATGCGAGGCCGCCGACGGACCGAGCCTGATCTCCCTGTCGTCACGGAGCAATATGTCCCTCTCGACCAGACGGTCGAGCATGGCCACCGCCTGCTCACCGGCAAGGTGGTCGTAGCAGACACGGGCCACGCGCATGGCGCCGTCGCGCGGGCCAGGGCGCACACGTTTGGGGCCAACAGCCTCCGCGACACCGGTGATGGCTTCGATCATGCCCGCCACTTGCGGGCCCGCGAGGCCGTAATAGCGGTGCCGGCCCTGGCTGGCCAAGGTCAGCAAGCCGCCCTCCATCAGTTTCGACAGATGCGAGGAGGCGGTGGGCAGCGACACGCCGGCCTCCAGCGCCAGTTCGCTCGCCGTCAGCGCCGTGCCGCCCATCAGGGCGTTCAGCATGTTGGCGCGGGCCGGATCGCCGACCAGGCTGGCGATGCGGGCGATGTCAGGTCCTTCACGCATAGTTCGTTCCTCGTCGAAGCATTCTGGTCAGATAAGCATTATTCTCCGGTCAGCTCAAGGAGACGACGACGCAAGCAACGACGGCTCCTGACACGAAACTGCCTAGCACATCGATGCGCATGACGTTTCGACCGCGCTCGAAGCGTCGATGCCAGAACCCAAGGAGACGACCATGACCATCACCTGCTTCATCCGCTATGAGATCGACCCGTTCGGCAAGGCCGCCTTCGAGGAGTATGCCCGCAACTGGGGGCAGGCCATTCCCCGCTGCGGCGCCGATCTGATCGGCTACTATGCCCCGCATGAAGGCTCGGCGACGACGGCCTACGCCGCCTACGACATCGAGAACCTGGCGGCCTACGAAGCCTATCGCGCCCGGCTTGCCGCCGATCCCGCCGGCAAGGCAAACTATGAGTTCGCCAAGCGAGAACGATTCATCCTCAAGGAGGACCGCATGTTCCTGAAACACGTCTCCGGGCCGCACGCCAAGCTGGTGCTGCCGTGATCGCCGTCATCTTCGAGGTCGAACCGGCACAGGGCAAACGCGATGCTTATCTCGGCATCGCCGCAAATCTGCGTCCCTTGCTCGACGGCATTGACGGCTTCATCTCGATCGAACGGTTTCAGAGCCTGGTCGACCCGAACCGCATCCTGTCGCTGTCGTTCTGGCGCGACGAGGAAGCGGTGAAGGCCTGGCGCAACACCGAAGAGCACCGGCAGGCGCAGCAGGCAGGCCGGGGCGGCATATTTGCCGGCTATCGACTGCGGATTGCGCATGTGGTGAGGGATTATGGGCTGACGGAGAGGGATGAGGCGCCGACGGATAGCCGTGCGGTGAATGGGTGACGGAGAGGCGCGGCTCTTCCTTCTCCCCCTGTGGGAGAAGGTGGCCGCGCGAAGCGCGGTCGGATGAGGGGTGCTCCAGCTTGACGCTACCTTTCAACTGAACCGGGGCACTACGGCACAACACCAGCGTCTCACTCCGCTGGAACACCCCTTGTGTCTCTCGAATCATGCAGGATCAGGGCTGACGGGTGACCCGGGTCATGACCGGATCACCCGTTGCGGCGGAAGCCCGTACACCCCTTGGCATAAGCCCGTGGATGAGCAAGGAACTCCGACCGCATCTTCCACAGCCCGAACGGTTGCTAGGGTTCGACCCCGCACCAGCAAGGAAGGGATCAGAAGATGACACAAATTGCACTGCATGTCGGCATCGATGTGGCCAAGGAGCGACTGGACGTGGCCATTCGGGAAACAGGGGAGTTGTTCGCAGTCGACAATGACGAAGCCGGTTATGCGGCATTGGTCGAGCGTCTGTCGGGTCGGGCGATCGCCGCCGTCGGCCTTGAGGCGAGCGGCGGCTATGAGCGGGCTGTGCTCAAGGCGCTGTGGCAGAAAGGCCTGCCGGTGCGTCGCATCAATCCGCACAGGCTGCGCCAATTCGCACGGGCGGCCGGCGTCAACGCCAAGAACGATCGCCTCGATGCACGTGTGATCGCCCGTTTCCTTGCGACGTTGCCGGTGCATCCGGTGGAGTTTGATCCAAGTCTGGAGTTGGTGATCGAACTGGTCACCGCGCGGCGCCAGCTCCAAGCCGAGCTCAGCCGTGTCAACAACCAGCTCGAACACGTGCGCGATGCCGCTCTCAAGCGCCTGGCCAAGCGGCGAGCGACCCGGCTCAGTGCCGACATCCTGTTGCTCGACAAACGCATCGCCCAAGCCATCGCGGCCGACCATGCCCTGGCACGGCGCGACCGCCTGCTGCGTTCAACTCCCAGTGTCGGCCCGGTCCTGAGTGCCACACTGATCGCACAGCTGCCTGAACTGGGCCGCTTGTCCAACCGGCGGATTGCCGCCCTTGTCGGGCTCGCCCCCTACGACCACGACAGCGGCAAGCTCAAAGGCAAGCGATGTATCTGGGGTGGCCGCGAGCCGGTCCGCAACGTCCTCTATATGGCCGCGCTCAGCGCCGGAGTGCATAATCCCGTCTTCGCCGCTTTCCGCCAGCGCCTGCGAGCGAAAGGCAAGGTGGCAAAGGTCGCCATCGTTGCCGTCATGCGCAAGCTGATCACAACCCTCAACGCCATGATCCGGGACGACAAACCTTGGAACCCGGCTTGCGTCTGAAACACGGTTGCTCATCCGTCTCGGCGCTGCGCGCCGATCCACCTTCCCCCACAAGGGGGGAAGGAAGAAGCTCAAGCATTCCCGATCAGCACGCCGGCTGCGAACACCAGCGCGCCACCCAGCACCACCTGGAAGGCAGCGCGCAGGAACGGCGTCTGCATGTAGCGGTTCTGGACGAAGGCGATGGCCCACAGTTCGAAGAACACCACCACCGCTGCAACAGCCGTCGCCGTCCAGAAATGCGGGATGAGATAGGGCAATGCGTGGCCGAGACCACCGGCCGAGGTCATGACGCCGGTGGTGATGCCGCGTTTTATCGGCGAGCCGCGACCCGAGAGCTTGCCGTCGTCAGAAGCGACTTCGGTAAAGCCCATGGAGATGCCGGCGCCGATCGACGCGGCAAGCCCGACTAGGAAAGTCTGCCAGGTGTCATGCGTTGCAAAGGCGGCGGCAAAGATCGGCGCCAGCGTCGACACCGAACCGTCCATCAGCCCGGCCAGGCCCGGCTGCACATAGGTGAGGATGAACTGGCGCTGCTCGGCGGCGGCCTCTTCATCCTTGACGTCGCCCGGGACATGCTTCTGTTCCAGCCGCTGCGCCAGCGTCTCGTGGCCCTGTTCGGCTATCGCCAGGTCGTCGAGCAATTTTCGCGTCGAGGCATCCGTCGTGCGCTTTGCCGCTTCGACGTAGAACAGGTAAGCCTGCCGCTCCATCGCTTCGGCCTGGCTGCGTACATGTTCGATGCCGAGCGGCCGCACCAGCCAGTCGGGCTTGCGTTCGTAATAGCCCTTCACATGTTCGCGCCGGATCAGCGGGATGCGCTCGCCGAAACGCTTGCGGAAGAGCTCGATCAGCGCGTCGCGATGACCGTCCTCTTCCTCGGCCATCTCCTCGAACACTTTTGCCGATTGCGGAAAGCTTTCCGCCAGCCCGTCGGCATAGGCCCGGTAGATGCGCCCGTCATCTTCCTCGGATGAAATGGCAAGTGCCAGGATCTCCTGTTCGGAGAGCGATTCGAAGGGACGGCGGCCGAAGCCGAAAACACGGGAAAGCATGAGGAAATGGCCCTAGTTTAGAATAGTTCTAAACTAGGGTTTGGCATGCCTTGGGTCAACCGCATGGTTGGTCGGGTTCAAGAATTGTTGAAGCGCTCGAGCCTCGCCTCTTCATTATCGGCAAAGATTCACCTATATAGCTAAACCTAAGACAAGGATGAGGATCAACGTATGACGAAGCCGCCCCCCCAGCATTTCGACCCGAAACCCGTTCTCGATCTCATCGCCAGCATCGAGGCCGATCTGCAGCGGCTGAAGGGCCTGGTCGAGCAGCAGGTTGAAAAATTCGACCCCGCCAATCCGCACAACAAGGCGCCGGACGGCAAACTGACCGAGGAAGGCGTCGAATGCTGCTACCGCATGTTCGACGAGGGCAAGTCGCGCTATTCGGTGTCCCAGCAGATGAAGATCTCCTTTGCCGCCGCCACACATCGCTTCAACAATTGGCGCAAGCTGGGTGGGAGCAAGAGGCAAAGGGCGCTGCTGGGGTGAAACTGGCGATATGTCGGCGGGGTGGCACTGCCGAGACGCTGGAGACCGTGTCCCCGACCCATACCGGCTAACTTTGTATCGGTTACATCTTTTCGTTGGCATCGCGCGGCCCTTTGCGTGCACCATGGCCGGATCACATCGCCATAGGATCCGCCATGACCACCCCTCCCGGCATCGCCGACATCCACGCCGCTGCGGCCCGGCTCTCCGGCCTGATCGTCGAAACCCCGTTGATCGAATCGGCTGAGCTGAACAAGCGCTTTGGCGGGCGTATCCTGTTCAAGCCGGAGACGCTGCAGCGCACCGGCTCGTTCAAGTTCCGCGGCGCCTACAACAAGCTGTCGTCGTTGAGCGAGGAAGAGCGCGGCCGAGGTGTCGTTGCCTTCTCCTCAGGCAATCATGCGCAAGGCGTCGCCGCTTCCGCCGCCATGTTCGGCGTCAAGGCGGTCATCGCCATGCCGGCGGATGCGCCGGCGATGAAGATCGGCAATGTCCGCAAGATGGGTGCCGAGGTGGTGCCGTTCGACCGTTTTCGCGATGACCGCATGAGCGTGGTTCGCCCCTATATCGACAGAGGCATGGTGCTGGTGCCGCCCTTCGACGATCCGGCCATCATTGCCGGGCAAGGCACGATCGGCCTTGAGCTGATGCGACAGGCCAGGGCGCTCGGGGTCAGCCTCGATGCCGTCGTCATACCCTGCGGTGGCGGCGGCCTGTCGAGCGGCATTTCGGTCGCGGTCAAGGATGCCTCGCCCGGCACAGCGGTGTGGGCGGTCGAGCCCGAGCATTTCGACGACACCCGCCGCTCGCTCGCCGCCGGGGCCCGCGTTTCCAACGAACCGGGCTACAGCTCCATCTGCGACGCGATCCTGACCGCTGAGCCGGGCGCCATCACCTTCGAGATCAACCGAAAAAACCTCACTGGTGCCATCGCCGTATCCGACAAAGCGACGGGTCAAGCGATGCGCGATGCCATGGCCTATCTGAAGCTGGTGGTCGAGCCCGGTGGTTGCGTCGCATTCGCGGCGCTGTCTTCGAGCGAGATCGAACTGTCCGGCAAAAGCGTTGCCGTGGTGCTGTCCGGCGGCAATGTCGATTTCGGCACCTATGCCGAGATCATGGCGGCCGCCTGATCGCAGTTCCGGACGGAAACCGTTCGCACTTTCCTGGAACAGCTCTAATCCAGCGTGCGCCTGAACCGCAGCAGCGCGGTGCCCGCGAACACCAGCACGAACACGACCAGCCAGCCGATCTCGGCGGCGATGGCATGGAAGTCGGCGCCCTTCAGCATGACCGCGCGGGTGATGCGCAGGAAATGCGTCAGCGGGAAGATTTCGCCCAGCGCCTGGGCCCAACCCGGCATGCCGCGATAGGGGAACATGAAGCCCGACAAGAGCAGCGACGGCAGGAAGAAAAAGAAGGTGAGCTGCATCGCCTGCATCTGCGAGCGGGCCATGGTCGAGATGGTGTAGCCAAGCAGCACCAGCGACAGCACGAAGACGAGCACCGACGACAGCAGCAGCGTCAGGCTGCCGACGAACGGGATGTCGAACAAAAGCTTCGCCGCCACCAGCACCACCGCAACCTGCACCGCGCCGACGACAAGGAAGGGCAGCACCTTGCCCAGCATGATCTCGGCCGGGCTGGACGGCATGGCGAGCAGGTTCTCCATCGTGCCGCGCTCGGTTTCGCGGGTCAGCGCCATGGCCGTCATCATCACCATGGTCATCTGCAGGATGACGCCGAGCAGGCCGGGCACGATGTTGTACTGCGAAATGCCTTCGGGATTGTAGCGGTGGTGCACCACCACCTGCAGCTGCTGCCTGGCATTCTCGGCGGCGGCCGCCTGCATGCCCTGGGCGCGCAGCAGCGCCTGGCTCGCCACGGTGCTCAGTGTCGAAATGGCGCCGCTCGCAGCCGAAGGATCGGTCGCGTCGGCCTCGATCAGGATCTGCGGATTGTCGCCGCGCTCGACACGTTTGGCGAAGTCGGCCGGGATGGTGACGACGAAGGAAACGTCGCCACGCGCCATCAGGAACTCCGCCTCTTCGGCGCTCTCGGTGACATGGTCGAAGTGATAGTAATCCGTCACCTGCAGCGCCGTGACCATGGCGCGCGTATACTGGTCGTTGCTCATCGCCACCAGCGCCGTCGGCAAGCCTTTCGGATCGTTGTTGATGGCAAAGCCGAACAGGACCAGCTGCAGCAGCGGCACGCCCAGCATCATGGCGAAGGTGATGCGGTCGCGCCGCATCTGGATGAATTCCTTGATCAGCAGCGCGCCGAGCCGGGCGAAGGAGAAGACGCCATTCATGCCATATTGTCCTTCGACCCCGACATGAACTGGATGAAGACGTCCTCGAGGCTGGTTTCGCCCGGCGCCACCGTCACGCCCTTGTGCTCCTTCTCGACATCGGCAAGGGCTGCTTCGAGCTTCTTCCTGTCGGAGCCGACGACGTGCAGCGTCGCGCCGAACGGCGCCACCTGGTCGACGCCTGGGAGGGCCTGCAGCTCCTCGGCCACCTTGGCCAGCCGTGGCCCCTGCACCACGAAGGTGGTCAGGCCGGCGTTCTTCACCACTTCGGCGACGGTGCCGGTGGCCAGCATCCTGCCGTAGGAGATGTAGCTGATGCGGTGGCAGCGTTCGGCTTCGTCCATGTAGTGGGTGGAGACCAAAACGGTGAGCCCGCCGCTGGCGAGGCGATGGATCTCGTCCCAGAATTCGCGGCGCGCCTTCGGGTCGACGCCGGCCGTCGGTTCGTCGAGCAGAAGCAGCTTCGGCTTGTGCATGATGCAGGCGGCGAGCGCCAGCCGCTGCTTCCAGCCGCCGGACAGCGTGCCGGCCAGCTGGTTGCGGCGCGACGTAAGGCCGAGTTCCTCCAGTGTCCTCGACACATATTCCTCGACCGGTTTCAGCCGGTAGAGCCGCGCCACGAATTCGAGGTTCTCGCCGATGGTCAGATCCTCGTAGAACGAGAATTTCTGCGTCATGTAGCCGACTTCGCGTTTGATCCTGAGCGACTCCGTGCGGATGTTGAAACCCAGCACCGTGCCTTCGCCCTCGTCCGGCGTCAGCAGGCCGCACATGATGCGGATGGTGGTCGTCTTGCCCGAACCGTTGGGGCCGAGGAAGCCGACAATCTCGCCTTCGGCGACCGACATCGTCACATGGTCGACGACGGTCTTGTCGCCGAACCGCTTGACCAGGCCATGAACGTCGATGGCGTTCATTTTGCCGTTTCCGCAAGGTCGACGTCGACGATCTGGCCGGGCTGCAGCGGGCCGGCATCACCCTCCGGCCGCGCCTCGACGAGATAGACCAGCTTCTGCCGGTTCTCGAGCGAGTAGATCACCGGCGGGGTGAATTCGGGATCGGGCGAGACATAGCTGACACGCGCCTTCAGGCCGTCGCCACAGCCGTCGCAATGAACGCTAAGCAGGCTGCCGATCTTGACCGAGGAGAAAGCGATTTCCGGTATATAGACGCTGAGCTTCACCGCGCCGTCAGGCAGCATCGAGATGACCGGCGCGGTCGGGCCGGCCGTGTCGCCGGGGTTGCGGATGACATCGTTGACGCGGCCGGGCGAGGGTGCCGCCAGCGTGCGCTTGGATAGCCGCCACTGAGCCTGCTCCAGCGCTGCCTGCGCCTGCTTGACCTGATTGTCGGCGGCCTTGATCGTCTCGGGCCGCGCCGGCAGGCCGCCGACGGCGAGATTGGCCTCGGCCTGGCCGACCTGGGCGTTTGCCGTCTCAAGCGTCGCCGAGGCGGTGTCGTAGTCGGCCTGCGTGCCGGTGCCGCGCTTGAACAGGTCGGCGGCCCGGTCATATTTGCGCTTGGCATCGTCGGCCTGCGCCTTGGCCATGTCGACCTGCGCCTTGAGCGCGGCGATTTCTTCCGGCCGCTTGCCGACCTGCAAATCAGCGAGCTGCGCCTGCGCCTGGGCGAGGCTTGCCTGCGCCTGCGCCACCGCGATCTTGGCGTCGGCGCTTTCCAGCGTCACCACCGTCGCGCCTGGGGTGACGCGATCGCCGCGCTTGACGGCGACGGTCTCGACCTGCGCCACCTCGATCGGCGCCAGCAACACATAGTCGCCCTCGACATAGCCGACGGCGAGCGGCGCGGTTGGCGCACAGGCACCGAAGAGCTGAGCGGCAAGCGGCAAGGAGCAGAGGAAACTCATTTTTTTGATCCCATTTTGGGTTTTGATCCCCCTGGGGCTTTTGATCCCATTCGGGCGGCCAGTATGGCGCTGAGATTGTCCGTCGTGACCGCCACGACCTTGGCGGCCTCGGCGACGCCGATTTCGTGCCAGCCCATGCGGCGCATCACCGCCTCGCGGCCGATGCGGAAGTAGATGACCTGGCCGATCAGCGTGAACACGGTGAGCCGGGTCCGCTCGCTTTCAGCCGGCTCGCCGGTCGCCTGCTCCCAGACCAGGCACAGCCGGCGATGCGTCGGCTCGAACACGCCGTCATAGATGCGGTCGAGTGCGGCCGTCGGATGCGACATCTCGCGCAGCACGAATTGCACGATCTCGCCGGCCTGCGGCTGCGCCAGGATGAAGCCGCCCATCCGCTCCAACGCCGCGAACAGCTGCGCGCGCGCCGCTTCCGGATCGCTGGCCGGTGCGGCCTGGCCACTGCCCGGTGCCTGGGCGCCGCCCAGTGCCTGGCCGGCAATCGTCTGGATGGTGTCGACGATATAGTCGGCGGCGGCGGCGCGAAGGCCTTCCTTGCCGCCGAAATGATAGGCGATCGAACCGATATTGGCCTGCGCCTCCGCGGCGATCTCGCGGGTCGAGGTGCCGTCGAACCCTTGCCGGCCAAACAGTTTCAGCGCCGCACGCACCAGCGCGGCACGGGTCAGATCCGCCGGAGAGCTCTCGCGGCGCGGATTTTTGGTGTCGGGCAGTTTGATCATAACCAGAACTTTAATCAATCGATTGATTAAAGTCAACTTGTGTGCGGAGTTGTCTTGCCATCGCCCGCGGCAAACGCTTTAGTGCGCGGCCATGGTCAAGGAAGTCGAGCGCAAGTTCCTGGTCTCCAGCACCGCGTGGCAGGGCCTGGTCGAGGCGGATATCCGCATTCTCCAGTTCTATCTCGCCACGGCACCTGGGCGGACCGTCCGCATCCGCATCAGCGACGGCGCTTCCGCCAAGCTGACGCTCAAATTCGGCAGCGGCGCGCGCGAGCGCGACGAGTTCGAATATCCGATCCCGCTTGCCGATGCGGTGGAGATGCTGGATTTCGCCGTTGGGCGTGTCATAGAGAAGACACGCCACCATGTTAGGCATCGCGGCTATCTCTATGAAGTCGATGTCTTTGGCGGCGCACTCGCGGGACTTGTGGTGGCCGAACTGGAGACTCCGGAAGATGTGCCGGACGAAATGCTGCCTGACTGGCTCGGCCGTGAAGTGACCGGCGAGCAGAAATTCTACAACGCGTCGCTCGCCCTCGGGGGGATACCGGAGATCGCCGCATGAGCTTTCGCATCGACCCGCGCCTGCCGCTGACCGGCGAGGTCAGACGCATCCTTGGCGAGGAAATCGGCAAGGCACTCCAGCATCTGGATGCGGCGCGCAGCCGGCCGGAGCAGGGGCTGCACAAATGCCGCAAGCGGCTGAAGAGCGCGCGTGCCTTGCTGCGCTTGGTTCATTCCGGTGACGAAACATTCTGCACGACGGAAAACCAATGCTATCGCAATGTGGCGGGACTGCTTGCCGGACCACGCGAGGCGACGGCGCTGATCGAGACCATCGACCGGCTGGCGGCAGGGTTTCCCAAGGAGTGCGCCGATGGCGGGCTCGATGCCGTGCGCGACAGGCTGATTGCGCGTCAGCACGATCTGCATGAAGGCGCCGGCCTCGAAGCGGCGATCGGCGCGGCGACCGCCGCCTGCGAAGACGGCATGAAACGGATCGAAAGCCTGGCCTTGCCCGACCAGCCGGAACAGGCGGCCGACGTGCTCGCCGAAGGCGCACGCGTCACCTTGCGCCGCGCCAGGAAGGCGCTCGACAGGGCCGGCGCGCGTGGCGGAGCCGACGATTTCCACGATTTGCGCAAGGCGGCCAAGACGCATGGCATGCACCTGTCGCTGCTGGGCAGGCTTTGGCCGACGCCGATCAAGGCGCGGCGCAAGGCGGTCGACGCACTGGGCGAGCGGCTCGGCGAACTGCATGATCTGTTCGTCCTGCGCGCACTGCTCGAGGCCGACGACGAGCCGCTGGGGCCGCGCGAGGACACAAAGCTTCTCGGCAAGCTCTTGAAGCGCTCGGAAAAGAGCCTGCGGAAATCCTGTCTTGCCGAGGCGGCCGAGCTGTTCGGCGACAGCCCCAAGCATTCGACGAAGAAACTCGCCCGCAAGGCGCGCGACGACCTGGCCAGCCCGGCGCCGCACGACGAGACGAGTGCTGCCGCCGGCTGACGAAGCGCCGGCGTGCTGGCACATCCCCGCCGGCCCGTGCTAATCACGCTCCATCATGACCGAGCCCGGCGACACGCTCCTGGACCGACTTGGCCGCTGGCTCGCCGGCCGGCTGCAGGAAGAATCCTCCGGCTATGAGCCCTATACCCCGTCCGACGCCGAGACGCTGCGACGCACGCTGGAACCGGGCGACATCCTGCTGATCGAAGGCAACCAGAAGATCTCGGCGGCGATCAAGTACCTCACCCAGTCGACCTGGTCGCATGCGGCCTTCTATGTCGGCGATGCCTTGCCGGAGCCGCAAGACGGAACGGAGCGGCCGCGGCTGATCGAGGTCACGATGGGCGAAGGCTGCGTCGCCGTACCATTGTCGCGCTATCGCACCTACAACACCCGCATATGCCGGGCGAACGGGCTGGCGCCGGAGGACCGCGACAAGGTGGTCCGCTTCATGATCGGCAAGCTTGGCCTGAGATACGACCTCAAGAACATTTTCGACATGCTGCGCTATTTCCTGCCTACGCCGCCGGTGCCGGTGCGCTGGCGCCGCCGCATGCTGGCCTTCGGCTCCGGCGACCCTACTCGGGCCATCTGCTCCTCGCTCATCGCCGAGGCCTATGGCCAGATCCACTACCCGATCCTGCCCGAGATCACCCGCGCGCCGGGCCGCGCCTCGGCGCAGTCGACCTACATGCGCAAGGAAATCCTGCACATTCGCCACCACTCGCTCTACACGCCGCGCGACTTCGACCTGTCGCCGTTTTTCCGCATCGTCAAGCCGACGCTGGAATATGGCTTCGACTACCGGCAGATGGTCTGGGACGACGAGGCAAGCATAGACGCCGAAGCCGCAAAGGCTGGAGCAATCGCCTCAGACAGTTGATGGCTTCGGCCTGGGTCAGGACATGCCCCCAGAGCAATTCCAGGAAAAGTGTGAGCGGTTTTCCGGGAAAAGCGCATAGCGCTTTCCCTTGGAAATTGCGTCAACACAAAGAGTTAGAGCGGTTCGCCGTTTCCATGAAGCGGTGAAACGCTCCAGAGCGGCCTATCCGGCCGAGGTGCGGGCGTTTCACATGGCGGCCTACATTATGCCGAAACCGCAACAGCGCCCTGGTTTTCGGCTCGGCGTTCAACCCAGACATGGACCGGTTCGTCCCGGCCGCGGATGCTCACCGGTCCATGATCGCGCGCATTCAACCGTGTCGTGGGCGATTCCGCCTTCGCGGCCTCAATCAGTCGTGACCCAAAGCAAATATTCGCCTGAAGCTCACGGCAGAGCGCCTGCAAACGGCTGGCAACGTTGACCGTGTCGCCCACCACCGCGAAGGACAGATTGCGCTCGCTGCCGACCGCGCCGATGACGACTGCGCCATATTGTGCACCGATGCGAACGTCCAGCGGCGGATATCCCCTGGACACACGCTGTACGTTCCAGTCTTCGAGAGTGGCGACCATCGCTTCAGCGCACTGGATGGCGCGAGTCGCGTCGTCATGGCTGGCTTGCGGAACTCCGAATGTCGCCATGATGCAATCGCCGATATAGTTATCGACGGTGCCATTGTGGTCGAAAACGACCTGCTCCATGCGACGGTGGAACTGACGCAGAAGTTCGAACACTGCTTCGGCCGGATGGTCCTCGGAATAGTGTGTGAAGCCGACGATGTCGGCGAACAGCACCGCGATATCCTGCCGGCGGACCGGGCCGAAGGGCTCGTCATCCGTGGCGAGCTGGTCGACGACGTTGGGCGAAAAATGCCGGGCGAGATTGGCGCGGGCGCGCTCTGCCTTGACATAGTCTTCCGAAAGACGTCGGGAACGAAAGACGACCAGCGCCATGATCGCGCCGATAATCAGGACAACCAACACGTTGGTCGCCTGCGCGAACGTATCGACGAAATTGGGGTTGAGATAGAGGTTCAGTCGCTCTTTCACCGGCAGCGAATAGAGGTTCGTCGCCGGAATGACGGTTCCTGGGTGAGAAATCACCCATCCCACCCCGAGCGCCCACGTCAAGGCCGCGAGCGCGCCGAGATAGAGCGCCAATCGTGTCGAAAGGGTCAGCGCGCCAAGGCATACGAAAATCAGCAGGAATTTGAAGCTGCCCTCGCGCAGTTGCATCGCGGCCGGCGCGACCTCCTGGGAAAACGGGTTGGGCGTCACCAGCAGAATGGTCAACAGAATGATGTCCAGCGTACCGACGAGGTAACCGATCCACCATGGCGCCGTGCGGCGGCGCGCAAAGAGAAACTGGATCAGGCCGACGAGCTGGAACAGCACGAGGCCTGCCAGCACGAAGAGCAGTGAGGCATCCCAGCGGCTGATCAATGAAAAGAAGCAGGAGATCACAGCGAGCGATGCCGTACGCGCCCAGAACTGCAATGCAGCACCCTGGCGTTCTGCGCGCGCCCGTAAATTTTTCAGGCGCGAATAGCGGCGATGTTCAAGTGTTGGTGCGGTCGGCATAGGATCACTTCGATTTTCGCGGGGACGCGTCACGCATTCGGCAACCCGCTCTCTACAGTCTGGCAAATCAGTGTGCGAATTCTATCATGAATGCTGGTGCCGGATCTGCTCTATCCCAACGCGCCCTGCGGGCGCGGTCGGCATCGCTGGTCGCATGCCTGGTCCGGGCGGCAAGCTGGTGACGAATGGCGGCAGCCGGCGCCGCCGGAGCGGTGCGCCGCTGGGACCGCGCGAGGGCACAAGGCTTCTCGGCAAGCTCTTGAAGCGCTCGGAAAGGAGCCTGAGAAAATCCTGGCTTGCCGAGGCCGCCGAGCTGTTCGGCGACAGCCCCAAGCGCTCGACGAAAAAACTGGCCCGCAAGGCGCGCGATGACATTGCCGCGCGGCAGGAAGATGCGAACGCGGCCTGATCATGGCCTTGCCTCGTTGCTGGTGCCTTGGCTTGGAGGTGGACCGTCTTCTGCAGACGGTTTCGGCGTTTCGCACTCTTAGGGAGTGGGGTATCCGGCTTCTACGCAGACAGCGCTTACTACTTTATGGGCGATCCCGCCCGCCCAGTCGTGAGATCGCAAGATGGCGATGGATGTCTCAAGCTCGGCGGCGGCCATTTCTTTTCGACCGGCGTGGGAATGCGCCAATGTCCGGAAGGCCGCATTCAAGCAGCGATTGAAGTCGTTGGAGTCATCGGCCTGCGCAAGGACATTCAGCGCCTCCTCGTGGCGCCCCAATCGGGCGAGCGCCGCGCCACGTGTGCCTTTCAGCGTAGGGAGCTCCGGAGACATGGCCACGGCACTTTCCGTCAAGCGGTCGAGTAAAGCATCGAGACGAGAGTTCGGCTGGGTGGGTTGAGCGAGGATTTTCGTGGCGGCGGTGTCAATGAGGAGAAGTCGCTCGCTTGCGGACGCCGTGTGGGTCAGCTCATCTTCGAGCGCTGTAATGTCCTCGTCCGTCAGGTCAGGTTTGAACACATAGAAAGCGACGCGATCCGACTGACCCGTGGGGTGCCACGGCGGATCGTCCGGACTCATATACGGCCGCAAGCGGTTCACATAGTGCTGCCGGAGCACCTCGAACGGATCGCGACCTCGGGCAATTTTCCACAAGGCCAGCATATCGTTAGGCAGTCGCTGGCCGTCGACCTTGGCATGACGCGGAAGACCGTTGCCGATGACTATCATCATCTGAACTATAACGGCCGGCGCCAAGATAGTGCTTGCAAGTTCTGTGCCGCGATAGATAGTCATTCCACCGCTCAGAACACCCAACCAAACAATGTCCATAATCGGCCCTGCGGCCACAAAAAACAGGTTAGCGGGCTTCGAAAAGGATAGTTGAGGAAACGTTCTCGTCCAGCCTCCTAGCGGGATAGTCCCTACGTGGACCTCCATTCTCAGCAAGCGGGTGTGGAGTGTTGTTGGTCCCAAGCCGAGATGAATTTCTCTTATTTGCAATTTTGCCAGATGTCCGGCCAGAGCATGAGAAGACTCATGCAGGACCAGGCTTATCCAGGCGCCAATGAATGCGGAGGCAGCGACAAGGAGGGGCAAGAGCAAGGTCTTTCAGGAATGAGAGTGGCCGGAGGTATTTGCGAATCGTATCTTTATGATTCAACGCAATCCGCCCTTACGCCAGAAGATCTTGTACCCATCCGCCACCGCTTTCGCCATCGCCGACGCTGGAGCGCGACTTCAACCCAAGGGCGGTGCCCTGAGACGCCGAGACCGTCGAGCCTTCGGCCGGCCAATCGCTATGCCGGCATACGCGGCCTGCCCACCTGTGCACCCGCATCGCGCGGGTGCGGGCCGATCGGCATGATCGCGGGGAACGGCGTCGCCCCAAAGGCAAACGTGAATTTGTAGCCGGTCAGCGCGTCCTCGGGCGTCGTGTGCTGATCGTGATGGGCGAGCAGTTTGGCGCGTTCGGCCAGCTCTTCGGCCTCGCGGCGCACCATCTCCGCCGTCTCCGGCCGCATCCGCCTGGAGAAGCTGACGAAGGTCGCCTCCTTCTCGATATGGGTGATGGCCCAGCCGATGAAATTCTTGTTGGTCATCTCGAACAGCGGCCTGAGCGGCCCCTCGAAATTCCACTGGATCGGCGTCTCGACCAGCAATCTTGCCGAAAGACCCCGGCCGAGCGCGATCAGGCCGAGTTCCTCGAGGTCACGCAGGTAAAGGAACATCGAGGCTTCGCTCAGGCCTTGCGAACGCATGATGCCTTCGGGCGTGAATTTTTCCGACAGCATGACGAAGATGAACAGCAGCGCCGGACGGCCGGCGAGCCGGCGCTCGATCTCGGGCGCGATGTGGTTGACCGGTCCCGGCCCGCGGTTCATCGAGCCGAGCACGTTTTCCAGCTCGACGCCGGCGGCGGTGCAGATCTCCATCAGCCGGTCGAGCTTGCAGTTCTTCTCGTGGAAGATGCGCTTCACCGTCGGCTCGGAAACGCCCATGCGTTCGGCAAGTTCGCGATAGGTGACGCCCCTGGCCTTCAGCGTCCGCTTCAGCGCCTCGAAGATCAGACCGTTCATGGCATGCACCTCTTGCCAGCGATTTCGTATCGATACTCGATACTAGTGGTAATCGAGCTTTCGGAAAAGTATCGAAAATCCTAGCTCTCCGCCTGTCATCACAGGAGAACAGCCATGAACCGCCTCATCCTCTCAGCCTTTGTCGCCGCCATCGGCATCGCGACCGCACCCGCCGCCCGGGCCGGCGAACTCTGGCGCGCCACCGGCCTCGAACAGCCGGAATCGGCGCTGTTCGACGCCGCCAACAATCGCATCATCGTTTCCAACATCGTCGGCAATCCGGGCGAGGCCGACGGCAACGGTTATCTCTCGGTGCTGTCCCTGGACGGCAAGACGGTGACCCAGCACTGGACCGACGGCATGGACGCGCCCAAGGGCATGGCGATATCGGGCGGCAAGCTCTATGTCGCCGACATCACCAAGGTCCGCGTCGTTGATCTCGCCAGCGGCAAGCTCGTTGCCAGCATCGCGGTGCCGAATGCCGTCTTCCTCAACGACATGACCTCGGACCAGACAGGCAAGGTCTATGTCAGCGACATGCTGGCCGACACGATCTACCGCGTCGACGGCGACAAACCGGAGCTGTTCGTCAGGGACCCGCTGCTCGCCTCGCCCAACGGCGTCTTCGCCGATGGTAACAGGCTGATCGTCGCCTCCTGGGGCAAGGGCATCAAGCCAGACTTCAGCACGGCGGCGCCGGGCGGCCTGCTGTCGGTCGACCTCGCCAGCAAGGCGATTTCACCGCTGCCCGGCGCGCAGACATTCGCCGACCTCGACGGCGTCATCGTCCTCGGCGAAACCATCTATGCCACCGCCTACATGACCGGCACGCTCTACCGCTACAAGGTTGGCGGTGCGCCGGAGGCGGTGGCGCATTTCAAGCCGGGCAGCGCCGACATCGGCACCGACGGCAAGTCGATCCTCTACGTGCCGCTGATGAACGAGGGCGAAGTGGCGGCGCTGAAGCTCGACTGAGAGGCGGCGCTCCTGACCTCTCCACTGCACCTGCGCTAACAGCCGTGGGGTGGACCGTGCTACGACGGTCCATCCCACGGCAATGGTGGTCGAGGAGGTTTGACATGGACTGCCGAGAAATCCGGGCGGCTCTGGATCGCCACTGGGCTGCCTCCGATGCTGGTGACTTTGAGGCCGAGCATGAGATCTACCGGGAGGATGCGGTGCTCGACTATCCGCAATCGGGCGAGCGCATCCGCGGGCGGCGCAACATCCAGTCGTCCCGTGCCGCGCAGCCGAACCGCAAACGCTTCAGCGTGCGGCGGATCAGCGGCGCTGAAGACCTTTGGGTCACCGAATATGTCCTGACCTATGACGGGCGGCCGTCCTATACGGTCAGCATCATGGAATTCCTCGACGGCAAGGTGGCCCGCGAGACTCAGTATTTCAGCGACCCGTTCGAGCCGGGACCGTCGCGCGCGCAATGGGTCGAGCGGATACCGTGAGCCACGAGACCGATCATCCGCCGATCGCTCGTGCGGAGCTGCCGAACGACACAGTCGCTCTTGCCCGCTTCCTCATCGGCAAGCTGGTGGTGCGGGCGTTGCCTGAGGGTATGGCCAGCGGCCGCATCGTCGAGACCGAAGCCTATATCGTCGGCGACGCCGCCGGGCATGGTTTCAGGGGGATGACCCCGCGCAACCGTTCGCTGTTCCTCGAGCGCGGCCACGCCTATGTCTATCTCGCCTATGGCGTCTCCATGATGCTCAATGTCTCGAGCGAGATGCCGGGGATCGGCACCGGTGTCCTGATCCGGGCGCTCGAGCCGCTCGAAGGCATCGAAATCATGCGGCGCAATCGCGGCGTCGAGCGCCTGCGCGACCTGGCGCGCGGGCCGGGCCGGCTGGCGGCGGCGCTGCGGATCGATCGTTCGCTCGACGGGCTCGACCTCTGCCAGCGAGGCCCGTTATGGCTTGCAAGCGATGACTTCGAGCCAGGCGAGATCGGGCAAGGCATCAGGATCGGCATCACTAGGGATGCCGACCGCCTGCTGCGATTCTACGTCCGGGGCAGCCCGTTCGTCAGCGGTCCGAGATCGCTTCAGGAATAGGCGACCAGCCAGCTTTCGCAGCGCGACGCGCTCAGACGGCGATCTGAAGCACCCCGTAACGCTTGACCTCCGCCTCGATCTCCCTGACCAAAGTCTCGAGCGCGGGGTTCCTGGGGGCGCGTGCGCGCCTGATGACATAGGCGAGGTCTGGGGGCTTGGGGAATTTGTCGGCGACAATCTCCATGTCGGGCTGCAGGTAGCGCTGGCTCAAGAGTGCGACGCCGAGCCCGGCGGTCACGCCTGCAATGATTCCGGCTGCGCTGGAGCATTCGAACACGGTCTCCAACACCGTATCCTCGTCCTGGCCGACATCGATGCCCCAGCGCCGGTAGAAGCAATTTTCATCGAAGGACAGAAACGGGACCGGCTTCCCCGTCGACAGGACCAGGTCGCGCGATTTCACCCAATGCAGGGTCTCGCGAAAGAGAAGGATGTCGGCGGGGCGGACCTCGTGCTGGAACACCTGGATGATGGCTGCATCGAGGGCTCCCAGGCTAAGCTGCTCCTGCAACACGAGGCTCATGCGCACCTGCGTGCGGACGCTCACCTCCGGGTAGAGTCGGCGGAAGCGGCCAAGGATGCGCGAAAGGTCCGTGCACGTCGTATCCTCGGTCATTCCCAGCGCGATCTTGCCTTGCAAAGGACTTTTCGACAGGCTCAGAACCGCCTCGTCATGGATGCCCAGAATGCGCCGCGCATAGCCAAGCAGATCCTGTCCGGCCGTGGTGAACATCGGCGCGTTGGCTTTCCGGGTGAGGATTTCACAGTCGAGGCTCGTTTCCAGTCGCCTGACTTTGTGGCTGACGGCCGACTGCGACAGGCCGAGAATTTCGGCCGCGCGCGTGACGCCGCCATGCTTCTCGATCGCGACCAAGGCGCGCAAGGCGTCGACATCCAGGCGGCGGCTCATCAGTCCGGCCATGACAATCCTCGTTCAGAACCAAAGTGGTGCGCCAATTTCTGATCCTCTGATGCCCTTCAGGCAAGTTGGTATGCCGAATTTCGGGCTTCTTCATGATCATATCGAAATTTGTCATGTGCAAAGGCGCGTGCGTGCCGTCAATAGTCCGCGCCGAAATTGGCCGTGATCCGCTTCCGGGACACGGGCGCCTGACTGAAGAGACGCCATGACGCTCCTGCCCACCAAAACCCATCGCCTCGTATGGCCAATGATGGCAACGGCGCTGGTCATAAGCTGGAGTTCCGGCTTCGTCGGCATCCGCTACGCCAGCGAGAATGCCGATGTCATGCTGGTGCTGTTCTGGCGGACACTGATGTCCGGATTGATCCTCTTGCCATTTGCTCTCCTGATCGGACCGCGCATAAGCGCCCACGCGCTGGTCCAGCAGATGGTCTTCGGCGTGGCGATGATGTTCCTCTATCTCGGCGGATTCGCGCTTGCCATCGGCCAGCGCGTGCCGACCGGCCTTGTCGCACTGATTTCCGATCTTGTGCCTCTCGCCATCGCGGCCTTGTCGCAGCCGGTTCTGGGACACCGATTGACCGGGAGACAATGGACCGGAACGGCTCTCGGCGTGACGGGCGTTCTCATCGTCTCGCTGGACAGCCTGACCCTCGGTACGGCCCCGGCCTGGGCATATGTGTTGACAGTCGCTTCCATGATGGTTCTGGCGCTGGCAACCCTGGTGCAGAAGCGGATGGGGACGATCCATATGCCCATCCATCAGAGCCTGTGCATTCAATGCCTGACGGCAGCGATCCTTTTCGCCGCTTGCGCAAAATGGAATGGCGGGCTGATGCCGCCGCTTGATGGCCGGTTCGGATTCGGCATTGCCTGGCTGGTGCTGTTTTCGACCTTCTTCTGCTACGGCACATATTATGCAAGCCTGCGCCTCTACACCGCCTCACAGGTCAGCAGCGTGCTCTATCTCAGCCCACCGGTGACGATGCTCTGGGGCTGGTCGCTGTTCGGCGAGCCGCTTTCGAAGGCGATGTTGGTTGGCCTTGCGGTGACACTGTTCGGCGTCTGGTTCACCTCGTCAGGCAGCGCGGCATTGAAGGACTTTCAGCCCAGCCAGCAGCATGTCGGCTAATCCCCGAGGCGAAATCGACCTCACGATTGATCGCCATCCATGCCGGCGTCGCTTCACGCATGGACATCACAGGAGGCAAACCCATGAAGCTCACAGATTTCAAAGCCCTGACTTTCGACTGCTACGGCACTCTGATCGATTGGGAATCCGGCATGATCGACGGCCTGAAGCCGCTGACCGAACGGGCTGCCCGCAGCTTGAGCCGGAACGACATTCTCGAGGCGCACGCACGGCACGAAGCCAGCCAGCAGAAATGGACGCCGGGGAAACGCTACCGCGACCTCCTGCCGATCGTCTACAAGCGACTTGCGGAAGAGTGGGGTGTCATCGTCACCCCCGAGGAATGCGTGGCGTATGGCGAAAGCGTGAAGGATTGGCCGGCTTTTGCCGACTCCGCTGAAGCCTTGCGATATCTCAAAAAGCACTACAAGCTGATCATCCTCTCCAACGTCGACAATAAAAGCTTCTCGTTCAGCAACAAGAAGCTCGGCGTGGATTTCGACGCGATCTACACCGCGGAAGATATCGGCTCCTACAAACCGTCCGACCGGAACTTCGACTATATGCTCGAAAAGCTCGGTACGATCGGGATAGAGAAGCGAGAGATCCTGCACACCGCGGAAAGCATGTTCCACGATCACGCTCCCGCCAACCGCTTCGGCCTGACATCGTGCTGGATCTATCGCCGGCATGCGGATCGGGGCTTCGGCGCCACAATGAACCCCGGCGACGTACCGACCGTGGATTTCCGCTTCGACAGCATGGCCGACCTGGCGAAGGCGCACGCGGAAGAATTGCGGGGCTGATATCCGAGCCGGCAGGCAGCCTAAAGCGCGTCGCACAGCACGCGCCGGCGTCCCCGCCAGCTGCGCCCGCGCGTCCTTGATCGACGCGGCGTAGGTCACCAGTGGCCATCGCTCGCTTCCATGCGCTGTATGGTCGGAAGCGAAACACCTGCGCGCTCGGCGAGCGTCTTCTGGTCGATGCCGGCCAAGGCCTTGCGGCACGCATCTGCGCGGCAGTGATCATCGGCCGGACCCGCCTGATTGTCCATTTTTCCCGATACTTCCCGAGGGTTGCAGGCTAGGGTGTTGTCGATCTGGGGCAGGGGGTAACGCGGTTGACTGTTTTCAAGGCCTTAATGACATCGGCATGCTTGCTGTCGATGGTTCTGGCACTGGCAGGCTGTGGCGGACACCTCATCAACAGATTGATCTGAGCGCAAGCCCGGTCAGGCGCCATCAGGCATCGTCGCTCACCACCTTGCGCCGCTGCAGAAGCCGCGCCGCCAACCAGCACAGCATCGCCCAGGCGAAGCCCGCGCACCAGCCTGCCAGCACATCGGACGGCCAGTGGACGCCGAGATAGATGCGGCTGATGCCGACCAGCACCGTTGTCAGCACGGCGAGCGACAAGACGTAGATCTTCGTCGCCCTTCCATGCACGAAGCGCGCCGCCAGCGAACCGAGCGTGAGATAGGTCACCGCCGACAGCATGGCGTGGCCGCTCGGGAAGGAAAGCGACGTCTCGCTGACCAGATGCGAAACGAGTTCGGGCCGGGGCCGATCGACGCCGAGCTTCAGCAGGCTCGACAGAACCTGGCCGCCGGCCACCGCGACGAAGATGAGAAGCGCGGCCCCGGGCCTGCGGATCAACATGAGATAGATGATCATCGCCGCCGTGATCAGCACCAGCACGCTGGTGCTGCCGAGGCTGGTGATGTCGCGCACCGCCCCTTCCAGCCATGGCGGGCCTAAGGGAATGCCAGGCTGGCCCGCTTGGCGGAAGGCAAGCAGGATTTCGGTGTCGAAGGCGTGCGGCGTGGTGGCACGCGCCACCTCCATCAACTCCTCGAACCCCCACAGCCCGCCAGCGATGACCAGGCCGGCCAGCAAGACCGGGAATTCGATGCGGTTAAGCAAGGTGCTTGCGGTGTCTTTCATCGGGCCGGTGTCGCGGTCTTCATCTCGGTCAACGCCCCTGCAGATAGGGCCCGAGCGTGATCAGCGCCACTGCGGCGATCGCCAGCACGATGCCGCTGGCCTGCAGCGCATTGACGCGCTCGCCGAAAAACACCAGCGCCACGACGTTGACCGAGACCAGCTGGATGACCGCCGAGAGACTGAACGACACCGACATGCCGAATTCGCGAATCAGCCGCAGCATGATCAGATTGCCCAGCGAATAGAGCGCGAGCGTCAAAAGGATCTTGCCCAGGCTCGGCGCCAGTCCCCACTGCTTGGCGGCGGTCGCCGCCAAAAGGAAGATCACCGTCGAAAAGCCAAGCTGCAGCAACCCAGAAAAACTCAACGTCCGTCCCCTTCAAAGCGGCTGCGCCGCATGTGCCGCGGACCTTGTTTCGCAAGCATGCCGACACGTCAAGCGACCTCGTTCTAACGAAGGCCTTGGCAACGGCAAGACTGAGGCTCAATGTACCGCTGTCGCCCGGCTGTCGATGGAGGGGGCGGTCAGGGGCTCATGATTCGTATTCTGCAGAACTTGGCGCGACGCTGGAGCGAGCTTTCCCTTGCCCTGCAATTCCTCGTTGCCGGCGGCTTTGGCCTTCTGGCCGTCATGCTCGTGGTGGGCTCCTGGGTGACGACGCAGATCCGGGATGGCGTCACCCGCAATTCGGCAGCCACGACGGCGCTTTATGTCGATAGCGTGATTGCGCCGCTGCTGCCCGATCTGCGCAAAAGCGAGGAGCTCAGCGATTCCGTCAAGCAGGCGCTCGACGAGACGCTCGGCCAGGGCGCGCTCGGCAAGCGCCTGGTCTCGTTCAGGCTCTGGCGACGCGACGGCACGATCCTCTATTCGAAGGACTCGGCTTTGACCGGCCGCCGCTTCGACCTGAACGGCCATCTGCGTTCCGCCTTCCAAGGCAGCGTCGTTGCCCAGTTCGACACGTTCGACGAAAACGAAGAGAAGGAGCGGTCCGCGGGCGTACCGTTGCTGGAGATCTACAATCCCGTTCGCGAGCCCTGGTCCGGCGAGGTGGTGGCCGTCACCGAATTCTACGAGGTCGCCAGCGATTTCAAGGCCACGCTGGCTTCCGCCCTGCTGTCGAGCTGGCTGGTCGTGGCCGGCACCACCTTGGCGGCCTTTCTGCTCTTGTCGGGCATCGTGCTGCGCGCCAGCCGCACCATCGACGATCAACGCGGTGCGCTGCGCCGCCAGGTGGCGGAGTTGCAGGGCCTGGTGACGCAAAACAGCGCCTTGCGCCAGCGTGTGCAACGGGCGTCCCGCCGCGCCACCGCACTCAACGAACGATATCTGCGCCGGATCGGCGCCGACCTGCATGACGGACCGGCGCAACTCGTGGCCCTGGCGGCGCTGCGCATGGACAGCCCGATCTTTTCCGGCGACGGCCATTGGGGCGAAAACCGCTCGACCGAGGTCGCGATGATCCGCAAGACGCTGGAGGATGCGATGCGCGAAATACGCGGTATCTGCACCGGCCTCGTGCTGCCGCAGATAGAGACGGCCGCCACGATGGACATATTGCGGCTGGCCGTTGACGAACATCAGCGCCGGACGGGAACGTCGGTGACGCTCACACTGCCCAGGCATTTGCCCGAACCCGGCGCCTCCGAGAAGATCAGCATCTACCGTTTCGTGCAGGAAGGGCTGAACAACGCCTATCGCCACGGGCGGGCCAAGGACCAGGCGGTGCGCGCCGGGATGAAGAGCGGCAGGCTTTTTGTCGAAGTGTCGGATGGCGGGCCGGGCTTCGACCCGGCGCGGGTCGAGGGGCTGGGGCTCGCCGGCCTCAGGGAGCGGGTCGAAAGCATTGGCGGCCAGTTCCAGACCTTGACCGGAGCGCAAGGCACGCGATTGGTGATCAGTCTTTCGATCGAGGAGCAAGCATGATTGGGGTCATTCGGATTGCCATTGTCGACGATCACCCGCTGTTTCGTGAAGGTGTGACGCGCAGCCTGTCGGAGATCGGAGGCTTCGAGATCGTCGGCGAGGGGGCGACGGCGCAGGACGCCGAACGCATCGCCTCGACGGTGCAGCCCGACATATTGCTGCTCGACATCTCCATGCCGGGCGGCGGCCTGGCCGCGGTTGCAAGCATCCTTACCGACCATCCCGCACAGAAGATCGTCATGCTGACCGTTTCGGAGGCCAATGCCGATGTAACCAAGGCCCTGAACGCAGGAGTGCAAGGCTATATCCTCAAGGGTGTCGGGTCGCGCGCACTCGCCGACATCCTGCACAACGTGGCGGCCGGCGAGAGCTATCTGACGCCGACGCTGTCGGCGCGGCTGCTTTCCGATCTCCAGTCGCCGCACCCCGCCGACGGCATGGCGGATCGGTTGCGGCATTTGACCGAACGACAGACGGAAATCCTGCGGCTGGTGGCGGAAGGCCTCAGCAATAAGGAGGTTGCCTTGCGCCTGGAGCTGCAGGAGAAGACGGTCAAGCACCACATGACCGGGGTGCTGTCGAAACTCCACGTGCGAAACCGCACTGAGGCTGCTCTCATGATGCGCGAGCTGCGCGACCGGGACAGGAACCGCTCTTAGAGCAAATTCCAGGAAACGTGTGAGCGGTTTTCCCGGGAAAAGCGCATAGTGCTTTCCCTTGGGAATTGCGTCAAAATAAAGAGTCTGGCCATCGCGGAACCGCGCGATGGCCTGACAAAAAGAAGTCACCTCCGCCGGGGGCGGCGGAGGTGATTTGTGAAGCTGGTCGTTGCCTGTTGACCAGCCTCACAAGGCCTTGAGACGGCTGACGTCGGCCAGCGTGGCCTGGCGGTCGATGATCGTGCGCCCCAGCGCATCCTTCATACTGAAACGGCCGTTCTCGATCTTTTCCGTTATGCCGTCGGGATGCGTGACCGTTATTTGGTTGCCGCTCACCTCGACCTTGTCGCCGGTCGTTGCGTTGACATGGGTGGCGCCTTTGTCGGTCTGACCCTTGCCCGACCCCGAGTTGTCACCGCTGCCTTCTGTTCCGGAATTGCCGCCACCGTTGCCGTTGTTGCCGCCGCCGCTGTTGCCGCCACTGTTGCCGCCGCCATTGCCGCCACTGTTGCCGCCGCCGTTACCGCCGCCGTTACCACCACCGTTGCCGCCGCCGCCATTACCACCACCGTTGCCGCCGCCGCCATTACCACCACCGCTGCCGCCGCCATTACCACCATTGGCGGCCTGTGCTGACGCGGCGTCGATTCCGGGGGCGGATCCGTGCAGGGAAATTCGATAGGGAACGATGGTCAGCGCCAGGGCAGCCACCGAAACGAGCGTCAGCCGGCGACACCGGGCCGTGATCGATCCGTGCATCCTGATCTCCGTCGATTGAGCCGGCGCGCCCACCCCAACGTTGCAACCGCAACATCGCCGAAAGATGTAGTGACCGGAAGCGACCTCCGACCGTTGCGTTTGTCCTCCAGGACCTTTGCAAGCGCAAGATTGGACCAAAGTCCGATGTCGTGCGTGACAAGTCGCCTCGCCCGGGGCATTGGTGCCTGTATGATGTCACGAAAATGTGATCGGCCTGACGTAAGGGGTCGAACAGGCAACAAGCTCCAGCCACTCCAAGCCAGAGGCCCTCATGACCGAACATCGCTCCCCCGACGCCCGATTCCGCACCAGCCTGCTCGAGGAAAACGAAGGACCGGCCATCAACCCCACCGACAACCGCACCATGGGCGATATCATCGCCGCGCGGTTCTCGCGCCGGGGTTTCCTGAAGGGGTCACTCGCCGTCTCGGCGATCGCCGCCACCGTCAGCCCGCTGGCCATGATCGCCGCGGACGATGCCCGCGCTGCGGAAGGCTCCGCCTTCAAATTCGACGAGCTTGAGGCCGGCATCGACGACAAGCACCACGTCGCGCCGGGCTATGACGCCGACGTGCTGTTGCGCTGGGGCGATCCGCTGTTTGCCGATTCACCGGAGTTCGACCCGACGAAACAGTCGGCGGAGGCGCAGGCCAGGCAGTTCGGCTACAACAATGACTATGTCGGCTATATCGCGATCGACGGCTCGGCCGAGCATGGCCTTTTGGTCGTCAACCACGAATACACCAACCCGCATCTGATGTTCCCCGGCATCGTTTCGATCGTCGAGAAGGACGGGAAGAAGAAGGTCGAGGTCGCCCCGCTCTCGAAGGAGCAGGTCGATGTCGAGATGGCGGCGCATGGCGGCACCATCGTCGAGATCCGCAAGGAGGGCGGCAAATGGCACGTGGTGCGTGACGGCAAGCTCAACCGCCGCATCACCTCCACCACCGAAATGGCGCTCTCCGGTCCGGTCGCCGGGCATGACCGCGTCAAGACCAATGTCGATCCGTCCGGCACCAAGGTGTTCGGCACTTTCAACAATTGCGCCGGCGGCGTCACGCCCTGGGGCACCTATGTGATGGCCGAGGAGAACATTCACGGCTATTTCTCCGGCGAACTGCCGGAAGGCCACAAGGAAGCCGCCAACTACAAGCGGCTCGGCATTCCGGAAGGCGCCTATGAATGGGGCGCGCATTACGACCGCTTCAACCTCGCCAAGGAGCCGAACGAGCCCAATCGCTTCGGCTGGATCGTCGAGGTCGACGTCAACGACCCGACCTCGACGCCGAGGAAGCGCACCGCCATGGGCCGCTTCAAGCATGAGGGCGCCGAATCGATCGTCGCCAAGGACGGCCGCGTCGTCTTCTATCTCGGCGACGACGAACGCTTCGACTATGTCTACAAATTCGTCACCAAGGGCACCTTCAACGCCAACGACCATGCCGCCAACAAGGACCTGCTCGACGACGGCACGCTGCATGTCGCCAAATTCGCCGAGGACGGCACGGTCGACTGGCTGCCGATCGTCTTCGGCCAGGGGCCGCTGACGGCGGAAAACGGCTTTGGCAGCCAGGCCGACGTGCTGATCGAGACGCGGCGCGCCGCCGATCTGCTCGGCGCCACCAAGATGGACCGGCCCGAGGACATCCAGCCCAATGGGGTCAACGGCAAGGTCTATGTCATGTTGACCAACAATTCGAAGCGCAAGGCCGACCAGGTCGATGCCGCCAACCCGCGCGCCGAAAATGCCTTCGGCCACATCATCGAGATCACCGAGACCGACGGCGATTTCACCGCCACCAAGGGCAAATGGGAAGTGCTGCTGAAATGCGGCGATCCCTCGGTTGCCGATGTCGGCGCCACTTTCTCGACGGCGACGACGGCCAATGGCTGGTTCGGCATGCCCGACAATTGCGCGGTCGATTCGGCCGGGCGCCTGTGGGTCGCCACCGACGGTCAGGGTCCGAAGGCCACCGGCCGCACCGACGGCCTGTGGGCGGTCGACACGGAGGGGGCTGCACGGGCGACCTCGAAACTGTTCTTCCGCGTGCCGATCGGCGCCGAAATGTGCGGCCCGCTGTTTGCACGCGATGACCAGACCGCCTTCGTCGCGGTCCAGCATCCGGGCGATGGCGGCGAGGATTGGGACGGTTTCGGCCGCCCGTCCTACTATGAGGATCCGTCGACACGCTGGCCCGACTTCAAGCCCGACATGCCGGTGCGGCCATCGGTCGTCGCCATCACCAAGCGGGGCGGCGGCAAGATCGCGGTCTGATATCCGGGTTCTGGGTAAAGCAGGCATTTGACGGAGTTGGCGGCCAGGGTTCATCGTTGGTTTAGGTGGGTCATTGACGTCGGCGATTGGCCTAAGTCTCCCCGACGTCGTCATCCCTGGGCGGAGCAGGAGCGAAGCTCCGTCGCGGAGACCCTGGGATCCATTCCGTGACCTTACTGACGGGTGCAGCGGGCAGAATTCTGCACCGCTGCGGCGCTTTGAAGTCGCGGCATGGATCCTCGGGTCTCCGCGACGCCGCTACGCGGCCGCTCCGCCCGTGGATGACGACACGATAGGCGTTTACGCCAATCGCTAAGGCTCAAGCCTCAGGAAAGATTGGAAATTTAGGAATGGCGCCCTAACTCCTCCTTCAGGAGACCGCCATGTCGAAGTCCGTCTATGATCGTGGCCTGCTCAAGCCCGCCGATATCGCCAGGCTGCAGCGTGTCTTTGACGAAGCCTGCCTCAAGCGCGAAGCTCATCCCGATTCGCCGCAAGCGCGCGAAATCGCCCTGACCTTGCTCGCGCTCCACAATGCCGGAATGGTCGACGAGGAGATGCTGACGGACGCCGTCGGTTTCCGCCGCCTGGAGCCGAAATCGGCCTGAGATCGAAGAGCCGCTTCCAGCCGCTATCCAGGACGTTGGACGACAGCCACATTGATCGCGCTTCGCAATTTGAAGCCGATGGATTCGTACAGCTTTATCGCGCCGGCGTTGGTGGCGTAGGCGTGCAGGTAGGGTACCTCGCCGCGTGCGAAAATCTGGTTGGCCACGAACAGGGACAAGAGCCGGCCGAGGCCGCCGCCGCGGACATCCGGATGCGAGCAGACGCCGCTGAGCTCGCTGTAGCCGGGCTGTTTCATGCGCTCGCCGGCCATCGCCACCAGCTGCCCGCCGGCCTTCACGCCCCAGAAGTCGCCAAGGCTCAAGGCTCCAGACGTGAATGGGCCGGGCTTGGTGAGCGACGCCAGGGCCACCATTTCCGCCACGTCGTCTTGCGTCAGGCGTTGCACGCGCTCGTCCGACACCACCTGTAACGGCGCCTCGGCAACCATCTGCACGGCGGCGGCGGTCGAGATTGCCGAGAGGCCGGCCGGAAGGGCAATGGGGTCGGCCTGGGCCATGATGACGCTGTCACCGGGGCCGACAAGGTCCGCGAAGGCCTGCAAGCTTTCGGCATCGTCGGCGGCGGTGGCGGCAAAAAGGGCGAATGACGGCGAATAGCGCCTGGCGAGCTCGCCACCTTGCGCGAGGGCTTGATGGCGCGTCGCCAGCGCGCTCCAGACGGGCCGGTCGAGGACATGTTTCATTGGCCGATACCCTTTTTGACACGACGATCGAGCGGAGCCGTGGCCAACCCCTCCTCGATGGCTGCGAGTTGATCGAGAAGCGGCCCAGAAAGATCCCGGCACAGATCCGCGACGGCGTTTTCGATGCGTGGCCACACATCCCGTTTCGCCACATCGACCAGGCGCCGGCCCTTGCCGGTCAGCGAGACCATCCGCCGCCGCTGGTCATCTTGTGACTGAATGGTTTCGACCAGCCCCAGCTCGGCCAGAAGCGCCACGCTCCGTGTCACGCCCGGCTGTGTCAGCCCGAGCGATTGCGCCAGTTCGCCGATGGCCAGGGGGCCGAGCCTGTCAAGAGCGGCCAGCAGCGGGTACTGGCTCGACTGAAGCGGAACCTCCAGGCCGTCGAGCAGCTGTTGCGCATCGGCCTGCAACTGCTCGCCAATGCGCTTCAGCCGGCTGCCGAGGCAGAGATAGCCAAGCGATCGGATAACGTCTTCCATCGTCATTTTCCGCGATAATTTGTAACATGTTATATAACATGGCATATAAAGTGTCAAAAGCGGCCATATGCTTGTCGCCCGCCTCCGCGATCAAATCAGCGTGAAGCGCCAGCTCGCTGGCGGCCGGCACCGGCGATCCGCCTGGCGATCGCCTTGCCCAAGATGGCGGCATTGGCAAAGCAGCCGCGAATGCTCGGCCGCATGCCGGTGAACCACAGGCCGGGCAGTTTCGGGTCGGCGACACCGCCATTGAAGAGCGGGACGCCCTTGCTGTCGAGCACTCCGAGATTGCCGACCATGCGCTCCAGCCCGGTGCGGTAGCCCGTCGCGGCAATGACGATGTCGGGATCGATCAGGCTGCCATTGGCCAGGATCACGCCATCGCGGGTGAATTCCCGTATCGCCGGTACCACGGTGATCTTGCCCGATTTGATGGCGTCGACGGCGCCGTCATCCGCGGCGATCGCGGTGTAGTCGGTGGTCAGGCGGCTGGCGCCGCCCGACGGCGCGGGCGGCATGCCGAATTTGGTGAGATCGCCGAAAACCAGGCGCTGCGTCGCGGCGATCACCGCATCGGCGACGCGCAGCGGCAGTCGCGCCATGAGCGGCGAAAGCCGGTGCACAGCGATCTTGCCGATGCGCTTGGGCAGAAGCGCGGGGCCATTGCGGGCCGACAGCCAGAGAGAAGCCACGTCCACCCCGGCCAGATGATTGAGGGCATCGAAGCCCGAATTGCCGGCGCCGACGACCAGCACCTTCTTGCCGGCATAGGCCTTGGCGTCGCCAAAATCCGCCGAATGGATGATCCGGCCCGCGAAGGCCTCCATGCCCTTCCACTGCGGCGTGAAGGGTTCCTTGTCGCGGCCAGTGGCGACGATGACATGACGCGCCAGGCGCGAGCCGGCGCTGGTGCGCACCGCCCAATGGTCGCCCCTGAACACGAGGGTCTCGACGGCGACGCCGAACTCCACCGGCAGCCGGTTCGCGTCGCGGAAATCGTTCATATGGCGGATAACGACGTTGCGGTGCGGAAAGGCCGGCGTATCCACGGGAAAGGAAAGGCCGGGCAGCGCCGAGAGATCGCGATGGGTGTTGAGATGCAGTTGCTGGTGCCGCCGATGCCAGGGCTCGGCCAGCCGGCTCTCCTTTTCCAGGATCGCCACCGGCACGCCGGCCTTGATCAAAGCCTGCGCGACAGCCAGTCCGGCGGCGCCGGCGCCAATGACGATCGCCGGCTCGACTGCCACCATCTGCTCCATCATCGGTCCGGTCGTCGTATCAGCCATTCACTCTTAAAACCCATTCAACCACCAGCATTCCGACAGGCTCGCAGGACGCTGTAACCGTTTGATCGCGCGCAAACCCATACAGCAGATCGGTGCCGATTGCCGAGGCCTGTGCCGAGCCGCTTGCGCTCCAGAGCATTCCGCCGCCAGGCGCAAACAACTCTCATCGCGTAAATGCGGCCAAAACAACGACATGCAGCGGATTATCCGCTTCTGTCGGAAACCATGCAGCCCTATATGGCATATCGGCGGCATCGACGATAATCAGGTCGCGGCAATGTGATTGATTCGAGTTCCGGGGGGCTGGCGGATCTCGTTACCGACGCAGGAATTCGAAACCGCAGCGATTTCGGCTTCCCGCGAAAAATCAAGACGCCGTGGCGCGTCCAGCGTGTCGGAAGGCACGTCGCGCCACAGACGGCACGCGGAATCTCGACCATGCCCTCCTTGCGGATCTATTTCGACAAAATCCTCGAGGGCGCCTCGCCCAAGGTCGAGCGCCAGGCGCTGACGCATGTCGAACGCCTGGCGATTGTCCGCCGCCATGGCGACTTCTCGCTCGCCTATTCCAGTGCCGTACAGCACAAGCTGTCCTATTTCGGCGACACCGACGGCTACATCGCCTTCGGCACCAAGATGAAACATCATTTCGCGCTCGGTGACCCGGTGGCGGCGCCGGCCCGGCGGCCCGACTATATCAGGCGCTTCGTCGAGACCGCCGGCGACCCGTGGTTCGTGCAGATCAACGAGGAGACCGCGCGCGTGCTGGCCGGGCTCGGCTACAAGGTCAACCGGCTGGGCATCGACACAAGACTCCCCCTGCCCGAGCATGATTTTTCCGGCAAGCGCAACGAGACCGTGCGCTATTCCGAGCGCTGGCTCTTGAAGAAGGGCTTTTCGTTTGAGGAAGACAAGCGGACGGTATTCCTCGACGAGATCGCCCGGCTTTCCGAAAACTGGCGCGGCGACCGCATCGTCAAACGCTGGGAGATGGGTTTTCTCAACCGCCCGTTCTACGATCAACTCGGCACCGACATGCGCCGCTTCGTCCTGCATGGTCCCAATGGCGAGCTGATCGCGCTGCTCGATTTCGATCCGTTGTTTCGCGACGGCAAGGTCATCGGCTACACCACCGCCTTCAAGCGCAAGCACATCGATGCCTCGCCGCATGCCGAGATCGGCCTGACCAAATTCGCCGTCGACCGGTTTCGCGAAGAAGGCATCTCGGTGGTCACGCTCGGCCTGTCGCCGCTCGTCGACGTGACCCCCAGCGGATTTGCCGAAAGCGAGTTCTGGCGCAACGCTTTCCAGCGCGCCTACTCTTCGCCCTGGGTCAACCGCCGCCGGTTCAACCTGCAGGGCCAGGCGGCCTTCAAGCGCCGTTTCCATGGCGTGGAAGAGCCGGTCTACATCGCCTTCCGCAAGGGGACCTATATCGAGATGCTGGGACTGCTGCGGCTGGTCAAGGCGATTTGAGCTCTACAGGACTTGGGTTCCTCGCCCCCACTCCCGTCTACGCCTATGCACACTTCCTTGATTGGCGTGACTGATCGACGCGAGGCTTGATTACCACGTGGTTCCCCCAATCCGTCGCTGCTTCGCAGCGCCACCTTTCCCCCCTCCGGAGGGAAAGGAAGGGAGCGTTGCTGGATGGGCGTAGACGGCAAAAAAGCTTGGCGCCTTTCCTCTACCCCGTCGATCGGGGGGCCCGAAGGACGGGTGAGACCCATGGCTCGCCCCGGCAGGTGGCTCGGCGGAGCCGAGACGGAATGGGGGTCGACCAGCGCAGCATAAGACAATGCATCCGCCAAACTGCCATGCACGCTATCGCCAAAGACCAGCCGCGTCAGTTCCGCAGCCGGTAGCCCGTCCTGAAAATCCAGGCGACGATGGCGATGCAGACGGCCAGGAAGACCAGCGTCATGCCGAGGCTGATGCCGACCGAGACGTCGGCCTTGCCGTAGAAACTCCAGCGGAAGCCGCTGATCAGATACACGACCGGATTGAACAGCGTGATCGTCTTCCAGATGCCTGGCAGCATGTGGATCGAATAGAAGCTGCCGCCGAGGAAAGTCAGCGGCGTGATGATCAGCAGCGGCACCAGCTGTAGCTGCTCGAAACTCTTCGCCCAGATGCCGATGATGAAGCCGAACAGACTGAAGGTCACCGCCGTCAGCACCAGGAAGGCGACCATCCAGAACGGATGCAGGATGGTGAGCGGCACGAACAGCGAGGCGGTGGCGAGGATGATCAGGCCGAGGATGATCGACTTGGTCGCGGCACCGCCGACATAGGCGATGACGATCTCCAGATAGGACACCGGCGCCGAGAGAAGCTCGTAGATCGAGCCGACGAATTTCGGGAAATAGATGGCGAAGGAGGCGTTGGAGATCGACTGCGTCAAGAGCGACAGCATGATCAGCCCCGGCACGATGAAGGCGCCGTAGCTGATGCCGTCGATCTCGGTGATGCGCGAGCCGATGGCCGAGCCGAAGACGACGAAATACAACGATGTCGAAATGACCGGCGAGACGATGCTCTGCAGCACGGTGCGGAAGGCACGTGCCATCTCCATCCGGTAGATCGCCCAGACTGCGCGCAGGTTCATGCGTCTTTCCTCACCAGGTTGACGAAGATCTCCTCGAGCGAGCTGTTTTGCGTGTCGATGTCGCGGAACTGGATGCCGCCGGCCTCGAGATCGCGGATCAGCGAGGCGACGCCCGGCCGCTCGGCCTGGTTGTCATAGGTGTAGGTCAGCTGCCCGCCATCCGGCGACAGCTCGAGTGCGTAGTGCGAAAAGGCCTCCGGGATGGCCGTCAGCGGATTGCGCAGTTCCAGCACCAGCCGCTTGCGGCCGAGCTTGCGCATCAACTCGGCCTTGTTCTCGACCAGGATGATTTCGCCGCGGTTGATGACGCCGACGCGGTCGGCCATCGCCTCGGCTTCCTCGATATAGTGGGTGGTGAGGATGATGGTGACGCCATCCTCGCGCAGCCGGCGCACCATCTCCCACATATCCTGGCGCAGCTCCACGTCGACGCCGGCGGTCGGCTCGTCGAGGAACAGGATGCGCGGCTCGTGCGACAGCGCCTTGGCGATCATCAGCCTGCGCTTCATGCCGCCCGACAGCGTGATCGCCTTGGCGTCCTTCTTGTCCCATAGCGAGAGGTCGCGCAGCACCTTCTCGACGAAGCCATGGTTAGCCGGCTTGCCGAACAGGCCGCGGCTGTAATTGACCGTCGCCCAGACGCTCTCAAAGGCGTCGATGGTCAGTTCCTGCGGCACCAGGCCGATAAGGCTGCGCGCGGCGCGGTAGTCCTTGGAGATGTCGTGACCATCGACGGTGACGGTGCCGGTCGAGCGGTTGACGATGCCGCAGACGATCGAGATCAGCGTCGTCTTGCCGGCGCCGTTCGGCCCAAGCAGCGCGAAGATCTCGCCGCGCTGGATGTCGAGATCGACTTCCTTGAGCGCTGTGAAACCGGTGGCGTAGGTCTTGGAGACCCCGGAAATGGACAGAATGGAGGGCATGGGCTGAAAACGGCTGCCTGAAAGAGGTTCCCTGATATAGGCCGAATGTCGGTGCGCGCAACCGGAAGTCAATGGCGCTGCTGACAGTTCTGGACAGCCAGTGCGGGGACGGCGATTGCTTTAGCCCAGCGTGAACACAGTGCGCCTTGTGCTGTCATCCATGGCCCATGCCTGTTCGACATCCTCCAGCGGCATCGGCGTGGTGGCGATTTCGAGGCCGGCCGGCACCACGGCGCGCAGCAGATCGCCGGTGCAGGCTATGAAGCGGTCGAGCGGCACGCTGCCGATGCCGCTGCCCATCAGGGCAATCGCGGACGAGCGCAGAACCGCGCCCGGCAAGGTGATGTCAGAGCCACTGACGGCGCCGATCTGGACGAAGCGGACCGGTACGGCATCTGGGCTGGCCTTGGCGGCGGCGATCAGCAGGTGCTCGGCACTGTTGCCCCAGAGATAGTCGATGACGACATCCACGCCTTCCTTGAACTGCCGCTTGAAGCTTTCTTCCAGGGCCGCCCCGTCCTCGATCAGCGGGATCGTCACATCCGCGCCGAGCGCCGTAACCGCATCGAGTGCAGCTGTGTTGCGGGCGGTGGCGATGATCTTCCTGGCACCGAGATGCCTGGCGATCTGGACGGCGAGGCGACCCGCCGTGCCGGTGGCGCCATTGACCAGCACGGTTTCGCCTGGCTTGAGCTTCGCCCGCTCGGTGAAAGCGGCCCATGACGACATGCCGGGATTGGCGATGGCGGCGGCGGTGATGTCGTCCAGCCCGTCGGGCAGCGCCACGCAATGCGCTGACGCCACGACGGTCCGCTCCGCCATGCTGCCATTGGGCGCCCTGGGCAGCGCGAAATAGACCTTGCTGCCGTCCTCGAGCCGGCCGACGCCATCGATGCCGACGACGAAGGGGAACTGGCCGGACGAGCTGTAGTGCGCGCCCGAGGCGCGGCTTTTGACGACATGGCTGATGGCGGCGGCGGTGACCGTGACGCGGTTTTCGCCCGGTGCCTGCACCGGTTCGGAGAAATCACCGTAGATGGGCGCCTGCCCGGCGCTCGAAACAATTGCGGCTTTCATAATGGTTTGCCTTTCTGGCTTCCAGATTATGTGTATAATGCACATATAAGGAGTCGCGGCATGTCGTCAATGAAAAATGTGCAAAATACACCTATCTCCGATCAGCTGCGGCAGATTCATGGGGCGGTGCTCGATATTGTCGGCGTAATGAACCGCCCGCAGCGCGACGAGTTGCTGATTAAGGCGGCCGGCATTCCGCTCGATCGGGCGCTGTTTCCGCTGCTTGTCGGCATCGAGCGGTTCGGGCCGATCGGCGTTGTCGAGATGGCCGATCGCGTCGGCCGTGACTACACGACCGTCAGCCGCCAGGTCGCCAAGCTGGAGAGCCTCGGCCTGGTGCAACGCCAGGCCAGCGCCGCCGACCGGCGCGTGCGCGAGGCCGTGATCAGCCCGAAGGGCAAGGCGATGACCGACCTCGTCGATGCGGCGCGCGAAAAAATCGGCCGCGCCATTTTCGAGACCTGGGAGGCGCGTGACATCGAAGAGCTGGTGCGCCTGATGCGCAAATTCGCGGATGCGCTTGGCGCTGTGCCGGAGAACAGCGATTAAGCGCCGCATGAACCGGTAAAATTGTCCTGTGGCGTTCAGCCTCGCGGCAGGACGCCGCTTTGACCTGAACCGACTTCGGGCCTATCGTTTGCGAATACTTGCAGCGCCGGAGCCCACCATGGACCCGCTCATATTGTCGCGCATCCAGTTCGGCGCGAATATTTCGTTTCATATTCTGTTTCCGACAATCACCATTGCACTTGGCTGGGTGTTGCTGTTCTTCAAGCTGCGCTACAACGCGACCAATGATTCCGCCTGGATGCGCGCCTATTTCACCTGGGTGAAGGTGTTCGCGCTGTCCTTCGCCATGGGCGTCGTCTCCGGCGTCACCATGAGCTTCCAGTTCGGCACCAACTGGCCGGGCTATATGGAAAAGGTCGGCAACATTGCCGGGCCGCTGCTGGCCTACGAGATCCTCACCGCCTTCTTCCTCGAAGCGGCCTTCCTCGGCATCATGCTGTTCGGCTTCCGCCGCGTGTCCAACCGCGTCCACACGCTGGCGACGGTGCTGGTCGCCGGCGGCACCACGCTGTCCGCCTTCTGGATTATCGCGCTGAATTCCTGGATGCAGACGCCGGCAGGCTTCGAGATGATCGACGGCAAGGCGCATGCCGTCGACTGGTGGGCCGTCGTGTTCAACCCGTCCATGCCCTACCGCCTCGTCCACATGCTGCTCGCCTCCGGCCTGACGGTGTCGTTCCTCATCGCCGGCCTGTCGGCGCTGCGCTACCTCAGCGGCGACCGCTCGGAATCGATGTGGAAGGCGCTGCGCACCGGTGTCTTCACCGCGGCGATCCTTATCCCCATCCAGATATTCGCCGGCGACCAGCATGGGTTGAACACGCTGCAACACCAACCGCAGAAGATCGCCGCCATGGAGGCCAACTGGACCACCGGCCCCAACGTGCCGCTGGTACTGTTCGCGCTGCCCGATGAGGCGGCGAAGGAGAACAAATTCGAGATCGCCATCCCCGACGGCGCCAGCCTGGTGCTGCGGCACTCGACCAGCGGCGTGGTGCCCGGCCTGGACGCCTATCCCGGCAACCATCCGCCGGTCTTTCCGCTGTTCTGGAGCTTCCGCGTCATGGTCGGCACCGGGCTGTTGATGCTCGCCGTCTCCTGGTCCGCCGCCTTCTTCCTCAAGCGCCGGCACAGCCTGCCAAAGCCGCTCGCCATGCTGATGGTGCCGATGGCGCTGTCGGGCTGGCTGGCGACGCTGGCCGGCTGGTACACGACCGAGATCGGCCGTCAGCCCTGGCTGGTGACGGGCGTGCTGAAAACCGCCGACGCCGTCGGTCCGGTGGCCGGCGGCCATGTCGCGCTGACGCTCGCCGTCTATCTCATTCTCTATGTGCTGTTGCTGATCGCCTATCTCGGCGTGCTGGTGCATCTGGCGCTGAAGGCGGCCAAGGATGGCGACACCTCGCCGCTGCCAGGCGTTATGAAGACGGCCATGTCGCAGCCAGCGGCCGGGGAGTAAGAAAATGACCTTCGACTGGCCAACCCTGCTGCCCCTCATCTTCGCCGGCCTGATGGGGCTCGCCATTCTGATCTACGTCATCCTCGACGGTTTCGACCTCGGCATCGGCATCCTGTTCGCCGTGGCCGAGGATAGCGAACAGGACACGATGATCGCGGCGATCGGTCCGTTCTGGGATGCCAACGAGACCTGGCTGGTGCTGGCCGTCGGCCTGCTGCTGGTCGCCTTCCCGATGGCGCATGGCGTCATCCTGACCGCGCTCTACATTCCCGTCTTCGTGCTGCTGGTCGGCCTGATCCTGCGCGGCGTTGCCTTCGACTTTCGCGCCAAGGTGCCGAGTGGCAAAAAACACCGCTGGAACCGCATCTTCTTCCTGGGTTCCGTCATCGCCTCGCTGGCGCAAGGCTACATGCTGGGCGTCTATGTGCTCGGCCTCGATGTCGGCCTGGGCGGCATGGCGTTCGGCGTGCTGGTGGCGTTCTGCCTGGCCGCGGCCTACGCGGCGATGGGCGCCGCCTGGGTGATCTACAAGACCGAGGGCGAGCTGCAGAAAAAGGCGGTGCGCTGGCTGCGCACCGCGCTGGTGCTGACCGCGCTCGGCATGGCGGCGGTGTCGCTGGCGACACCTTTCGCCAGCCCGCGCATCTTCGACAAATGGTTCGTCTGGCCGCAGATGCTGTATCTCTCGCCGCTGCCGATCCTGTCGGCGCTGCTGTTCCTGTGGCTGTGGCGGCAGACCTTCCATCTGCCGAGGCCCGACGACCGCCATGCGCTGACGCCGTTCCTGACACTGGCCGCCATCTTCGCGCTCGGCTTTGCCGGCCTTGCCTGGTCGTTCTACCCGTATGTGGTGCCGGATAAATTGACCGTCTGGCAGGCGGCATCGGCGACCGAAAGCCTGGCCATCATCCTGGCCGGCACGGTCGTGGTGCTGCCGGTCATCATCTTCTATTCCTTCTATGCCTACCGGGTGTTCGGCGGGAAGGCGACGGATCTGACCTACGACTGAGCCGACAGCCTTCCCAACATCGTCATCCCAGGGCGAAGCAGGAGCGAAGCTCCGTCGCGGAGACCCTGGGATCCATGCCGCGACGTTGATCGAAGGGTGCAGCGGAGCAGAATTCTGCACCGTAGCGGCGCTCAGGAGTCGCGGCATGGATCCCTTGGGCTGCGGAGCAGCTCCAGGGGTCTGCGCTGCGTCGCTGGGCTCCTTGCTCCGCCCGTGGATGACGAAGCGATGGCTGTTTCCGCCAATCGCCAAGGCACGAGGTCCATCAAAACCAGCTACCCGCGCCTGCGACTTCAAATCAATCCTGAATCACGCGCTGCCGCCGTGGCCTCGCCGCGCGAGACGGCGTCGAGCTTGCCCAGCACCGCCGAGACATGGTGATCGACCGTCTTGGGCGAGATGGCGAGATGCTCGGCGATGCGCTTGTTGGACAGCCCGCGCTCGATCAGCTGCAGCACCTCCATCTGGCGCTGGGTGAGGCCGGCGCTGTTGGCGCGCGTGGTGCGGCGCGGCCCCCGGGCGATGTGGATGACCCCGTTTTGCCGCATAATGTCGCGCACATGGCTGGCGACCGGCCGGGCCCCGAGCGCTTCAAGTATCTCTAGCGCCACACGCTGCGCGGCCTCATCGCCCTGGGCAAGCGCCAAGGCGCGTTCGTAAGGGGCACCGAGTTCCGCCCAGGCCGCGGCTGCTCCGCGCCAGTCGCCAGCCAAGAGCATCCGGTAGGGCGCGGCCATGCCGGCGATGTCGCCAGGGTCGATATCGGGCGCCAGCATTTGCCGCCACCCGGCCAGTTCGGCGAAGACCGCCCGCGTCGGCGACAGGCTCTCGGCAACGCCGATCAGCCGCAGCGCTTCGTCCTTGTCCGCCTCCCCGAGCCAGGCCTGCTCGGCAACCACCGCCGCGTAGGCCAACAGCCGCTGCAGTTCGGCGCCCTTTTCCAGGAATTGCTTCATCTCCACCAGCAACGGCTCGGCGGAGGGGTCGCCACGACGCACTCTTAGCCGCGACAGCGCCACGAGGGCCGGATAGCGCACAAGGGCGGCGGCATGCGTGCCGGTGAGGACTTCGAGCGCTTCGGCGCCGGCTTCGTCCCACCGGCCATGGCGCAGCAGCAATTGCGCCCGCACGCCGCGCATATAGTCGCGCCAGGTCGCGAGGTCGTTCTCGACGCAATAGTCGATGCCCCGATCAAGGAAGGATTGAGCCTGGCTGTAGCCCAGCTGATTCATTTCACCGCAAGCACAATTGGTGAAGGCACGCGCGGCATGCTCCTGAAAATTCTGCTCAAGCGCTATTTCCAGGCTGCGGGCGAGATGCAGCCGCCCGCTGTCCTGATCCAGCCACTGCTCGGCGGCGCCGACATTGTTGAGCGCGTGGCAGACGATGTCCGGCCGGTTCGCCGCTTCGGCGAGCTCGATTGCCCTGGCGCCAAGCGACAAGGTCTCGTCGAGCCGTTCGGCCAGCATCGCCAGCTGCGAGAGGTTGGAATAGGCCATGGCCAGTTCCGGCCCGGCCGGCGCGGTCTCGAGCAGCGCCACCGCCTCTGCGCCGAACGTGTCGGCGGCCTGGCGGTCGCCCATCAGATAGGCAAAACGCGACAGGCAGCGCAGGCTGTCGCCCTCCTTCAGCACATTGCCCAGGCCCTGTTGCAGCGCGCGTGCCTGTTGCTGCGCCTTGATCGCCTCGTCGATGCGGCCGATCAGATGGCACTCGAAGGCGTATTGCTCGTAAAGCCCGGCGCGCTCGTCTTCAGGCAATCTATCGGCCTGGCGCAGGGCGACCTCGTAATAGCCGGCGGCGTCGCGATGGGCGCCGACGCGGGAGGCCTCGCGGGCGGCGACCGGCGCCAGTTCGCGCACCGTCTCCAGATTGTGCGCCTCCACCGCGTGATGGACCAGCCGCGCGGTGGCGATGTCACCCCTTTCGAGCAACGCCGACAGAGCACGCTGGTTGAATTCCCGCCTGTGGCTGGTGGTCAGCATCGTCTCGATGGCGCGGCGGGCGATCTCGTGGCGGAAGGCATAGGCATCGCCGAGATCGTCGAGCAAGCCATTGGCGACGCATTCCGCCAACTGGCCGGCGCTGGCCACGCCGCACAGGCCGGTCAAGGCCCAGGCGTCGGCGCGCCTGGGAAACACCGACACCGCGTCGAGCATCGCGCGGGCGCCGGCCGACAGGCGCTCGGCGCGCGCCAGCACCGCATCGCGCACGCTGGCCGGCAGTGCCGCTTCATTTTCGGCGCTCAACAGTTCGGTGACGAAAAAGGCGTTGCCGGCCGACGCCCGGTAGATGGCATCGCCGTCCCGGCCGGCGCCGGCTGCAAGCGACAGCACCGCCGCTTCGCTGAGCAGCGGCACGTCGATGCGCGCGACGCTGCCGGCCGGGATTTCACCCAGCGCCCGGCGCACGCGCATCTGGCCCTCGCTGCGATCGGTGCGCGCCGTCAGAAGCAGGAGGATGTGGGTGTTGGCGATGCGCCGGCCGAGAAAGCGGACGAAGTCGAGCGTCGCGTCATCGGCCCAGTGCAGGTCCTCGATCACCAGCAGCGTCGCGCCCGTTCTCGCCTCGAAGACATCGAGCGCGTCGCAAAACAGCGGCAGCCGTTCTCCCCGGCGTGCGGCGACCGCCTGCGGCATCGCCCATTGCGCCTCGCGGGCGAGATCGTAGAGCGGCCCGAGCGGGTCGGGGATCGACAGATCCTCGCAGGCGCTGCGGAAGATGCGCGTGCCTTGGCCGGCAGCGCCGGTAAAGGCCTCGACTAGCGCCGACTTGCCGGCGCCCGCCTCGCCGGATAGCGCCACCACGCGGCCGCGGCCATTCGCGGCCTCGGCGAGAAGTTCATCCAGCTGCTCCAGCTGTGTCTGCCGTTCCAGAAGCATCGTCATACGCTCGGACAGGGATTGTGTTTCGACGTTTCCCCAGACATCCGCCACGAGCGTCCAGGACCATGACCAGAAATGTGACCCTCCACACATTCCGGTGCGACTTCACACATAACGCCGCCATTATAGGGAATCTTCCCACAAAACATAGGGAAAGGCTCCGATGCGCGCCGTCGGCGAGCATGATCAATGTCCAGCCGCGCTCAAATCGAGCGTGAAACAATGGAAAAGGGAACTTGATATGCCTCGCTATGTGGTTGAACGCACATTTCCCAACGGCCTCAGCGTGCCGATGAACGATGCCGGCGCCGAAGCGCTGGGCGGTGTCATCATGCGCAATGCGGAGAAGGGCGTGACCTGGGTGCAATCCTTCGTGTCGCCCGACAAGAAGCAGAGCTTCTGCATCTACGATGCGCCCTCGCCGGAAGCGATCCGCAGCACGGCCCAGAAAAACGCCCTGCCGGTCGACAAGATCACGGAGGTGCGGGTCCTTGACCCTTACTTTTACCGTTGATCCCGACAATGACCATCCAGCTGCCCTTCGCGGCGATGGCCGCTTGCCTGACAACGCGTCCAGCGCGGTGTTGGCGGGTTCGAGACCAGTGCGACGAGGCCCGCTACTGGGCCGGATTCTCCGGCGGCTTGCCTCGCTGCTGTTCGCACCATTGCGCAAGAGGCGGCGCCGGTTGCCTCCGCAGGACGACTATCTGAGACGCGACATCGGCCTGCCGGAGCTCGAGGAACTGCCGAACTACTGGGATTTCACCCGGTACGACTGACAGCCATCGACTTCGCAGCGGGAGCGGCTGCTTCCGCGCATCAACAACGAGGAGAGAAAATGAACATCCATGTGTGGACCAAGCACCTCATCAACCTGTCGATCCTGTCGATCGCGGCCACGGCGGCGAATGCCCATGATACGGGCACGCTGGATGAGAAGGTGCGGGCAGCCAACGGCCGTTTCGAGAATGTGGCGATGGCCACCGCTGAAGGCTACGCGCCGATCCCCTGTGCCAGCGGCATCACCGGCGGCGCCATGGGCATCCATTACGTCAACGCGGCCTACTTGAAGGACGACGCCGTCGACCTCGCAAAGCCGGAGGCCGTCATGTACGAGCCGATGGCTGACGGCACACAGAAGCTGGTGGCCGTCGAATACATCACCTCGAAAGGTCCGGCCTCGCTTGAAGGGCAGCTGTTCAACTTCAACAGCACGCCCAACCGTTATGGCCTGGGCGCCTTCTATGAGCTGCATGTCTGGGCCTGGAAGAAGAACCCGACCGGCACCTTCGCCGACATGAACCCCGACGTGTCATGCGATGCGATGAAGGCCATGTAGGCGCAAATCTCCCCCGTCGAGGGGGAGATTACGCACTCAATTGCTCGCCGAAAGCACCAGCACCGGCTTGTCGCTGTACAGCGCCGGAAACAGCTGCTTCAGGTTGGCCACCTTGGGCAGGTCGTTGTAGACGATGTAGGGATAGGTCGGGTTCAGCGTCAGAAAGTCCTGGTGATAATTCTCGGCCGGGTAGAAGGTCTTGCCGGTCTCGATCGTGGTGACGATCGGCGCCGGATAGAGCTTGGCCTTGTCGAGCTGGTCGATGTAGCTCTGCGCGATCTTCTTCTGTGCGTCGTTTTCGGCGAAAATCGTCGAGCGGTACTGGGTGCCGGAATCCGGTCCCTGGTAGTTCAGCTGCGTCGGATTGTGGGCGACCGAGAAATAGACCTGCAGCAGCTGGCCGTAGGTGACCTTCGACGGGTCGTAGGTGATCTCGACGGATTCGGCATGGCCGGTGCGGCCGGTGCCGACGGTCTCGTAGACCGCGTCATCCTTGGCGCCGCCGGTATAGCCGGAGACGGCCTTGCTGACGCCCTTGACGTGCTGGAACACGCCCTGCACGCCCCAGAAGCAGCCGCCGGCGAAGATCGCCGTCTCGCTGCCAGGGGCGGCCTTTTCGTCCATTGCCGGCGGCGGGATCACCACCGCGTCCTCGGCCGAGCGCGCCGGGGTCTGCCAAAAGGCGGCGCCAGCGGCTGCCAGGGCAAGTGCGGCGAGCGCGCCCCGGACAAAGCCGGTCGAACGGTTCTTGATATCGGTCATGATTGCACTCCTCATGGCTTGCATAGGGATCAGTCTATTGGATCAGCTACGATCGCGCGATCCGTGAGTTGCGCGACGGGCTCACATTCGTGCGACCGGGCGCATGCCCTAGTTGCTCTGCACAGAAGTTTTGACGGGTCGCCTGCGTTCATGCATCGCATGCCTTGGCGATTGAGGGAAACATCCATCGCTTCGTCATCCACGGGCGGAGCAAGGAGCGTGGCGACGCAGCGCAGACCCGAGGATCCATGCCGCGACTCACGAGCGTTGCAACGGTGCAGAATTCTGCTCCGCTGCACCCCGTGGCAAGGTCGCGGCATGGATCCCAGGGTCTCCGCGACGGAGCTTCGCTCCTGCTTCGCCCTGGGATGACGACGTTGGGAGGCTCCGGCCAATCCCCAATGTCAGCGATGGTCCATCGAAGAAAGCCATCTTGCTGCCCGTCAAATCCTCTGTGACGCGCCGCTAGTTGGCCGGAGCCATGGCATCTGCCGCCGGCTTCATCGCGTCAGCCGCCGGCTTCATCGCATCCGCCGGCTTCATGGCGTCGGCCGCAGGCTTCATCGCATCGGCAGCGGGCTTCATGGCGTTGGTGGCCATCGGGTCGGCAGGCTTCATCGCGTCGGTCGCGGGCTTCATGGCATCCGCCGGCTTCATGGCGTCGGTCGCCATCGCATTGGCGGGCTTCATGGCGTTGGTCGTGTCGTCGGCGCGGGCGCCGGCGACGAAAACGGCGGCCGAAAGCGCGAAAGCGAGGGCCGGCAGGGTCAGGTACTTGGTCATGGTCGTCTCCTTGGGTTTTGGCGCGCGGAAGCGGGCCGGGTGATGCGTTGCCGCTGCATGCGGCCCCGCGCGAAGGGAAAGAAAAATCAGTTGGTGGCGGCGGCGAGGATCGGTCCGCCGCCCGGCGATTGCACCAGCACGGCGGTGCTGAAGCCACCGGTCGCGGCGGGCAGCGCGTAGGCGGTGGCGTCGCCGGTCCAGCTGCCGAGTTTCGTCAGCGCATGGACGACATTGGCATGCGGCAGGGTGCGGCCGGTGTTTTCGCCGCGCGCCACCGGCACCTGCACGACGCCCTTGGCATAGCGCACCAGCCAGACATCGGCCTTGCCGCCCGGGGCGGCGCCGGCGCCGATCGCGACCTTGCCGCCCTCGAGTGACAGCGAGGGGCCGCCGGTCTTGCCCGTCGCCGCGATCAGATGCTCGATCTCGCCGGGTGCGGCGCCGACGACGTCTGCATGGCCGTTGACCACGACTTGCGGCGTGAACGGCCCGTCATGGCCGAGCGGCGGTTCGTAGGAAACCTGGCGCTGGGTGAATTCCTGCTTGCCGAACGTGTCCTTCCAGCCGAGATAATCCCAGTAGGTGACGTTGAAGGACAGCGCCAGCACGCCGGGCTGGTCCTTGACCTTGATGAGATTGGCGTTGGCCGGCGGGCAGGACGAGCAGCCCTGGCTGGTGAACAGCTCGACGACGCTGAGCGGCTGCGCGGCAGCGGCACCGAGCGAGGCGGCGAGCGCAAGCGCGCCCAGGCTGGACAATGCGGCGAATGTTGTGGCTCTCGGCATCGGCTGGCTCCGTGTGGGGCGGCGCTCAGATGCGCCGGTCATTCCCCCACTTCGCTGCCGCTTGCCGCTTCGTTACAGCGCTCACCGGTTTGTGATCATGGCCCCAAGCCTACGCGAGCGGGCCAAACCGCCACAGCGCGGTGTAGTGCATGATCGGCCGCTCGAATCTTGCGCCTTCAGCGACAAATCGCTTTCCCGCGTCCAGCATGGGCTGGAAGGTATCGAGTTGCCTTGCGTGCTCCAGCGTGTCCCACACGCTGGTATTGATCAGCGACAGCGTCGCCTCGTCCGCGCCGGCGTAGAAGAGGAGCAAACCCGGCATGGCCTCGATGCCGGGCCGAAGCGCCGCCTCGGCCTCCAGCATCATCTCTCGCAACGTAGCAAACTTCGGGGCATCACATCGCAAGATGGATACGCGCGTCACGGGGTCGGACATCGGATTCTTCTCCAGGGGCTGATGTAACGCAGGCTAGGTCATGCCGACCCAGGCCGCCAATAGCCGGCCTCATCAAGATTGAGTGCGCATCGAGCGCGCTTTCCCTTCTCCCCTTGTGGGAGAAGGTGGATCGGCGCGCAGCGCCGAGACGGATGAGCAACCGTGTTTCAGACGCAAGCCGGGTTCCAAGGTTTGTCGTCCCGGATCATGGCGTTGAGGGTTGTGATCAGCTTGCGCATGACGGCAACGATGGCGACCTTTGCCACCTTGCCTTTCGCTCGCAGGCGCTGGCGGAAAGCGGCGAAGACGGGATTATGCACTCCGGCGCTGAGCGCGGCCATATAGAGGACGTTGCGGACCGGCTCGCGGCCACCCCAGATACATCGCTTGCCTTTGAGCTTGCCGCTGTCGTGGTCGTAGGGGGCGAGCCCGACAAGGGCGGCAATCCGCCGGTTGGACAAGCGGCCCAGTTCAGGCAGCTGTGCGATCAGTGTGGCACTCAGGACCGGGCCGACACTGGGAGTTGAACGCAGCAGGCGGTCGCGCCGTGCCAGGGCATGGTCGGCCGCGATGGCTTGGGCGATGCGTTTGTCGAGCAACAGGATGTCGGCACTGAGCCGGGTCGCTCGCCGCTTGGCCAGGCGCTTGAGAGCGGCATCGCGCACGTGTTCGAGCTGGTTGTTGACACGGCTGAGCTCGGCTTGGAGCTGGCGCCGCGCGGTGACCAGTTCGATCACCAACTCCAGACTTGGATCAAACTCCACCGGATGCACCGGCAACGTCGCAAGGAAACGGGCGATCACACGTGCATCGAGGCGATCGTTCTTGGCGTTGACGCCGGCCGCCCGTGCGAATTGGCGCAGCCTGTGCGGATTGATGCGACGCACCGGCAGGCCTTTCTGCCACAGCGCCTTGAGCACAGCCCGCTCATAGCCGCCGCTCGCCTCAAGGCCGACGGCGGCGATCGCCCGACCCGACAGACGCTCGACCAATGCCGCATAACCGGCTTCGTCATTGTCGACTGCGAACAACTCCCCTGTTTCCCGAATGGCCACGTCCAGTCGCTCCTTGGCCACATCGATGCCGACATGCAGTGCAATTTGTGTCATCTTCTGATCCCTTCCTTGCTGGTGCGGGGTCGAACCCTAGCAACCGTTCGGGCTGTGGAAGATGCGGTCGGAGTTCCTTGCTCATCCACGGGCTTATGCCAAGGGGTGTACGGGCTTCCGCCGCAACGGGTGATCCGGTCATGACCCGGGTCACCCGTCAGCCCGATCCTGCATGATTCGAGAGACACAAGGGGTGTTCCAGCGGAGTGAGGCGTTGAGGTTTTCTGGTTCGGTTCGCTGTTGGCGTACCGCCAAGCTGGAGCACCCCTCATCCGACCTCGCTTCGCGAGGCCACCTTCTCCCGCAAGGGGCCTGTTGCGTAATTGGCTGGTTGTGATTCTCTGAGACATAAGCTCGGAGGACGAACCGATGGCGGTGAAGCGGACAGGTCAGTTGAGTCTGGTGGAGGGATTTCTGGGCGACAAGCTGTCTGGTGGCTCCTCGCCGCTCGACCGGTTGTCTGGCCTTGTGAAGTGGTACCGCTTCGAGAAGCTGCTTAACCCTCTGCGCGATGGCGGACCGGGTCGGGCGGCTTGGCCGCCGCTGGTGCTGTTCAAGGCACTGCTGCTGCAATCGCTTTATGGGCTGTCGGATCGCGAACTTGAGGAGGCGCTCGGCGACCGGCTGTCGTTCCGGCGTTTTGCCGGGCTTGGGCTGGGAGAGAGCATTCCCGACCACACGGTGCTCTCGCGCTTTCGCAATCTGCTTGTCGGTGAAGGGCTGCTGGAGAAGCTGTTTGGCGAACTCGACCGGCAGCTGGAGAAGGCCGGCGTGATCCTGAAGCGCGGCACGATGCTGGATGCAACGCTGATCGATGCAGTCTCAGCGCCGCCGACAGCTGAGCGGCCTTCGAAAGATGCGGACGCCCGTGTCACCACGCGGCAGGGCAAGGGCGGTTTCACTTTTGGCTACAAGGCCCATGTCGGCGTGGATGAGGGCTCTGGCATCATCCGCACGGTGATCACCACACCGGCCAACGTCAACGACACGGTGATGGCCGATGACTTGATCCGCAGCGACGAGAAGACGGTGTGGGCCGATGCCGCCTACGACACGCACGCCCGGCGTGCCCGGCTCAAGGCCGAGGGCAAGAAGGTGCGCATCGCGCGCCGCCCCAACAAGCATCATCCGGAGCTGCCGTTGCGGCTCAAACGCTACAATCGCCTCATCGCCAGGCGTCGGGCGGCGGTGGAGACCACCTTCGCCACGCTCAAGAACCGCATGAAGCTGACCGCGATCCGCTATGTCGGACTGGCCAAGGCGTCCGCCCAAGTGACGATGGCGGCGATCGCCTTCAACATGCGCCGATGGGCCGCCATCACGGGATAGGTGCGCCTGCAGTCCGGCCGTACGGGCCGAACCGCCACCTCAACCCCTCAAAACCAGACTCCAATCCACAAGCGCAAGCAACAACCCGCTGCATTCCACTCCCGTCCGCGCACTCCCGAAACTGCGCAACAGGCCCACAAGGGGAGAAGGAAGAGCGCTCCTATCGCCAAGGCTGGAGACTCGTATCCCGCACATAGGCGATGATGGTGTCGCAGACAGCGTTCATGTCTCTCAAGACATCGTCATTCCAGAAACGCAGAACACGAAAGCCCTTCGCCTCCAGTTCGGTCTTGCGGATCTGGTCCGTATCCGACTCCGCATGCTGGCTGCCATCGATCTCGATGATCAGCCGAGCCTCGGGGCAAACGAAATCGGCAATGTATTTTCCGATAGGGGCCTGGCGCCTGAATTTTATCCGGTCGAGCCTGCGGTCGCGCAGCTCCTGCCAAAGCTTGCCTTCCGCTTCCGTCATCTCGCGCCGGAGCGAACGGGCAATTTGCGCTTGGCGGGTTGATGCGGCATGGCGCCAGATTAGCCGGGCCCAGCGCTCCGTCCAGCACCCTGTCTCGCCGCTATGCGGCGATCCACCGTCCGGGGCGAGTCACTGGCCTCGCCCGCCCTTTGGGCCCCCCGCAAGGGGGAAGGAAAGAGCAGCAGCGCCCTTCTACTGCGTCAGCGCTGTGTCCGAGGGCCGCTTGTTGAAGTCGCACTTGCCGGTGACGTTGTAGAAAAAGTCGGCATTCGAGGACGGAGTCGGCACTGTTGTGCCACCGTCTTCCCAGGCTTGATAGCTGGTGACGCCACAAGGCACGATGGCGAAGATGTCGACCTTCGTTCCGGTCGCGGTCTCGATCAGACTGTTCGCGTCCACCCCGCTATAGAGTCGGTTGGAGGTGCTCGCATCGTCCGATTTGAGGTATTGCGGGTTGCCCGATGGCACGTACATCTGCAGGGACAGGCCACCCATCTGGCTGACATCGATCGCAGCGCCAGAGCCGTTAGCCGGATACATGGTGTTGACGCAGGTTGTCGAATATTTCCTGCTGCCACTGGTCTGGAGGATCGCATCGGCGGGCAGACCGGTGAAAGTTGTCACGCTGGCGGTGGTGCAAACTTGCGACTGGACGAGCGTCTTGATGTCTGCGCCACCATTGTTGGTGATCGTATACACGTTCGTGGTGCCGTAGCCCTTCGGATCCCCGAAGTTGTTATAGGTATACTCGATAGACATCAGCGGCTTGGCCGCCGTCGCTCCAAATTGGGTGCCGTAGAGCGTCATCGTCTTGTTCCACCAGCCCGACACCTTGGAGATCTTGAAGGTCGCATTGACCAGCGCCGGAGGCTTGCTGACCGCCGCCGCGACGGCAACCGGCACGGAGTCGATCCTGGCGATCTTCATGAATGTGGTCGGCATGGAGAAAGTTGCCGTAGCCTGGCCGGTGGCGGCGACGGTGGTGGTACCAGCCACAAAATTGTTCAGCGTCGCAGTGCCCAGGCCACCATTGGCGATGAAGGAATCCTGCAGCGCCGTCTGGCGCTGCGCCAGCGTCGAGGCGGTGTCCATGGTGGTGATCGACAGCAGCGCGGCATCCAGCGCCTGCTGCTGGTTGGACCGGGTCTGGATCGCGCTGGTATAGTCGATCGAGAAGCCGACGGCGGATATGATCGGCAGCAGGGTGAGAAAGAACAATGGCATCATCGAGCCGCGGCGCGACCCCAGGAACCTGACTACAACCCCCCGCATTTCGTGTCCTTTCAATAGAATATCCTGCAGTGCTAACACACAGGTCACAAATTATGCTCTAACGCGTTTGGTTAAAATTTATCGATATTCTCGTGATCCGGCCGAAACGGTCGCCAAAGGCCGCCGCTTGCCGCAGCTTTCCGCCCCTGCTAAAGCGCGCGGATGAGCACGCCCCTCGACCACATCCGCAATTTCTCCATCGTCGCCCATATCGACCATGGCAAATCCACGCTTGCCGACCGGCTGATCCAGTCGACCGGCGGGCTGGAGCTGCGCGACATGAAGGAGCAGGTGCTGGACTCGATGGATATCGAGCGTGAGCGCGGCATCACCATCAAGGCGCAGACGGTGCGGCTGAAATACCGCGCCAACAATGGCGAGGACTATATCCTCAACCTGATCGACACGCCCGGACATGTCGACTTCGCCTATGAAGTGTCGCGTTCGCTCGCCGCCTGCGAGGGTTCGCTGCTGGTGGTCGACGCCAGCCAGGGCGTCGAGGCGCAGACGCTGGCCAATGTCTACCAGGCGATCGACAACAACCACGAGATCGTCGTGGTGCTGAACAAGGTCGACCTGCCGGCCGCCGAGCCCGAGCGCATCCGCGAGCAGGTCGAGGAGGTGATCGGCATCGACGCTTCCAACGCCGTGCTGATCTCGGCCAAGACCGGGCTTGGCATTCCCGATGTGCTCGAAGCCATCGTCCACCAATTGCCGCCGCCGCGCGAGGGCGATGCGACCGCGCCGCTGAAGGCGATGCTGGTCGACAGCTGGTACGACGCCTATCTCGGCGTCATCGTGCTGGTGCGCATCATCGATGGCGTGCTGAAAAAGGGCCAGACCATCCGCATGATGGGCACCGGCGCCAAATATCTGGTCGAGCGCACCGGCGTGTTCACGCCCGCCCGCATCAATGTCGACGAGCTTGGCCCCGGCGAGTTCGGCTTCTTCACCGGCTCGATCAAGGAAGTGGCCGACACGCGCGTCGGCGACACCATCACCGAGGACAAGCGCGCCACCGCGCATGCCTTGCCCGGCTTCAAGCCGGCGCAGCCGGTGGTGTTCTGCGGCCTGTTCCCGGTCGACGCCGCCGATTTCGAGGATCTGCGCGCCGCCGTCGGCAAACTGCGCCTCAACGACGCTTCTTTCTCTTATGAGATGGAAACCTCCGCCGCGCTCGGCTTCGGCTATCGCTGCGGCTTCCTTGGCCTCTTGCATCTCGAAATCATCCAGGAGCGGCTGGAGCGCGAGTTCAACCTCGACCTGATCGCCACCGCACCCAGCGTCGTCTACCGGCTGCTCTTGAATGACGGCTCGGTGAAGGAGCTGCACAACCCGGCCGACATGCCCGACGTGGTGAAGATCTCGGCGATCGAGGAGCCGTGGATCCGCGCCACCATATTGACCCCCGACGACTATCTCGGCGGCATTCTAAAACTTTGCCAGGACCGGCGCGGCATCCAGGCCGACCTGTCCTATGTCGGCAAACGCGCCATGCTGACCTACGACCTGCCTCTCAACGAAGTGGTGTTCGACTTCTATGACCGGCTGAAATCGATCTCCAAGGGCTATGCCTCGTTCGACTATCACCTGACCGACTATCGCGAGGGCGACCTGGTGAAGATGTCGATCCTGGTCAATGAGGAGCCGGTCGACGCACTGTCCATGCTGGTGCACCGCACGGCGGCGGAAAAGCGCGGACGGCAGATGTGCGAGAAGCTGAAGGAGCTGATCCCGCACCATCTCTTCAAGATCCCGATCCAGGCCGCGATCGGCGGCAAGGTCATCGCGCGCGAAACCATCTCGGCGCTGCGTAAGGACGTGACCGCGAAGTGCTATGGCGGCGACGTCTCGCGCAAACGCAAGCTGCTGGACAAGCAGAAAGAAGGCAAGAAGCGGATGCGCCAGTTCGGCAAGGTGGATATCCCGCAGGAGGCGTTTATCCAGGCCCTGAAGATGGGGGACTAAGCGGTCCGGCCTCCGGCCGGACGCATCGACCCGGTGGGAGCTGCCGGAGGCAGCGGGTCCCACCCCGGGGATTGCGGCAGTGCGGTGACCTGATTGGCGCGCGCCAAGCCATCGATCCCGCCGGAGGTGCGGCGGCGGTGCCTTCCCGCCGGAAGGTCCTAACCCAATAAGAACCCTCATCGGAATTTTCTAACGCCAAAATCCATGCGCCTGGGTACAATCCAGGGTAGAATTCCCTGAAGTCGACTGCTCGGGGGGATGGTAAATAGATTTGGTTAAGATTCGGTTGATTCCGTGGATTCGAATCGCTATATATGGATTCGTAGATGGATTCCACAAGATATTGAGACCTTATGAGGACGCTAGAAAACGATCTGGTAATACCTGCGTTAAAAATACTCGCGGATTCCGAGAATCCGGAGGCAGGAATGCCTACCGCTGAACTAGCCAAAAAACTACGGCAACAGATCGAGCCGACCGAGGAGGATCTAGAGATTCTTCAAGGCCGAAACGATGACCGCCTCAGCCAAGTTATTCGCAATTTGGTGAGCCACCGCACATTGGAGCGCCGCGGTTTGGCTACCTATTACAAAAACCTGCTCACCGGGCGCGGCCACTATCGCCTTACGGCGATGGGGAATCGCACTCTGAACGAGGCCCGCAATGATCGATAACCGACAGGATGCACCGCGGGGAGGTTCGCTCCGCGCGGTGCATCACGCAGGGTTGTCGGTATAGAGCCCATATGGGCGACGACTTCCTGCTCTGACGAGGTCTGAACCACCTGGTCAGTTTCAGCAGCCGCCGAGGGCGGTAGGGGCCGGGGCGCAAATGCCTCGGCTTCACACTGGTCTGGAAATGGTTCCGGACCAGAACTTGTGGCCGAATAACGGTGTTCAACAACCAGACGACAATGATTCATCCGTGAATCCGCGTCAACCGATTATTCGGTCGCACCCTTTTCGAAAGGAAAAGGCAATGCAAGACCGCAAGGTGACACCGGACATGGTTCCGGTGATCAAACTGGCCCGACAGAAGCAAATCCCATACTCTTGGATTTCGGGCTACTATCCCGGGCTCAACTTTGGCCGGATCGCCGATGTGATGAAGGGGCGTAGGTTTCCCGAAATCCCACCGGCAAGCGACCTTCCCCCCGACTTCCCGTCGGCATAGGCGAATAGATTGAGGGGGCGGCCTCCTGGTCGCCCCTTTTCACTCTCCAGAGCCACCCAATTTCAACGTCCCTTCACCATCATCCGACCTTTGCATCCACTCCGGACACCACCGCAAATGGCCTTGCCACTGGCGGCGCGTTCGGCCTTGCCGGCACCATAGTGGAAAGTCCTCCGCTGCGCAAAATAGTGGTATGATAACAGTCACACCTAAAATGAATTGCCCATAGGCCCAAGCTTGGCATGACTGGCAAATCGTGATTCAATGCCATTGTCTTGGGAGGGCAGCTGAATGGCATTGGTTGACATTGCTGGAGAGGTCGCCGGGGCTGGCGCTGCAACAGCTGGTTTGTTGCTGGTGTTCATGGGAAATGCAAATACTGCATTTGACAGCTACACGACGGAACAACAGGACAGCGTTCGAGCTAAATATCAAACACGTTCGTTCGACGCCTTTATCGGGTTGGTACTAGCCCTAGTTTCATGTGGCTTAGCGCTGCTTACCGAGGCTATCGACAACAGAGACACAGCGTTTTTCTCAGTGTTGGCACTGGTAGTCTCTCTGGGGTTTGTCGTCGTCGCAGCGTGGCAAACCCATCGGGATATCGGCTGATGGCGCTGACCCTTCAGAAGGAGCAGCGCCTAACAGCCGTTAAACTCGTTGAATTCTACGAAGCCGGCAAAGGCGTTTGGGATGCTGCCGCCAAAGAGGCATTCGAGTACGTAAAAAAGAGCTTTCCGCACAACGCCAACATCCGTCCCGATGATGTCAGCAAAGCGCTGGAGCCGGTTCTAGAAGTGAACCAATCGCTTCGCGCAAAGTTGAATGAAAGGAAGCTCACTCAAAAATATTGGGTTGGCTATTTTGCCGAACTCATTTTGGACAGAGCTTGGGCAGATGTAACGGGACCCTAAGGAGAACGAAATGACCGAGAAAGAAGCACGGCAATTGAAGGCAGAGCAGTTTGTCGAGAAGGTTTTGACAGAGACCTTCAAACAGAAAGTGAGTGCCAAAACCGTAAAGGCCGTGGCAGCCAAGGTTTCAAAAACCATACCACTTGCGCAAGGTCCTGCGCGCCATGTAGAGGCTGCGGAATAGACGGTGCCAATCCCACAATATGCTCAGCGCACCCCGCGCAATAGGCTCGTTCAGATCGTGTGCAGGGGCGCCTGTAGAGGCTCCCGATATGCGGAGGTGTCCGATGTGAATTGGACGCGGAAGGGCGATCCAGCGGATCGAAGTCTCATCGCGACATGTTTGAAGTGCGGCTATCAAGCGCATGATAACTACAATTGGATTCGCGTGTGAACCCGGAATGCCGCTAACGGCTGACCTGCCTGTCGGAATCCGCAACAGCATCTTCGGAAAGCTCTTCCCGGCGCTCGCGCCGTTTCTACTCGCCGGGCTGTTCGGCTTCTTCACGCTCCAGGGTCTGTCACCATCATCAATCACCAGCGGCCGAGTGGTGTTGCTGACGGCGGTGCTGGCGCTTTGTAGTCTCGGGGGTAGGCCTGTTCATGGCGCGCGGCGCGCGCGACACATCGGTCCAGGTGGTGCTCGACGCCAGCGGCTTTCGCGACCGCCACCGCTCGGACGGCGCAGCCCGTGCTTACGACCACGCTGTTGACCATGAATACCAGCGGCTGGGCAATGACTGAGTGGTGGCCGGGTTTCTCACCTTCCTGGCCGACGAAAGCCTGCTGCCGGCCGGCAATGCGGCGGGGCTGGAGGCCAGCGTGCCCTCCTATGTCGGCGGCATTTCGCTCGCGGGCGAACCTGCCGGAGGCAGCCGGCCAGCGCCACACTGGATCTGCACGCCTGGCATCAACCCATCGGAGCCGCGCCGCGCCGCTCGAGCGCGGTCTTGCGGATGATTTCGGCGATCTCCGGGCTGCTGCTGCACAGCATCTGGAAATCCGCCGCGTGCAGCGACAGGAGCGAGACCTCCGTCGCCGCGCTGACGGTCGCCGAACGCCGTTCCCCGGTAATCAGCGCCATCTCGCCGAAGAAGGCGCCGGGGCCAAGCTCCACCGGGCTCGGCGTCGCGACGCTCACGCGCCCCTCGACGACGAAGAACATCCGGTCACCGACCTCGCCATTGCGGAAGATCACGGCGCCCGCCGGCAGCGTGCGCGGTCTCAACGCGCGCACGATCTCGACCAGCACGGCCGGGCCGAGTTTCTGGAACAACGGCACGGTGGCGACCAATTGCCAATTGCGGACGAAATCCTCGCGACGGATCTCCTGATAGAAGCCCGTGGCAAGAATGCCGGCCCAGAGCCCGAAGATGCCGATGCCACTCATCATGACCGCCCCGGCAAGGACGCGGCCGGCGAAGCTTTGCGGGATAGTGTCGCCATAGCCGGTGGTGGAAAGCGTGACCACTGCCCACCACATGGCCTGGGGGATGCTGCCGAACTTTTCCGGTTGGATGTCGCGCTCGACGACATAGGCCGCGAGCGCGACAGCGAACAGAACGACGCCGAAAAGCGTGGTGACGCCGATCAGGTTGCGCGCTTCGTTGGCCAGGACCCTGCCCAGCACCGGGAAGAACGTCGAGTCGCGCAGCGGTTTCAGCAGCCAGACGGCACAGTAGAGGCTCCGATCGGGCGTGCCGACGAGCAGAAATGCGGCGAGCGGGACCAGAACCGCGATCACATCGATGGCGATTTTGGGCGTCCTGTCGCGAAGGTCTCCCGCCCGGCGCCTGAGCAGCGTCGCGGCCAGTTGCAGGAGATAGGCGCCCCAGATGACGGCGAGCAGGGCAGCCAGAGCCAGTGTGCTTCGTCCGGACAGGCCTGGTATCGTGAGCGCAGCCACCGCCAACAACCCAGGCGCAGCCAGCACCGCGTTGAGCGGCGCGTAAATTCTCAGGAAAGGCAGTACCGACATTCCATGCCCACCCGCGGCTGCGACCGTCCAAAATAGGATGGCTTCAAGGCAAGCGTAAAGGGGCCTGCTGCGATGCACCAATATCGGTCCTCGGGCAAGGAACCTTGTCGGCCGCAGGCGCCGGGGACCGCTCTTTCCCAGTCTGCGCCTTTTTCTCCTTCACGCCCTTTATCAATTTCGGGCTGACAGCGGAGCCGCGCCGGGACGTCAAACCGGCAAGAGCACCTCGCCATCGGCGGGCATTGGATCAGGCACCGCCCTGCGGTATCCTCAGGCAGCTTGGGGAGACATCACATGCGCACCACGTCGGACACCGCCGCCGCAATCGGCCTCGCCATCGGTGGCGCCTTCGGCCTCGCCGGCACCTTCGTCGCCAGCGCGCCGCTGCGCGAAACGCTGTGGACGATCGACGGCGTGGCGCTGGTGGTGGCGACCGCGCTGCTCACCATGAAATACCAGCGGCTGGGCAATGACTGTGTCGCCGCCGGGTTCCTCACCTTCCTCGCCGGCGAGAGCCTGCTGCTATCAGGCAATGCGGCGGGGCTGGAGGCCAGCGTGCCCTCCTATGTCGGCGGCATCTCGCTTTGGGCGGCGGGGCTGGTCCTGGTCAGCGCGCCGAAGACTTTTGCGCTGTGGATGCGGCTCACCGCGCTCGTCTCCGCCGTGCTGTTCGTCGTCTCGGCTTGCATGATCCTGTGGGGCACGCCCCTGCTGCCAACCTCGGCGCCGCTGCCGGCGGCAGGCTATCCGTTCCTGGTGCTGACGTTTGTCGGGTGGATCTGGACGCTGGTGAGGGATGGGCGGTGAGCGAGAGCGCGCCCTTTCCTTCTCCCCATGTGGGAGAAGGTGGATCGGCGCGTTAGCGCCGAGACGGTTGAGGGGTGTTCCAGCGAAGTGAGGCGTTGGTTTCCTGGTCCGGTTCGTTGTCGACGTCGCGTCAAGCTGGAACACCCCTCATCCGACCTCGCTTCGCGAGGCCACCTTCTCCCCTTGTGGGCCTGTTGCGCAGTTTCGGGAGTGCGCGGACGGGAGTGGAATGCAGCGGGTTGTTGCTTGCGCTTGTGGATTGGAGTCTGGTTTTGAGGGGTTGAGGTGGCGGTTCGGCCCGTACGGCCGGACTGCAGGCGCACCTATCCCGTGATGGCGGCCCATCGGCGCATGTTGAAGGCGATCGCCGCCATCGTCACTTGGGCGGACGCCTTGGCCAGTCCGACATAGCGGATCGCGGTCAGCTTCATGCGGTTCTTGAGCGTGGCGAAGGTGGTCTCCACCGCCGCCCGACGCCTGGCGATGAGGCGATTGTAGCGTTTGAGCCGCAACGGCAGCTCCGGATGATGCTTGTTGGGGCGGCGCGCGATGCGCACCTTCTTGCCCTCGGCCTTGAGCCGGGCACGCCGGGCGTGCGTGTCGTAGGCGGCATCGGCCCACACCGTCTTCTCGTCGCTGCGGATCAAGTCATCGGCCATCACCGTGTCGTTGACGTTGGCCGGTGTGGTGATCACCGTGCGGATGATGCCAGAGCCCTCATCCACGCCGACATGGGCCTTGTAGCCAAAAGTGAAACCGCCCTTGCCCTGCCGCGTGGTGACACGGGCGTCCGCATCTTTCGAAGGCCGCTCAGCTGTCGGCGGCGCTGAGACTGCATCGATCAGCGTTGCATCCAGCATCGTGCCGCGCTTCAGGATCACGCCGGCCTTCTCCAGCTGCCGGTCGAGTTCGCCAAACAGCTTCTCCAGCAGCCCTTCACCGACAAGCAGATTGCGAAAGCGCGAGAGCACCGTGTGGTCGGGAATGCTCTCTCCCAGCCCAAGCCCGGCAAAACGCCGGAACGACAGCCGGTCGCCGAGCGCCTCCTCAAGTTCGCGATCCGACAGCCCATAAAGCGATTGCAGCAGCAGTGCCTTGAACAGCACCAGCGGCGGCCAAGCCGCCCGACCCGGTCCGCCATCGCGCAGAGGGTTAAGCAGCTTCTCGAAGCGGTACCACTTCACAAGGCCAGACAACCGGTCGAGCGGCGAGGAGCCACCAGACAGCTTGTCGCCCAGAAATCCCTCCACCAGACTCAACTGACCTGTCCGCTTCACCGCCATCGGTTCGTCCTCCGAGCTTATGTCTCAGAGAATCACAACCAGCCAATTACGCAACAGGCCCACAAGGGGAGAAGGGAAGACCAGCGTCGGCGCCCCCGGCCCTTCGCAGGCTCAGGGCGTTCGAGGCTCGTCCGCTACGCGAACCGCCTCTCACCCCTCAATCCAAACCTTCTCGAAATGCTGCTCCAGTGCCTGGTGCTGCTCACAGCCCTCCACCCCCTTGCGGTACGTCCGGTAGACCGAGCGCCAGTACGGTTGGATGATGATGCCGGAATCGCGCAAATTCTGCTCGATCTCAGCCATGATCTCCTTGCGGGCCTTGGCGTCGGGCGTCGCCAGCGCCTTGTCGAGCAGCTCGTCGAATTCCTTGCTGGCGTAGGCGCTTTCGTTCCAGGCGGCGCCGGATTTATAGGCCAGCGCCAGCACCTGGACGCCGAGCGGACGTCCGAGCCATTCGGTGCAGGAGAAGGGGTATTTGCTCCAGTCGTTCCAGAAGGTGGCGGCGGGCAGCACGGTGCGCTTGATCTTGAGGCCGGCCTCGCGCATCTGCGCGGCAATCGCGTCGCCGGTGGTCTTCTGCCATTCGACGTCGACCGAGATCAGCTCATATTCATGGTCGGCCTTGCCGGAGGCGGCGAGCAGTTTTTTCGCCTCGTCCACATCGCGCTTGGCCGGGCCGATATCGGCATATTCGGGGTGCATGGGGCCGACATGGTGATTGTCCGCGGGTTTTCCGCGGCCGCCGAGTCCGAGCGCCAGTACGGCTGAGTTGTCGACGGCGAGCTGGGCGGCGCGGCGCAGCTTCACGTCGTCATAGGGCGCGTTGCCGATGTTGAAGCGGGCGACGATGGTGGAGCCGGTGGCGATCTCGGAATTTTTCAGCCCCATCTTGTCGGTCTGCGAGACGGCGTCGGAGGCGGTTTCGTGGTCGGTGTCGATCTCGCCGGATTCGAAGGCCGACAGCATGGCGTTGGGGTCGGAGCCGTAGTCGATCCACTGGATGCCATCCAGATAGAATTCGCCCTTCCACCAGGGCTTGTCCTTGCGCTTGACCTCGGCACCCGTCTCGGCGTCCCATTTCACCAGCTCGCAGGGGCCGGTGGTGATGGCGAGCGCCTTCATGGGGTCGCCGTTGCCGTCATAGGAGCGGTGCATGATCAGAGCGGGATAGTCGGCCATGCCGGCGATCAGCGAAATGTCCGGCTTCGGCAGGTTGAGTTTTATGGTGTAGTCGTCGAGCCTCTCGATGCCGCCATCGACGACCTTCTTGGTGTCGGCATTGACCAGCGCGCCCATGCGCGCGGCGACCGAATTGCCGGCGACGCCGGCCTCGCACCAGCGGGTGAGGTTGTGGACGACATCATCGGCGTTGAAGGTGTCGCCATTCGACCAGGAGATGCCCTTGCGCACATGCAGGGTCAGCGTTTTGGCGTCGTCGCTCATCTCCCATTTTTCGAGCAACCAGGGCTCGAACGAGAAATCGGTGTTCCAGCGCACCAGATATTCGTTGCAGTGGCGGGCGACGTTGGACATTTCGACGCCGTCGAAGGTGCGCGGGTCCTTGAAACCCTTGACGTTCATGGCGACGCGCAAGGTGCCGCCCTTTTTCGGCTCGGCGGCACGGGCAGGCGCAGCAGTGAGACCGCCAAGCGCCAGAGCGCCGGCGGCGCTGACGCCGAGCCCGGCCATCAGCGCCAGATATTCGCGGCGGCTGATAGCGCCGGTTTTGAAATCGTCGGCGACGGGCTTGGCCTGCGGGTGCAATTTGCGGTCGGTCAGCATGAATTTCATCGTCGTTCCCTTTGTCGTTGGTGCATGCCGCCCAAAAATGCGCAGCGGTTTTGGGACAACGGCATGCACGGAAGCAGGGTCGTCCCGACGAATCGCCTACGCGGGGCGGCTGCGACCGCCGGGACGCCTTTGCCTGAGCAAGGGATGATAGGGCTGGGTGACGCTGGGGAGTGTTCTGGAATCCGCAGGAGTTGTGCGGTGCTCCGCAGAGAGAAGCGTGGTGCAAGTAGGCGGTAGAAAAGAAACTCGCCGCCGCCGAGTTCCGTCACACGCCCCTCTGTCCTGCCGGACATCTCCCCCGCAAGGGGGGAGATTGGCAGTTCATGCGTTCCGCCAACTCAGAGACGTTGGAGATTGGCGAAGGCCGGGGCGACATCCGATCTCCCCCCTTGCGGGGGAGATGGCCGGCAGGCTGTCCGAACCGGATAGATAGGTAACAGAATGGACCGATAGCATGGGTGACAGTTTTCTTGTCCGCCGGAGGACCGGCGATGGTTTGGCGAGAGACTGGCATCATGGACGAGCGGCTACGGTTTGTTGTGGATTGCCTTGCGGGTGAGGAGACGATGAGTGCGCTTTGTGCGGGTTACGGCATCTCGCGCAAGAGCGGCTACAAATGGCTTGGGCGTTATCGGGAGTTTGGCCCGGAAGGTTTGCACGATCGGCCGCGAGCGCCGCTCAATCACGGCCGGGCGACGCCTTGGGATGTGGTGGAGCGGATCGTGGCTATGAAGGAGGTCCACCCGTTGTGGGGACCCAAGAAGATCATGGCCAGGCTCAAGCGTGCGGAGCCCTGCTGCGGCTGGCCTGCGGTCTCGACGGCCGGTGAGATTCTGAAGCGGCATGGACTTGTGGGGCGTAAGCGCAGGCGCTGGAAGGCGGCAGGCAATGGTCCATGGCCGAAAGCTTCAGAGCCGAACGCGGTGTGGACCGGGGACCACAAGGGCTGGTTCCGGACCCGTGACGGGTGGCGTTGTGAGCCGTTGACGGTGATGGATGCATCGAGCCGCTACCTTCTGGCGCTGGAAGCGACGGGTTCGACGGCGGACGCCGAGGCCTGGCCGGTGTTCGAGCGGCTGTTTGAAGAGCATGGGCTGCCGGATCGCTTCAGAAGCGACAATGGCCCACCCTTCGCATCGCCCGGCGTCACGGGTCTGACGCCGCTTGCGGCGCGCTTCATCAAGCTTGGCATCACGCTGGAGCGGATTGCGCCCGGCAAGCCGCAGCAGAACGGACGCCATGAGCGCTTTCATCTGACCATGCTGCCGATGGCTAAGGAACCCGCGGTCGACAGAACAGCCCAGGGCCAAGCCTTCGAGGCCTTCCGGCGCAGCTACAATGAGGAACGCCCGCATGAGGCACTGGCCATGGACACCCCAGCCCAGCATTACCGCCCCTCACGGCGCGCCATGCCAAGAACGCCGCCCGAGCCCGATTATCCGGACGAGGCGGCGGTGCGCCGTGTGCGCCACAATGGCGAGATCAAGTGGAATGGCGGCTTCGTCTATGTCTCGCAAACACTGGCCGGCGAAGCGGTCGCCGCCGCAGAGACCGAAGACGGCGAATGGATGCTCAGCTTCCATGCTCATCCGCTCGGCATCATCGACACCAGGCGCATGAAGCTTGTCCGTCGCAGCGCCGCGCCAACCAAACCGCTTGGCGCTGCGACGGACGCATAGGGGGAGAACTGTTACCCATGTATCCGGTTTAAAGTGTTACCCATCTATCGGCTGGACACGGCCAGAGGGGGGTGCTGTCCCTCCAACGTCGCCCAGGACCAGGTAGAAGCGCCGAACAAAAAACCCGGCTCGAGGCCGGGTTTTTCGAGGCATTCTCTAGATATAGCTCAGCTCACCTGGACCTTCGACGCGGCCTGGTCTTCGGCGATCTTCTGCTGGAACATCTGCGCGAAGTCGATCGGGTCGAGCATCAGCGGCGGGAAGCCGCCATTGCGGGTGGCCTCGGCGATGATCTGGCGGGCGAAGGGGAACAGCAGGCGCGGGCATTCGATGAACAGGATCGGCAGCATGTGCTCCTGCGGGAAGCCCGAAATGGCGAAGACACCGCCATAGACCAGCTCGACATTGAACAGCACTTCCTGGTCGAAGGAGGCCTTGGCGTTCAGCGTCAAATTGACGTCGAACTGCTTGTCGGACAGCGGGTTGGCGTTGACATTGACGTTGATGGCGATGCCGGGGGCCTTGTCGCGGCCGCGCAGCGAGTTCGGCGCGCCGGGGCTTTCGAAGGACAGGTCCTTCACATACTGGGCGAGCACGTTGAGCGACGGCTGCGCTCCCGTGTTGCCGTTTCCGTTGGCTGCGCCGGTCGGCGCGTCATCATTGCTGGCCATGAGCCTTATATCCTTTTCCCCTGGGCAGCGTTGCTGACCGAATTGAAATCGGGCGTTCGCTACCATGGCCGGCATGACAAGACAAGGTTTGCCGCCTTGGGACTCCTCATGTCGTCATCCCAGGGCGAAGCAGCCGCGCAGCGGCGTCGCGGAGACCCTGGGATCCATGCCGCGACCTTGTCCGAAGAATGCGGCGGCTCAGTGCTCACAACGGCGCAGCCGGGTGAATATCCTCCACCGCAGCGGCGTTCAGAGGTCGCGGCATGGATCCTGGGGTCTGCGCGCGTCGCTTCGCTCCTTGCTCCGCCCCAGGATGACGAAGCATCGGATGGCCGTTCTCAATCATCCTTCAGCCGCCGCCACGGCGAATTATGATCCGGGCCGCGCTTGAAATCGTCCTCGCGCGAATAATCGCCGTCGTCGAGGTCGATGACCTTGTCGCGCGGCCGGCGGAAACCGCCGCTGGAGAAATCGGTGGCAACGACGATGCGGCCCTTGAACCGGCGCCAGGCAAGGTCGCGCACCGGCGGCAGGAACAAGAGCAGGCCGATAATGTCGGTGATGAAGCCGGGGATGATCAGCAGGATCGCGGCAACCACGATCATGGCGCCATGGGCAAGATGGCGGCTGGGGTCATGGCCGGCATCCATCTCGGCGCGCACCCGCGCCATCACACCAAAACCCTGGTGCCGGAGCAAAAGCACGCCGGCAATGCTCGAGGCCAGCACGAGGCCGACCGTCGCCAGCGCGCCGACCTCGCGGCCGACGATGACGAAACCGGCGATTTCCAGCAGCGGAAGCGCGAGGAGGAAGAAGGGAAGCAGCGAAATGCGCAAGTCTTTACCGACCATTCGATTGTTTTGCCCGTCGGCGGCCAATCGCCGCTGGCACTGGGGCTGTTAGATAGGTATGCCTGCCTTTGATTTGAATGATTGCACCTTGCGTTCTATATGCTTTGAATGTTGAACGCTATGCGACCGCGGCCTGTTGGCCGGATGGTCCGGCCTAGAGGCAGGGATTGATTGGCGGAAGATATGGGCTTCTTCGACTTCGGCACGATTTTCTTCCTGATCGCGGCGGTGGTGATCTTCTTCCAGCTGCGCAACGTGCTGGGCCGTCGGACCGGTAGCGAGCGGCCGCCCTTCGACCCCTACACGGCGGCGCGCACCGACAAGGACGCCACGCAGAAGCCGGAAAATGTCGTTTCGCTGCCGCGCAAGCGGCTGCCGGGCGAGGCGGCGCCGGCCGACGCCTATACGGCGATCGACGCTTTCGCCAAGCCCGACACAGATCTCAACAGGGGCCTGCGCGCGATCAAGGACAATGACCCGTCCTTCGATCCGAAGGGTTTCATCGACGGCGCCAAGATGGCTTATGAGATGATCGTCATGGCCTATGCCGACGGCGACCGCAAAACGCTGAAGAATCTTCTGTCGCGCGAGGTGTTCGACGGTTTCGTCGCCGCGATCGGCGAACGCGAGGCCAAGGCCGAAAAAATCCAGTCCTCCTTCGTCGGCATCGACAAGGCCGACATCGTCTCGGCCGAGATGAAGGGCGGCGAGGCGCATGTGACGCTGCGCATCATCAGCGAGCTGATTTCGGCGACACGCGACAAGGCCGGCACGGTGATCGACGGCGATCCGGAAACCGTGGCCGAGGTCAAGGATGTCTGGACCTTCGCCCGCGACACGCGCTCGCGCGATCCAAACTGGAAGCTCGTCGCCACCGAAGAAGAAGACTGAGTCCAGAACAGGCGGGCTCCGGTGTCGCTGTCGCCACTCCTTGTTGAAAGGTCCTTTGGCGACCTGCCCGGCTGGGGCGAGGACGATCCTCTGGCGGCCTTCGAGGCTTTTCGCCGCTCCGCCTTCCATGTGCTGACAAAACCCTATCGCAGCGGTGCGCTCGGTGTCGATTTCGGCGCCTTCGCCGAGGTCTATGCGCAGGCGCGCACGGCACCGCCTGAAAACCGGGCGGAGGCCCGCGCCTTCTTCGAGCGCCATTTTGTCCCGATGCTGGTCCCGCCCGAGACCGGCCCCGGCCTCGTCACCGGCTTCTACGAACCGCAGGTCGAGGCTTCGCCGATGCGCACGGAGCGTTTTGTCGTGCCGCTCTTGTCGCGGCCGGCCGATCTTGCCGATGTCGACGACGCCAACCGGCCTGAGGGAATGGACCCCTACCTCGCCTTCGCGCGCCGGACGGCGGACGGACTGGCCGAATATTTCGACCGTGGCACGATCGAACGCGGGGCACTGGCGGGCCAGGGGCTGGAGATCGCCTGGCTGGCCGACAAGGTCGACGCCTTCTTCATCCATGTGCAAGGCGCGGCGCGGCTGGCCATGACCGACGGCCGGCTTTGCCGCGTCACCTATGCCGCCAAGTCAGGCCAGCGCTTTACCGGGCCCGGCAAGGTGCTGAGCGAATTGGGCGAGATCCCGCTGGCGCAAGTGACGATGCAGTCGATCCGCGCCTGGTTCAAGGCGCATCCCCAGCGCATCGACGAGATCCTGTGGCAGAACCGCTCCTACATCTTCTTCCGCGAGGCTGACGTCGAGGACGCGAGCCTCGGCCCGATCGCCGCCGCCAAGGTGCCGCTGACGCCGGGGCGCTCGGTCGCCGTCGACCGGCTGCTGCACACTTTCGGCACGCCGTTCTACATCGACGCGCCGACGCTGACCGCCTTTGACAAAAGACCGTTCCGGCGGCTGATGATCGCGCAGGACACCGGCTCGGCCATCACCGGGCCGGCGCGCGGCGACCTGTTCGCCGGTTCGGGCGATGCCGCCGGCGAGATCGCCGGCGTGGTGCGCAACGCCGCCGATTTCTACGCGCTGGTGCCGCGTGCGCTGGTCGGGGGCGCCTGATGAGCAAGCGTCCGGACAGGCTGAGCGAAGACGACCGGGTGCTGTGGAACCTGGTGGCGCGCACGGCCAAGCCGCTCAAGGGCAGGACATCGGTCGACATTCCTGACCTGGCCGTCGAGGCCAAGCCGGCGGCGCCGCAGGCGGCCCAGCCCGCCGCCAATGCGCCGGGTGCCGCAAAGCCGAAGATGCAGCATGTCACGCACCGGCTCGACGAGCCGACGCTGGACAAACTGTCGAAGGGCCGGCTGCCGATCGAAGGCCGCGTCGACCTGCATGGGATGAGGCAGGACGAGGCCTATTCGCTGCTGTTCTCGTTCCTGCACCGGGCGCATGCCGGCGGCATCCGTTATGTGCTGGTCATCACCGGCAAGGGGTCGTCCTCCGGCGGCGACGGTGTGCTGCGGCGCGCGGTGCCGGCCTGGCTGTCGACGCCGGCGTTCCGGCCGCTGGTCTCCAGCCACGACCATGCCGCCCGCAACCATGGCGGTTCGGGCGCGCTCTATATCCGGCTGCGGCGGACACGCTCATGAGGGCTGAAGGGCAGGTCGCATGACGCCGTTCGGCGAGAGGCTGCGGGCGCTGCGCGCCGAGCGCGGCGTCAGCCAGAAGGACATGGCGGCGGCGATCGGCGTCAGTGCCGCCTATCTCTCGGCGCTCGAACATGGCCGGCGCGGTGCGCCGACCTGGACGCTGATCCAGAAGATCATCGGCTATTTCAACATTATCTGGGACGATGCCGAGGAGCTGGCGCGGCTGGCCGAAGCCTCACATCCGCGTGTCAGGCTCGACACGTCGGGTCTCAATCCCGCCGCCACCGAGCTCGCCAATCTCTTGGCCGAGAACATCGAGAAGCTGGACGAGGCGGAATTGCGCCGCATCACCGCATCGATCCGCGCCGCGCTGGGCCGGCTGAAGTAACGGGTTTGCCCGGATTTCGCGACGGCCGGATGTCTGCCTGATGGCAACACAGTGCCCGCCGGCGAAGCGCCAGCGGGCAACTGTGGCGAGATCAATACTTGCCGGCCGTGCTGCCGTTGGGGTTGCCGCCTTTGGTGCCCGGGCGGCCATTGTCATGATGGTCGCGGTCGTGGCCACCGCCCAGGCAGTCCGATGCGCCGGCAGTGCCGCAACAACGGCCGGCCCAAAGGTCATTGAGGTTGGTGTAGGAGCAGCTGACCGTCTGGTCGGCCATCGCGGATCCGCTCAGCGCCGACACGGCGGCGAAGGCGAGAAGGGTATTGCGCAGAAAAGCAGTCATTTGAAGTCTCCATGGTTGGGTTTCGTCGTTCACGGCTGTGTGTCGCCGGGTGGACGGAAATGGTTCACGGAGAGGTGGAGATTTTTTTGGGAGGGATGCGCGGTGGAGCCCCCGGCCTTCGTCATCCACGGGCGGAGCGGACGCGCAGACCCCTGGAGCTGCTCCGCGACGTCGCTCGCGACTGCTGCACCCTAGGATGACGAAGCGATGGGTGTGGCCGCCTCAAGCGGCCAACCGCGAACGCGCCCCTATTCCACCGACCCGACCAGCACCTGCTGGCCGCCGCGGATGGAGACCCAGCGGCCGGTGTTGTCGATCGCCTGCCGCTTGAGGAAGCGGTAGCCGGTCTGGTCCCAGGCCTTGACCTTGTCGGTCAGATTGTCGAGCACATAGTCGCCCTTGTCGGTGCGCACGGTCAGCACCGAATGGCCTTCGCCGTCGGGCTTGCGCACCACGGTGATGAGCAGATCGGACAGCGAGATGCCCATGTGGGACAGCCGGCGGCGCTTCTCCAGCACATAGTCCTCGCAATCGCCGACGCCCTTGTCGGGATAGGCCCAGACCTCGTCCTTGCCGTAGATGTCCATGTCGCTCATCGGCTTGACGGCGGCGTTGACCCTGGCGGTAACGCTGGCGAGCTTGCTCATCAGCCCATTGGTCATCCTGGCCGGCGCCAGATTGCTCGGACGGATCGAGCATTCGCCGGGGTGCAGCTTGCAGAAATCATAGTGGCCGATCGGCTGCGAGGTGATGCCCCCGGTCGCCATCGCTCCGGCCGCCATTGCCGGCCAGCTTGCCGTGGCTGCCAGACCGGCCGCAGCCACGCATAAACGCAGCCTTCTCGCCATTGTTGAGGAATTCATTGTCCCCGCTCACCCTGTTGTTAACGAAACGTTAAGGGCGATCGGCAGTCCGTGTCAATTACGACGACGGGCTGATTGGCAGCATGGTTACCCGCGGGGAGGGACAGCGTCTATTGTGCAACAGAATCGGGCCGACGGCCGATTTTGTCCGGAATTCCTATCGCCTGGCGGTGCGAACCAGTCTCGGCTTCACCGCGACGCGGTTCTGGCGGCCATAGCTGGTGATGAAGTCGACGATGCGCGGCACGATCTCCGAGCGGAAGCGCGAGCCGTTGAAGACGCCGTAATGGCCGACCGCCGGCTGCATGTAGTGCGCCTTCTTGTCAGCCGGAATGTTGACGCACAGATCCTGCGCCGCCTTGGTCTGGCCGAGGCCCGATATGTCGTCGTTCTCGCCTTCGACCGTGAACAGAGCGACGTTGCGGATGGCCGAGGTATCGATGCGGGTGCCGCGATGCGTCATCTCGCCCTTGGGCAGGGCATGGCGCACGAAGACGGTGTCGACGGTCTGCAGATAGAATTCCGCCGTCAGGTCCATGACAGCCAGATACTCGTCATAGAAGTCGCGGTGTTTTTCGGCATTGTCGCCGTCATGCTTCACAAGGTGCATGAAGAAGTCCTTGTGGGCGATGATGTGGCGGTCGAGGTTCATACTCATGAAGCCGGACAGCTGCAGGAAGCCCGGATAGACCTCGCGGCCGAAGCCCGGCACCGGCCAGGGCGCGCGCATGACGACATTGTCGCGGAACCAGTCGATGCCCTTCTCCTCGGCCAGGAGATTGACCGCGGTCGGGTTGCGGCGGGTGTCGATCGGCCCGCCCATCAGGGTCATGGTCGACGGCACGAAGGGATCACCCTTCGCCTCCATCAGCGCCACCGCCGCCAGAACCGGCACGGAAGGCTGGCACACCGCCATCACATGGGTGTCGGGGCCGAGCGCATGGAACATGTCGATGATGTAGTCGATATAGTCGTCGAGATCGAAGCTGCCGTCGGCCAGCGGCACCATGCGGGCATCGACCCAATCGGTGATGTGGACATCGGCATAGGGCAGCATGGCTTCCACCGTGCCGCGCAGCAGCGTCGCATAGTGGCCCGACATCGGCGCCACGATCAGCAGCTTCGGATCCGGCTTGCGGCCGGCGGGAAGAGCACGTTCGAAGTGGACGAGATTGCAGAACGGCTTCGACCAGACGGTCTTTTCGGTGACCGCGACGCTCTTCCAGTCGACAGCGGTCTTGTCGAGGCCGAAGGTGGGCTTGCCGTAGCGGCGCGTGGTGCGCTCGAACAGTTCGGCGCCCGCCGCGATCGAACGGCCCCAGGGCGTGTGCGAAAACGGATTGAGCGGGTTGACGTAGAACATGCGCACCGCGTCGGCATAGAGCCGGGCCGGCTGCAACGCCGCGTGGTTCATTTCATAGAGCTGGTAGAACATCGACAACCCCGCTGCTGCTGCGACCGAAGGGACGACGAGCAGCGCCGAGCCTCAAATGTCTCGTGGCGAGGTTAACAACTAATTGCTGCGATGCAATACGTCACGTGGCGTGACCAATCGTTCTTTCGTGCAAAGGCTTGCAAATTGGCCGGGAATGGCCGAGCCGGCTCAATGTGCAGCGCCGAAATGTGTAGGAAATGTGTCCGTTAGCCGGACACCCGGCCATGATCCCGAAAAGTGGAACCCGCTTTTTGCTTCGCTGACCTGCGGCTCGGAAGAGATCATGCTCCAGGGACAATCACATCAAATGCGCGCCATGCAGACGGCGGTCTGGCCCGAACCGATGAAGCCGAGTTGGCCAGCGGCGCCCTTCGACAGGTCGAGCACCCGTCCCCTGATGAACGGGCCGCGATCGTTGATGCGCACGATGACGCTGCGGCCGTTGTTCTGGTTGGTGACCCGCAATTTGGTGCCGAACGGCAGCGTGCGGTGGGCGGCGGTCATCGCCGACGGGTTCATGCGCTCGCCCGATGCGGTGCGCGAGTGCAGCGCGTACCAGGAAGCACGGCCACACTGGCCGGCGGCGGTTGCCGAAGTGGCGGAAGCGCCGACCATCAGGCCAGCAGCGATCGTTACCGCGACAAGCGCGGTCTGATTTAGGTTCTTCATCTCTTGGGGATGGCTCCGTTTTTGACAGACCCCAGCCGTTAGGTGCCGAATAAGGCAGGAAATGCGGCAAGCATCTGTCCGTTCCGTGGCGAGATCACACGTTTGGAGTCAGCGGGTAACAGTCTGTCATGGATTATCCGACGATATTTGATCAATTCTCGATGACCTTCGGGCCGATATTGGAGATCGCTTTGACAAGATATCGGATTAATATCCAAGTAGAATCCGGCGTGATTGAACCCCTTCCTTTGGTTCTTTCATCACGCTCACGACGCCGCAAACGATCGACTTGAAAAGCGAGGTCCGACAATGAGACTGACCAAAAATCTGCTGACCTTGATTGTGCTGGCCATCGGTGCGCTGTGGTCGCTGCAAGGCATCGGCGTCGTCGGCGGCAGCTTCATGACCGGCCAGTCGCAATGGCTCTATATCGGCCTCGTCGCCATGCTGGTCGGCCTGGCCGGGCTGGTGTGGGCGAACCGGTAGGGGTGAAAGGTCGACCCCCACTCCGTCGAGCTTCGCTCGACACCTCTCCCCCGATCGACGGGGGAGAGGAAGGGCGCGCGTTCTCCGGGCTTGGCTCCTTTCCTCTCCCTCCGGAGGGGGGAGAGGTGGCGCTGCGAAGCAGCGACGGAGTGGGGGAAGCCGCTCGTCAATTCCGCTGCCGCAAGACAGCCTAACCGAACAGCCGGTCCAATATCGTGCCTTCAAGCCGGGCGAGTTCGGCGGAACCGCGCCGGCGCGGGCGGGCCACCGGCACTTCCAGGTCAAGCGCGATCCTGCCGGCGCTGATCACCACCACCCGGTCGGCGAGCGCGACCGCTTCGGCGACGTCATGGGTGACCAGCACGGCGGTGAACTTCTGGGTGAGCCAGATGCGCTCCAGCAATTGCTGCATCTCGATGCGGGTCAGCGCGTCGAGCGCGCCGAGCGGCTCGTCGAGCGCCAGGATCTGCGGGTGGCCGACCAGCGCGCGGGCGAGCGCCACGCGCTGCTTCTGGCCGCCTGACAGCACCGAGGGCCATTCATCGGCGCGGTCGGCGAGGCCGACCTCGCCCAGAATGTCGAGCGCGCGTTGCCTTGCGTCCTGCCCGGCGGCGATGCCGGTCAGCCCGACCTCGACATTCCTGACGACACTGGCCCAGGGCAGCAGGCGCGGCTCCTGGAACATGAAGCGGGTGCGGCTGTGGTCTTCTTCCTCGGCGCCCAGCGTCAACGACCCCGATGTCGGCCGGTCGAGCCCGGCCAGCAGCCTGAGCAAAGTGCTCTTGCCGCAACCGCTCTTGCCGATGACGGCAACGAACTGCCCGGCCGGCACGTCGAGGTCGATGCCGTCGAGCACGGTCTTGTCGCCGAAGCGTTTTTCGACGCCCTTGTAGGCGAAAGCGCGGCGACCTTCGACAGAAATCGCCGGGCGTGCCGGCACAGGTGCGGCGACGAAGGAACGGACGGAGGTCAGGCTGGCGGCTGGCATCGAAACCTCATCCGTGCTGGAAGGCGGGATGCCAGCCGAGCGACAGCCGCTCGAGCAGGCGGGCAAGGCTGTCGGCGAGCTTGCCGAGCAGCGCGTAGATCAGGATCGACAGCACGACGACATCGATCAGCAGGAATTCGCGCGCCTGCATGGCCATGTAGCCGAGGCCCGAACTGGCCGAGATCGTCTCGGCGACGATCAGCGTCAGCCACATGATGCCGAGCGCGTAGCGCAGGCCGACGAAGATCGCCGGCAATGCGCCGGGCAGGATGACGCGGAAGAACAGCGCGCGCCGGTCCATGCCGTAGACACGGCCCATCTCGACCAGCTGCGGATCGACGCTCTGGATGCCGAGCAGCGTGTTGACGTAGATCGGAAAGAACACGCCAAGCGCCACCAGGAACAGCTTGGCTTCCTCGTCGATGCCGAACCACAGGATGACGAGCGGGATCAGCGCCAGGTGCGGGATGTTGCGGATCATCTGCAGCGTGGTGTCGGTCAGGCCGCGGCTGAGCCGCGACAGGCCGTTGGCGAGGCCGAGCGCGAAGCCGATCGAGCCACCGACGGCGAAGCCGGCAAGCGCGCGCGCCGTCGAAACACCGATGTTGCGGATCAGTTCGCCCGAAAGCGTCAGCCGCCAGAAGGCCTCGGCAACGGCGCTTGGCGCCGGCAGCACATTGGCCGGCATGACGCCGGCGCGGCTGGCAATCTCCCAGCCGGCGATCACCAGTACCGGCAGCACCCAGCCGAGGGCGTTGGCGTGGAGGCGCGCGGAAAAGCTCATGAGGAGGCCTGCAGGCGGGCGGCGCCATGGAAGCCGACCGAGAATTCATTGGCGATATTCTCATGCGCCCGCTGCCGCCTGGTGCCGAGCCCGAGGCGCGGAAACAGAAGCTCGGCGACGCGGTAGGCTTCCTCGAGATGCGGATAGCCGGAGCCGATGATGGTGTCGATGCCAATCGCCTGGTATTCGCGGATGCGCTGCGTGATCTGTTCCGGCGTGCCGACCAGCGCGGTGCCGGCGCCGCCGCGCACCAGGCCGACGCCGGCCCACAGATTGGGAGAAACGACAAGCCTGTCGCGGCGGCCGCCATGCAGTTCGGCCATGCGGCGCTGGCCTACCGAGTCCATCTGGGTGAGGAAGCGCGCCTGCGCGTTCTCTATCTGGGCGTCGGTGACATGGCTGATCAGCCGGTCGGCGGCGCGCCAGGCTTCGTCCTCGGTTTCGCGCACGATGAAATGCAGCCGGATGCCGAAGCGCAATTTCCGGCCGCGCAGCGCTGCCCTCTTGCGCGCTGAGGCGAGCTTCTCGGCCACCTGCGCCGGCGGCTCGCCCCATGTGAGATACATGTCGACGAGGTCGGCGGCGAGATCCTGGCCGGCGTCGGACGATCCGCCGAAATAGAGCGGCGGCCGCTCCTGGCTCGGCAAAAGGTCGAGGCGGCCATTCTCGACGCGGTAGTATTTGCCGTCGAAATTGACGCGCTCGCCGGATACCAGGCCGCGCCAGATGGTCAGGAATTCATGCGCCTGCGCATAGCGCTCGTCATGCGGCAGGAAGACGCCGTCGCCGGCGAGTTCGGTCGGATTGCCGCCGACCACGACATTGAGCAGCAGGCGGCCATTGCTCAGCCGGTCGAGGGCTGCCGTCTGGCGGGCGGCGAAGGTCGGCAATGTTACGCCGGGCCGCAAGGCGACGAGGAATTTGAGTTTTTCGGTGAGTGCAGCGAGGCCCGTCGCGGTGATCCAGGAATCCTCGCAATTCTGGCCGGTCGGCAGCAGCACGCCGGGAAAGCCGAGCCGGTCGACCGCCTGGGCGATTTCCTTGAAATAGCCGAACTCCGGCGGCCGCTGCTGCTCCTCGGAACCGAGATAGGAACCGTCGCCATGCGTCGGGATGAACCAGAAGAAATCGAGCGGCGCGGTGCTGGCTGGCGTGGTCATGGCGGACTTCCTGGAGATGCAGGCACAAACGGCAACGGCGCCGGGCGGTCTCACCCGGCGCCGCGAGACAAAAGATCAGTTGCCTGGCGCGGTCCACACGGCGTCGGAGATGCGGACGGCCTTCGGGATCAGGCCGAGCTTGTAGAAGCGGTCGGCGGTCGCCTGCTGACTGGCGACGATCTCGTCGGTGATCGGAAAGATGCCGAATTTGGTGCGGTTGGCGGCGATGGTCTGGGCGTCGAGCGGCACGCCTGTGACCTCGTGCAGCGCCTCGGCCACCTTGTCGCGGTTCTGGTCCGCCCATTTCGCCGCCTCGCCGAGCGCTGATATGGTGGTGGTGACGATCTCGGGATGCGCCTTGGCGAAATCCTTGTTGGCGAGGAAATAGGTGTTGACCTTGAGCACCTCGCTGGAGCGGGCCAGCACGCGCGGCTGGTAGCGCGTTTCGGCAATGGCGAAGAACGGATCCCAGACGGCCCAGGCATCGATCTGGTCGCTGGCGAAGGCGGCGGCCGCATCGGCGGGGCTGAGATAGACGGGCGTGATCTGATCGTATGAAACGCCGGCCTTTTCCAGCGCGGCCACAAGCAGGTTGTGCGCGGAAGTGCCCTTGCCGACACCGACGCGCTTGCCCTTGAGGTCGGCGACCGACTGGACCGGTGAGGCCGGCTTGACGAAGATCGCCTCACCGTCGCCATTGGACGGCAATGCCGCCGCATAGACGATGTTGGCGCCGGCGGACTGGCCGAAGATCGGCGGCGCGTCGCCGGTCCAGCCGGCGTCGATGGCGCCGACATTGAGCGCCTCGACCAGCGGCGGCCCAGCGGTGAACTCGACCCACTTCACGGCGACGCCCTTGTCGCTCAGCGCCTTCTCGATCACCTGCTGCTGCCGGGCGATCACCGGCAGGCCGGTTTTCTGGTAGCCGATGTTGAGTTGCTTCAACTCCTGGGCCGCGGCGCCGAACGACAGGGCAACTGTCGCGGCGACAAGGCCGAGGCCGACAACGCGTCTCGTCAGATTGAACATGGGTCCCTCTCCTTCGCTGCGGATCGGCGCCGGGAAATGTCCTCGCCGTTTGGATATAGGGATAAGGCTAGGTAGTTCTATAAATTTAGTAGAGGAACGATTTTGCGAGTTGTCGCTGTCTCGTGGAAATATTTCCTGCGGCAAACCCTCGCGTTCGTCATCCTAGGGCGAAGCGACGCGGCGCAGACCCTAGGATGACGAAGTGGGAGGAGCAGCCACAGCGCCAATCACCGCTCCCTCACTGCGACCAGTACTGCCAGGCCCAGTAAAAACTTTCGTCGCGCGGCGGCAGGCGGTCGCGCTCGGCGTCCCAGCGCACGGGTGCCGGCGATTGGCGATCGGTGTCGTCGAGCGGTTTGTCGCTGTGCCGCGTCAGGTGCAGCCGGGTCGCGAAGAAAGCGAACAATGCCGGGGCTGGATGAGCCATGGATGTCGAGCCTCCTGGGTTGATCATTCGCGGCCCGCCCACGGGACGAGCGCGCGCTCGATCCGGCGGATGGTGAATTCGAGCACGAAGGCGATCGCCGCAATGACCAGAATGCCCATGATCACCACGTCGGTGACCAGGAACTGCGCCGCCGACTGGATCATGAAACCCAGCCCGCGCGTCGCGGCCACCAGTTCGGCCGCGACCAATGTCGACCAGCCGGCGCCGAGCGCGATGCGCAGCCCAGTCAGGATCGACGGCAGCGCGCTGGGCAGGATGACGTGGTGGACCACTTGGCGCTTGGTCGCGCCAAGCGAGCGCGCGGCATTGATACGCTCCTGCGAGACGCCGCGAACACCCGATGCGGTCGACAGCGCGACCGGCGCCAGCATGGCGATAGTGATCACCAGGATTTTCGACGGCTCGCCAATGCCGAACCAGATGATGACCAGCGGCAGATAGGCGAGCGGCGGGATCGGCCGCAGGAACTCCAGCAGCGGATCGAAAATGCCGCGGCCGATGGTGCTGATGCCGATGGCCAGACCCACCGGCACGCCGATGAGAAGCGCCGCCATGAGCGCGGCAAACACGCGGCCAAGGCTGGCGACAGTGTGCTGCAGCAGCGTCGCATCGACGAAGCCGTCCCTGATAACCACGATGAACTTGTTCCACACCGCGACCGGCGAGGGCAGGAACACCGGCGACACCAGTTGCAGGCGGGCCGACAGCGCCCACGCCGCCAGCACCACCAGTATGGTGACCGCGCTGATCATGCGCGCCGAAACGCCCCGGCGTTTCGGGCTCGGCCGCGACCACGGCACCGACAGGCCGTCGGTCTCTTCGGTGCTGGAGCCGGGCCGCTCGGTGTAGGAGGAAATGGTCATGCCGCTTCTCCCTCGAAGATGGCGTCGGTCAGTTCGCCGCGCGCCGCGGCAAAGGCCGGGTCGGCCTTGATCGCGCGGATGGCCTCGCCCGAGGCGTAGCGCCTGGAGAAGCCGGGCTCGAAGGTCCGCACCACGCGGCCCGGGCCTGGCGCCAGCACGACGATGCGGGTGGCGAGCACCAGCGCCTCCTCGATGCCGTGCGTGACCATCAGCACGCCGGCATGGCTTGCCGTCCAGAGGTCCAGCAGCGTCGTCTGCATGCGCTCGCGCGTCAGCGCATCGAGCGCGCCGAGCGGTTCGTCGAGCAGCAGGAATTGCGGTTCGGCAGCGAGCGCGCGGGCAAGGCCGACACGCTGGCGCATGCCGCCGGACAGCTCCCAGATGCGCTTGTCGCCGGCACGGTCAAGCTTGACCAGCGCCAGAAGCTGGTCGGCGCGGCGCGCCCGCTCGGCCGGCCTGACACCGCGCAGCCGCAGTGCGAAGGCAACGTTTTCCCGCGCGGTCAGCCAGGGAAACAGCGCATCGTTCTGGAACACCACGGCGCGATCCGAGCCGGGTGCCGTGATCGGCTGGCCATTGATCGTGGCACTGCCGCGTGCCGGCGTGACCAGGCCGGCGGCGACGTTGAGCAACGAGGTCTTGCCGCAGCCGGAACGGCCGACAAGCACGACGAAATCATCCCCGGCGACGTCGATCGACACACGCTCGACAGCAGGTGCCGGCTGGCCCTCATACTGGATCGAGATCTTGTCGAGCACGAGATGCGGCATGGGGCCTCTCAGGAGGTCTGTTGAGATCCGACTGCCCCGGAACGGCTCCTCGTCAGCAGTTCCGGGGCAGCACGCACGGCGTCAGGGAAGAAGATCCGCGCGCGTTCAGGTGACGTCGGGCGCTCAGTTCGAGGCCAGCGCCTCGGTGACGTATTTCGACGTCACATATTTCGAATAGTCCGGCAGCACGGCGTCGACCTTGCCCTGCTCCTTGAGGAAGGCGGAGGCCGCCGCGACCGCCTTGACCGTGCCGCCGCCGAGGAATTTGTCGGAGGCCTGCTCCTCGAGCGTCGGGAAGACGTAGCCCTTCAACAGCTCCGGCACCTCTTCCAGCTTGGCGCCGGTGAGCTTGGCGATCTTGCCGGCCTGCGGCGAGGACACCGACCAGGCATCGGGCTTGGCGAGATATTCGGCATAGGCGGCGCCCGTCACCTTGACGAAGTCGCGCACCGCTTCCGGGTTCTTCTCGGCAAAGTCGGTGCGCACGATCCACGCGTCGAAGGTCGGCGCGCCCCAGGCGGCGACCTGCGAAGAATCCAGCACGACCTTGCCCGTCGTCTTGATCTGGCCGAGTGCCGGATCCCAGACATAGGCCGCGTCGATGTCGCCGCGGGCGAAGGCGGCGGCGATTTCCGGTGGCCTGAGGTTGAGGATCTGCACCGACTTCGGATCGACATTCTCATGCTTCAGCGCGGCAAGCAGGCTGTAATGCGTCGTCGAGACGAAGGGCACGGCGACCTTCTTGCCGGCGAGGTCGGCGACCTTCTCGATGCCGGCGCCGTTGCGGGCGACCAGCGCTTCGGACGGCCCGATCAGGCCGACGACAAAGATGGTCTGGATCGGCAGCTCGCGGCTGGCGGCGGCCGCCAGCGGGCTCGAACCGACATAGCCGATATCGACCGAGCCGGAAGCGACCGCGGCGATGACATCGGCGCCGGAATCGAATTTGCGCCAGTCGATCGTCGCCTTGGTGGCCTTTTCATAGACACCATCGGCCTGCGGCACTTTCGAGGGCTCGACCACCGTCTGGTAGCCGATGGTGATTTTCAGGTCTTCGGCCAAAGCCGGGCTGAGGAAGGCGGCGCCGGCAAGGGCGGCCGACGACAGAAGGAGAATGCGTCGCGAAATCGTGGACATCAAAGGGCTCCATGAAAACAGAGAAAACCGGATTGCCCTATAATAGTCCGCTAATTCTATCGTTCTTGTAGAGTTAAATCCTTCCAACGACGATGGGTTTGTTGGAAAAAAGCTGTCGATGACTTGCCACCAAGGCGGATGGGGCGGCTGTGGCGCGCCCGGCCTCACATCACTGTGCGGCCTCGGGTCGAGAAATCGTCACCCTGGAACCGTCACTGTCCACCGAACGGTGGATGACGCCGTCGCCGCTTCGTGATCGTTTCCCTTGAAGGAATGAAACGGTCGTCGTCCCACGGCAGAAATCAATCACTGGAGAAGATGCTTGTCGATCGAGGATGAATGCATATGCAGTGTCCAGTGCGCGAGACGAGGACGTGGTTGTCTATGTGCGTATGACTACGAAGAGGATATTTGCACGTGTTTTTGCGGTCCGCCACGGGTTCAACCGCCTCAACGGCTTAAAAAGAAATCGGCGGACAGCATCGTGGACATTTGTATGAAGAACGCCGAATTGTCGATGGTGGCGGAGTTCTTGAGCCGGTTCTGTGAAGGGGAATTGTTCATTCCGGCTGCACTCGCGAGGACGAAAATCTCGCTACGGATCAAGAAGGCATCGCTTGCCAGCGTGATCGAGCAAGTTGGCTTGCGGATTGGATTGCCAAGCTGAAATTCGCTCGCGGCGCGGCCTTTTCTTCCCGGGTCTGCTTATAGGGTTACGCCATGCCTGCCAGTGGCGACGCGAGCGACGCGGCAAGCTGAACCAGCTCGGCCTGCCGCCGCACGCCGGTCTTGTCGAACAACCGCAGCAGATGCGTCCTGACCGTGCTGCGGCCGATGTCGAGAGCATCGGACGTCTCCTCAACCGTGCGACCGGCTGCGATCTGCTCGAAGACACGCGCCTCGGCCGGCGTCAGGCCGAACAATGCCGCGACCAGCGCGGTCGGTGCGACGAAGGGCGTATCCGCCCGCGCCACGAACACCGCCGCCACCACGCTGGCATCGAACGACCCGCGCCCCGGGCGCAGCGGCAGCACATGCAAGGCCCCAGCCGAGCCGTCGCGCCAGCGTATCGGAACCCCCAGCCCTTTGCGGTCGATCGCACTCTCGTCCTGCGCCGCCTGCGACACCGCGACGGCCAGCGCGCTGGACACGGCGGCGACGTTGGCGCTGAGAACCCCGTTGCGGATGTTCAGCAGCTCGCCCGTGGCGACGATGTCCTGGGCCGCTGGATTGGCATGCACGACATGCAGGTCGGCGGTGACGAGCAAGATCGGCGCCGTCAGCGTGTCGAGCACCGTCTGGAAGGTCGACCGGGCGATCGCCGCCATGTCCAGCAGCCGGTTGATCGTCGCGGCGCGCTGGAGGTGCGGGATCAGCAATCGGGCGGCCTCGATCTCATATTCACCGATCGGCTCCGCGCTCTCGTGACGGCCAAGGCCCAGCGACCCAAAACCACGCTCGTCGCGAGCGAGCCCCAGCCCCATGACATCGACCAACCCCCGCGGTTTGGCCCACTCCAGCGAGTAGCGGTTCGTCGCACTCGCCTCTGGATTGACGCGGCTCATCACCGCAGGCTGATCCAGCGGCAACGCCAGCAGCGCCGCCAGCCCACCCCACTGGTCGATAATGTCAACGGCGTAGTCCGCGATCCGGTCGACGTAGTCCTGCGGCATGTTGCTGGTCACGTTGAGCAGCACTTCGCCCGACGGCAACGCTTGCAGGTTGAGGGCTGCATTCTCGAAATCGAGCGCGATGCGGATCTCTTCAATGGCGACGGACCAGCGCGAGGGATCGATCGCGGCGTCGTAGATCAGCCCGATCAGTTCGGACAACTGAGCCGTGGAGAGAGGAGACCGCATCGTACCATTCCCTTACCGCACGGCAACAAAATCTTTGTTGCATCGCAACAAAATGAACACATGACCCGGATTGGGCAAGCCCCATCATCTCCCGAAGATGGAGATACAGCCTTGGGCGGTACCATCGAACTCTGGCAGTCGCTATCCACCGAATGGTGGAAGACGCCGCATTTTCTTTGTGTTCGTTTGCGCCCGTCGGGTGCTGCGGTCCTGCGCGGAATTCGGGGGCATCGGTGTTTGCAAGGCGAGTGCTGTTCGGGGACGGCAGCACAACCGCCGAGTGCGCAACTGCTTCATTATCAGCCCAGCCATGGCCGGGGCACCTCCCGCCCGGCCTGGCCAGCGCGCGGGACCGCCAGCCGCCGGCAGGGGTCGATCAATTGGCAATGAAGCGAGGGCTTTGAGCGTGATTGCAGAAACGGTTGGACGCGCGAGCGTATCGGAAAACGTTGGGGCTGGAACAGAAAGCAGAACAATCGCGATTAGGCGCCAAGTGCAAAAAAGCATTGGATCGGCCGCGACGGCGGTTTTCGGTGGGCTGGCATCCTCCCAAGTGCCGGCTCTCGGGAAAGTGGTGATGGTGGCGGTCGCGGCCACCGGCTTTGTTGCCTTTGCGCCGGACACAGCACGCGGCGGGGGGTTCATCTGCCAGGATTTCAATGGGCTGAATGGTGGAGCGGCTTACGCTGGGGGGGCGTCCGACTCTACGGCATGCGGAGTGTTCGCCAATGGCAGTGGCGATTTGTCGACAGCCATTGGCTTGGTCGCGGGTGCTATGTCGCAAAACAGCGTGGCCCTCGGCTCCGGCGCAAACGCCGGCGGATATAATAACGTGACCTCGCCGACCAGTTACAACAATGCGAACACAACGGCCATCGGCACAGAGGCTCAGGCCGGCGCCAGCGCGGTGGGCCAGGCCAACGCCACGGCCCTTGGCACTTCCGCCCAGGCGAATGCCTTGAACGCCACCGCGCTCGGCGCCGGCGCGACGGCCAATTTTTCCAACTCCACCGCCATCGGCCAGGGCGTGCAGACGACGCGTGACAATCAGATCATGGTTGGCACGGGCAGCAACACCTACACACTGGCCGGGATCACTTCGCAGGCGAGCACGGCCGCCCAGGCTGGCCCGACCTATCTGGTGACGACGGACGGCGCCGGCAATCTGGCGGCGTCGACATTCGATGTGGCAACCCTGCAAAACCTGCCGGCCGAGGTCGCTCAGAACAGCACCGACATCAGCAATCTGAACACCACGGTGAGCAATCACACGACGCAAATCGCCGCCAACACCCAAGAACTCTCCGACCACGAGACGCGCATCACCAACAATACGACGCAGATCAACGCCAACACCACCGAACTCGCCGACCATGAGACGCGTATCACCAACAACACCAACGCGATTGCGGTGCACACCACCGAGATCGCGGACCTCGACACCAGGGTAACCGCCAACACCAGCAACATCACCCAGCTCGACGGCCGTGTCGGCGCACTCGAGGCCGGCTTCCAGGACCTGGGTGACCAGATCAGCGAAAACCGCACGGAAGCCCGTGCCGGCACCGCGCTGGCGCTAGCCACGGCCGGACTGCGCTACGACGACAGGCCGGAGAAACTGTCGCTGGCCGGCGGCTTTGGCTATTTCAAGGGACAATCGGGCCTGGCGCTCGGCCTTGGTTACAACACCAGCGAGGATTTCCGCCTCAACGCCGCTTTGTCGGCCACCACCAACCAAGGCGATGTCGGCGTCAGCGTCGGCGCATCATGGACGCTGAATTGAGCCGGCCGGCGTGATCCGGAGTGCGAGGGGGCTGGCTTGAAAAAGCCGCTGGCGGCCGCGTTCCCACAGACGCGGTCGTCAGTCTCCCCTGCCCGAGGCGCGATTTCGATCAATGCTCAGAGGCCACATGAAGCACCCGCGATTCTTATCAATAGGGCGGATGACCCATGCCGCTGTGACAGGCCTGCTGCTGGCCGGTCTGTTGGCAGCATCCGGGGGTGTTGCGGAGGCGCAGACCAAAAAGACCGACAAGAGCGACAAGGTCCGCGCGGCTCATCCGGCCAGCATCGACCGCAACGGCGTGCTGATCCTGATCAGAAGCACGCTGCTGGCGCTCGACCAGGCCAACAAGACCGGCAACTACACGGTGCTGCGCGATCTCGGCTCGCCGAATTTCCAGGCCAACAGCGCGGCAGGGCTCGGCGACATCTTTGCCAACCAGCGCAAGCAGGCGCTCGACTTCGGCGCCGTCGCCGTGCTCGATCCGCAACTGACCCTTTTGCCACAGATCGAGCCGAACGGCATGCTGCACATGGCTGGCTTTTTCCCGTCGGTGCCAATGCAGGTCAATTTCGAGCTTCTGTTCGAGCCGGTGAACCGGCAGTGGAAGATTTACGGCGTGTCGGTCAACCTCACCTCGGGAGCACCGCAGGCGCCCGACACGCCCGTCGCCGAGCAATCCAAGCCTGACGACGACGCCCCGCCGCCGGAAGCGCCCTCGATGGCCGTGCAGCCGAAGAAGGCAGCAAAACCTTGAAGCGGCATGCACATTCAGCCGCCACTACGACAGCAATTCCAGGCGCAGGGCGCTGGCCAGCAGCGACAGCGCGAAGACGAACAGGCCCGAACTGAAGACAAGATTGACGGCGCGCAAACCCCGCGCGCTCAGCCGCTTGCGCAGGAGGCTGGTGACCAGTGTCAGCGTTGTCCACCAGCTCGCAGAACCGATCAGCACGCCGGCCGAGACAAGCGCCAGGGTTTGCCAGGACGGCAAGCCGGCCCCCAGGATTCCCGGCGTGAGCGTGAGGAAACCAAGCAGCGTCATCGGGTTGCCCAGCGTCCAGATCAGCCCTGTCAGATAGGCCCGGCCCGACGGCATGCGGCGCTGCAGGGACGTGTCCAGCGACGGTGTCAGCCGCGCCGCCATCACCGACATGTAGAGCAGGAACATACCGGCGCAGAGTTGCAGCAGCATGTGCCAGCCCATCAGCATGTGCGCCACCGCCCCGAGCCCGGCGGCGGCAACGGAGGCATAGACCGAATGTGTGGTCGCCGCGCCATAGCCGGTCGCCAGACCGGGTACGATGCCGCCGGCGATCGTGCGCTGCACGCATAAGAGCCCGGTGGGACCGATGGGGGCCGCGACCGCGAACCCCAGCAAGGCGCCCCGCATCATGTTGAGGAGAAGTTCCGACGTGCCCGACATGCTGACAGATCTTCCTTTGACCGCACGTCGTCGGGGGCCCCGGCCAGGCAACAGCCTCGGCCAGATGCCAACCGTGGCTGGCAACGGTCACCCGCTTTCGTGAGCTGCTTCGACATTCTTCCGGTGGGACGGCCGTTGGCGGGGCTGACAAGCAAGTCGTCTTGAATCTCTCCAAGTATTAGCGAAATGTAATATTCCGTCTCGCGCTACAGAGACGCCGTTTTTCCCGTGAGATGAAGACGTGACCGATGTGTCGACGCATTCACTGGCGGCGGAGAAAATCTAGAACTCTCCTGATGCGCGTCACATGCTTTGAACTCAGTCCAACCTCAAGCCGGCGCACCCAATCATGAAATGGTCGTCGCGGCGTCCACCATTTGGATTAGGCTTGACTCCCAGCTTCTATTTTTTTCTACTGACTTTCCGTTGGCTTTCGGTGCGCCCCCCACCTCTATGTCGACTCCAGACATACAAGTCGCGAAGTCGAACGAGGATTGATCCCGTTGAAGCGATATCGGCGCAGCAGCACGCGATGTCCGACCGTGGCCGCCGGCCCATGTTGGTCAGCATGACTGACCGATCCTATCCGGCGGAGCGCATTTCAGAACTCATCGGCACCATCTACGATTGCGTCCTCGATCCCAGCCGATGGCCATCGGTCGTCGACACCATTCGACGGGAGCTGGAGTTCTGTTATGCGGTTCTGGGGGTGTATCCGCTTCCGGGCGGCGAAGTTACGCTTGGCGTCGCGACAGGCATCGATTCGGTGAAGCTCGGCGAGCTTCCCGCCTATGGCCAGGACCTGGTCGACCTCTGGGGTGGCGACATCAGGGTCAAACAATATCCGCTCGAGGAGCCGATCGCGCAATCCCGGGCCGTGCCGGATTCCGCACTTGTCGCCAGCCGCTATTTTCTCGAATGGGCTCAGCCGCAAGGGGTGGTCGACGCGGTTGCGATCGGATTGGAGCGCAATGCGCGCATGGTCTCCACGCTTTCGTTCGGCCGGCACGAGACGGTCGGCATTGTCGGCCATGGGGAACTTGACGCCTTGCGTCTTTTGGCCCCGCACTTCCGGCGCGCCATCGCCATCGGCCAGATGCTCGAATTGCAATCGATTGCCGCCGCCAACGTGACATCCGTGCTGGAAAGCCTCTCGGTCGGCGTCGTGCTTGTCGATGAACTGATGGCCTTGATCCATGCCAATCCGGTCGCCGAGTCCATGCTGGCCCGCAAGGAGCCGATCAAGGTCAGCAGTGGCCGCGTTGTCGTCTCGGATGCCTCGCCCGCGATCGCGTCGGCGATAGAGGATGCGGTCGCCCAGGCGGCCGGCGACGAGGCAGCGCTCGGACGGCGCGGCGGCACCGGGTTTCCGACGCGTGGCCTCTCGGGCGAGCCTCGCATCATTCATGTCCTGCCGCTGAAAAGGCGAGAAAGCCGTCCCGGCCTGTTCCGGCGGGCGACAGCGGCTCTTTTCATCGCCCCGGTCGATAGACCGATAAGTCTTCCATTCGATGCCTTCGCGGCCCTCTATGGCCTGACTCCCGCCGAGGTCAGGATCGTCGAGATGATCGTCTCCGGCCGCACCCAGCGAGAGATCGCGAAATCGCTTGGCCTGGCCAGCGCCACGGTGAAGACGCACCTTCTCCATGTTTTCGAGAAGACCGGCGTCCGGCGCCAGGTCGACCTCGTCCGGCTTGTCGCATCCCTGGCATCGCCCCTCTGACAAGATGCCCGCTTCGGCGCGCCTCGGGCCGCCGATGAACTGGCGGCACCTTGTCGCAGATGTCGCCGACCAGAGCTCGATAGCGGCGGCGCCTGGCCCGGTATCGCGGATCCGATGATCGTGCCCTCAAGGCTTTCGGCCGTTCAGGCGTCCTGAATTGCTTATCTGGCGCCACGGGCAGCGGGACGCCGGCAGTGCCGGGGTGCTCCGTCAGGAGCGGCTAATATGAACTGCCTCCACCAATTGGCTGACGTCGAGCCCCCGCGCATCGCCTAATCCCATTCCCGGAAGTGGTTTTGCACTGCGTTCCGGTCGTCATTGTCGTGGCCCCGTTTTGCGGCGGTCGATGGCGTCGCCGGACGACCAAGGGGGTTTGGATTTGTCGCATCGCCGGGATTTGAACGGACGTTCCATCGCATCGCGCATACTCACCAGGGCAGCTCAGCGGACTTCGCCCCTCGCGGCGCTGCCGGTCATGGCCGATGGCGATGGCCGGCCGGAAATGCTTGCCGCCGACACCGATCGTTTCGCTATCTTGCGCCAAGCGTTCGGCTCCTGCGGCAATACCGACAGTGACGGCAACGCCGCTGCCTTCGATCGTTCGACCGGCGGGCTGCGCGGAAAGTTTCGTCTCTCCAGGCTTCTTCTGGCAACCACCGCGCTGGTCGGCTGCCTCGTCACGCCGGCCTTCGCTGCGAACTATGTGGTTGGCACCGAGGCAGAGCTGCGATCGGCGCTGGCCAGCCACGCCAATGGCGACACCATAACGTTGAGCAACGACATCACGCTGACGGCGGGCGGCGGCGGCAACCTGCCGGAGGTGCACAGCGATGTGACGATTTCCGGCGGCGGCCACACGCTTTCGGGCGGCGGTGCCTATCGCGGACTTTTCGTGACGTCGGGCACGGTACGCGTCGAGGACTTGAAGATCACCGATACACTGGCACAAGGTGGCACCAGCAACGGTGGCGGGGCTGGCGCGGGGCTTGGCGGAGCGCTGTTCGTCAATGACGGTGCAACCGTTACCGTCAGCAATGTCGATCTTTCCGGCAACCAGGCCAAGGGTGGCGCGGCCAGCACGAACACCGCGTTCACCGGCCGCGGCGGGTCCGGCGGCGCGGGCATGCTTGGAGATGGTGGCAATAACTCGGCAGGCCAGGGCGGCGTTGGCGGCTCGCCCAATGGCGGCACCGGCGGTACGACGCCGGCACCGGTTTCCATAACCAACGATGGCTCGATCGCCGGGACCGCCCAGGATGGGTCGGCCGGGGCCACCGGCGGAACAGGGGGCGGCGGTGGTGGCGGTGCGGCGGGGCAAACCCTGCAGGTGACCGCGACAAGCGGCGACGCCACGGCGGACGGCGGCAAGGGCGGTGCCGGGGGTGTCGGAGGGTTCGGTGGCGGTGGCGGTCAAGGCGGCTCCGGCGGCCAGAATCTCGCAACCGCGCACGATCCGGGAACCGCGTCAGTCAGCGTCGGCAACGGTGGCGAGGGTGGTGCGGGCGGGTTCGGTGGTGGTGGTGGCGCCGGCGGTGTTGGCGGATTGATGTCGACAAAACAGTTTGATACCGACACGACGTTCCACACGCAAAACATCTCGGGCAATGGCGGCAATGGCGGACAGGCAGGCTTCGGCGGCAGCGGTGGCCTGGGCGGAGCCAGTTCCAGCCTGGCTCCCGGCGGCGTAGATGGCGTCGCCCTTGGCGATGGCAGCGGTGCCGGCATGGGCGGCGCGCTATTCGTGCGCCAGGGCGGCCAGCTGATCGTCGAGGGAAACCTCGCTCTCAACGGCAATTCGGTTGCGGCGGGCGGTGTCGGCAGCCAGGCCTTCGGTTCCGGCATCTTCCTGCAAGGCAGCGGCAACCTCTCGTTCAAGCCCGGCGCGGGCGAAACCCAGACGATATCGGACGATATCGACGACATGGTCGGCGTGGTCGCGCAGGGCTATGTCCCGCCCGCCGGCACCTACACCGGCAATGAACGCTGGGGCGTGACGGCCGATGGCGAGGGTACGCTCGTGCTCTCCGGCACCAACAGTTTTTCGGGCGGCGTCCTGATATCGAAAGGCACGCTGTCCGTCGGCGCCGACACCAATCTCGGCAATCCGGCTGGCGGCGTCGCGCTCGAAACCGGCACGCTGGCGACGACGGCGAGCTTTGCCACGAACCGCGACATTGTGCTGTCGTCTGGCGGAACGGTTTCGCAGGCCGCCGGCACGATCTTCACGGTGAACGGCATCGTCTCGGGCGGCGGCGGCCTGACCAAGACCGGCGCCGGTACGCTGGTGCTGAGCGGCGACAACAGCTATGGCGGCGGCACCAGCCTGGAAGCCGGCACGTTGAGGCTCGAGCACGACCATGCACTTGGCGCCGGTGTGTTGAGCGCCGCCGGCGGGACGACGATCCAGTATGGCCTCGATGACCTTACTATCGCCAATGCCGTGAACATTACGGGCGACATCAGGTTCGACTACGAGCAGCCTGGCCCCATCATCGTCGCGATTCCAGAACAGGCCGGCGCGATATCCGGTACGGGCCGGCTCATCCGGACCGGCACCGGCGGCCTCATCCTCTCGCATGCCAACAGCTATCTGGGCGGCACGATCGTCGAGGGTGGCAGGCTGATCGCGAGTATGACGGGCGCACTTGGCACCGGTGACGCGGACGTCAAGGGCGGGGCGGTGCTTGCCTTCACCGGCAACCAGGCGACACCAACCGACGCAGGCTCGCGCACGATCACGGTCGAGAATGATGGCCAGCTTCAGTTCTCGGACCATTCGAACGGCACGACGACGACCGTCCAGAACGAGGCGGGCGGCCTGGTCGCACTGAAGGGCAACGCCGCCCCGGTTGAAGTCGGCTCGCTCGCGGGCGCCGGCGACGTCGATCTCGACTTCGGTACGATGGTCTTAGGCGGGTCCGGCAGCGACGACACGATCTCCGGGGCGATCCGCGACGGCAATTTGCCGCCAATATTGCTGCCGGCAACACAGGCGGGATCGCTGGTGAAGACCGGCACCGGCACGCTGACCCTGTCGGGAACCAATAGCTATTTCGGCACGACGACGGTCGAGGAAGGCAAGCTTGTCGTCAATGGCTCGATCGCCGCCTCGTCGCTGACGACGGTGAGTTCGGGCGCGGCGCTGGGCGGCGGCGGCACGGCTGGAGCGACACGCGTCGAAGGGACGATCGCACCGGGAAACTCGATCGGCACGCTTAACGTCAAAGGAACGTTCACCCAGGTCGCGGGCTCGACCTATGCGGTACAACTGGATGCAACGACCAGCGACCGCATTGTGGTGACTGGTGCCGCCGATCTGCAGGGCGGTACGCTCGATGTCGAGGCCGCGCCGGGCAGCTATACGCTCGGCGCGCGCTACACGATCCTCACCGCCACCAGCGGGCGGACGGGAGAGTATGACGGCCTCAGCGGCGATGCCGGGCCGCTCTCGGCATTCGTCAGCGTCATCGACAGCTATGACGATTACAACGTCTATCTCGACGTGGCGCAGGTGCGCGATTTCGCGGATGCGGCGATCACCCCCAATCAGATCGCCACTGCCGAAGGTGCCGACAGTCTTGCTCCAGGTAGTGTGCTATCCGGCGCCGTTGCCAACCTCGCGACCGATGCCGAGGCCCAGGCAGCCTTCGACCAGCTTTCGGGCGAGATCCATGCCTCGGCCAAGGGCATGTTGGCGCAGGACAGCCGTTTCGTCCGTGATGCCGCCACCAGCCGCATCTCAGCCGCCTTCGGTGACGGCAGCGTCGCAGCCCTGCCGGTCATGGCCTATGGCGAAGGCGGGCCTGAAATGGTCGGTGCCGATACCGATCGTTTCGCCGTCTGGGGCCAGGCGTTCGGCTCGTGGGGCAATACCGACAGCGATGGCAATGCCGCCGCCTTCGATCGCTCGACCGGGGGGCTGCTGGCTGGTGCCGACGGCCAAGTCGGCGGCTGGCGCGTCGGTCTGCTCGCCGGCTACAGCCATTCGTCCTTCGACGCCGATGATCGAAACTCGTCCGGTTCCAGCGACAACTATCACCTCGGCCTCTATGGCGGCACCAACTGGGGCGCCATCGCCTTCCGTACTGGCGCCGCCTACAGCTGGAGCAGCATCTCGACACATCGCTCGGTTGCTTTCAACGGCTTCACGGATGGGCTCTCGGCCGACTATGACGCCGGCACCGCGCAGGTCTTTGGCGAACTCGCCTACAAGGCCGATGCCGGACAAATCAAGTTCGAGCCCTTCGCCAACCTTGCCTATGTCAGCGTGCACGCTGACGGTTTCACCGAAACGGGCGGTGCTGCCGCACTGACCAGTGCCGGCTCGACCACCGATGCCACCTTCACCACGCTCGGCCTGCGCGGCTCGACCGAATTTGCGCTGGGCGGCATCAATGCGACGGCGCGTGGCATGCTCGGCTGGCGCCATGCCTTTGGCGATGTCACGCCGACCTCGACCTTTGCCTTTGCCGGCGGCGACGCCTTCACCATCGCCGGCGTGCCTATCGCCAGGGATGCCGCCGTCGTCGAAGCCGGCTTGGACCTGAAGATGACGGCCAACGCGACGCTCGGCCTGTCCTATTCCGGCCAGTTCGGCGGCGGCGCCACCGACAACGGCGCCAAAGTCGATCTCAACGTGAAGTTCTGACGGCACGGAAATCGGAATGGGGTTCGCAATCCCAGCCTCGACGGCTGCCGACGCCTGTGCTTTCGACAGGAACAGGAATTCGCTTTCGCCAGCTTGTTCGGTAAATCCATGCTCCAAACAGCTGCGGAATTGACAAGCCGTTCCGCGTGTTCGAGGGTAAGTATAGTATCCTTATCGACATGAGGGAGTTGGAGGTGACGATGAGCGAGCATTCCATAACCTTGATCGCTCACGGCATGCATCGGCTCCCGCCACCGCAGGACTGGGCGCAAGGCACTGCTGTCCTGCGGGAAACCATTTGTCGCCTCGTCGCCGTCGAGATGCATTTCTGTGCTCTTATTGGCACAAAGGCCTGACAAAATGGCTATCGCGGCTTGAAAACGAAGCAAATTCAACGTTTCTCGGCTTGTATATCATGTCACTAGAATTTATGTGTCATGGATGCTTGGGCGCGGCGGGGAGGCTCGCCAGGCGTTTCGCAGGGATGGCCCGGCCATCGCAGGACAGAGAAACGTTCGGTCAATGCTCACCAAAAAAGGCAAGTACGGCCTCAAGGCGCTGGTCCATCTGGCGCACATGCCGGCCGGGCAGCTGGCTTTCGTCAACGACATCGCGACCGGCAACAACATCCCGAAGAAATTTCTCGACGCCATCCTCGGCGAATTGCGCAATGCCGGTTTCGTCCAGAGCCGCAAGGGCAAGGATGGCGGCTACCGCCTGGCGCGCCCAGCCGACGAGATCAAGGTCGGCCATGTCGTGCGCGTCCTCGACGGGCCGCTGGCGCCAATTCCCTGCGCCAGCCGCACCCAATATCAGCGCTGTGAAGACTGCAACGAGGCGACATGCCAAGTCCGTCATCTGATGCTCGAGGTCCGGCAGGCGATCGCCGAGGTGCTCGACCAGCGCAGCCTCGCCGAGATGCGCGACATCGTCATCGACGAACTCCCAGTCACGGTGAAGGTCCAGGCCTGACGCCTGGCACTATGCGGAGGCGCGCATGAGCGGGCGCGCCAGTTCCATCATCATTGTCGGCGGCGGCGCCAGCGGCGTCGTGATGGCCGCGCATCTCCTGAAATCGTCCAATCCGGATCTGCGAGTCACGCTGATCGAAAAGCGCCCGCATTTCGGCCAGGGCATCGCCTATTCGACGCTGCTGTCGGCGCATGTGCTGAATGTCAGTGCGGCCGGCATGAGCGCCTATGCCGACGATCCCGGCAATTTCTGGCGCTGGCTGCAGGGGCGTGGCCTGGTCGACCCGGAGCAGACGCCACAGACACCTTTCTACGCGCCGCGCAGCCTCTATGCCCGCTATCTCGGCGAATTGCTCGACGAGCTCGAAGCGCGCGAACAGCCGAGCGGGCGGCTGCGCCTGATCCACGAAGAGAGCCTGTCGATCACGCCGACCGCCTCCGGCGTCGAGGTGGCGCTTGCCAACGGCACCAGCGTCGTCGCCCATCTGGCCATACTCGCCACCGGCCATGACGAACAGCCGGCGCAGGGCCATGCGATCCGCATGGGCTCGGAGGCCGACACGGCGCTCGACCCCGAAAGTCGCGTCATGGTGCTGGGCACCGGCCTCAGCATGGTCGACGCGTTCCTGGCGCTGGAACAGCGCGGCCACACGGGCGAGATTGTCGCCGTGTCCCGGCGCGGCCTGCTGCCGTCGCCGCACCGCAAGGGCAATCCGATCAAGCTCGACGTCGCCGACATCCCGCTCGGCACCCAGCTTTCCTACTTCGTCGGCTGGTTCCGAGACCTGATCCGCGAGAACCAGAAGGCCGGCATCGACTGGCGCGACGTGGTCGATGGTCTCAGGCCGTTCAACCAAAAAATCTGGCAGAACTGGCCGGCTTCGGCCAAGCGTCGCTTCGTCGAGCACACCAAGGCCTGGTGGGACATCCATCGCCATCGCATGGCGCCGGAAGTCTACGCCAAGGTGACCGACGCCGTGCAATCCGGCCGCATCCGGCTTGTTGCCGGCCGCGTCGTCAGGATCGCACCGGGCGAGACTTTCAGCGTCGACGTCCAGTCGCGCCACAGCCAGCTCGTCGAGACTTTCGACGTCGCCCGCATCTATGATTGCTCGGGGATCGTGCGCGACATTTCGACCTCGTCGAACAGCGTCGTGCGCTCGCTGGTCGACCGCGGGCTCGCGCGGCCGGACCCGATGCGCATCGGCCTCGACGTCTCGGCCAATTGCGAGATCATCGCCGGCGACGGCACGGTCTCGCGCAAAATCCTCGCCGTCGGCCCGCTGACGCGCGGCACCTTCTTCGAGATCGACGCCATCCCCGACATCCGCGTCCAGTGCGCCAGGCTGAGCAAGCAGTTGCTGGGTTAGGCGCCGGCGGCGCTCAACCGCCCAGTGCCTCGCACACCAGGCGCGCGGTTTCGGCGCCGGAAAAATTCTGCTGGCCGGTGATCAAATTGCCGTCGCGCACGGCAAAGCCGCGCCACAGCCCCGCCTGGACATAGTTGGCGCCGATGGCCTTCAACTCATCCTCGATGCGCCAGGGCATCAGATGCTTTCCGCGCTCGAGCGCGCCCATCGCCCAGGTCGCGTTGTCAGCGAAATCCTCCTCGGCATTGGCGAAGCCGGTCACCGTCTTGCCGGCGGCGAGCAGCGAGCCGTCGGCGCGTCTGGCGTAACGCAGGATGGCGGTGCCGTGGCAGAGTGCGGCCGTCACCTTGCCCGCTTCATGGAAGGCGACAAAGGTCCGCTGCAGGTCTGTTGCACGCTCATAGCTGAACATCGGCGCCTGGCCGCCGGCGACGACGATGGCGTCGAAGCCGTCAACATCGATCTCCGCCGCCGGCCGCGTGGTCTCGACCAGGGTCGCCAGTTTCGGGCTCGACAGGAAGCCGAGCGAGATGAGATCGGTCTCGGAATAGCCCGAGGGATCGCGCGGGTCGCTCAGCGCGTCGGCCTCGCATCGCCCGCCCTCGGGCGAAAAGATGTCCACCGCATAGCCGCGTTCGGTGAAGGCGAACCAAGGATGGGTCAGCTCGCTCCACCAGAAGCCGACCGGCCATCCGGTCGTGGTCGATACGGCCGGATTGGCGATGACGATGGCCACACGTTTCGGCCGGCGCGCATCGACCGGATTGGCATCCCTGACACTCATCTTCGCTCTCTCCTTATGAAACTCTCGCCGACAAAGCCGGGCCCGGCAATCTGGCCACATGGCGGGGCAAAATCCGCTTCCGTCGCGGCGGCGCCTTGCCTAGGATCGGTGCATGACACAACGCGGTAGACTCTATGGCTGCCCGGTCGAGTTCGCGCTCGATGCGCTCGGCGGCAAATGGAAAACGGTGATCATCGCGCGGATCAAGCAAGGGCCGCTGCGCTATTCCGAACTGCGGCGGATGATCCCCTCGCTGTCCGACAAGATGCTGACGCAGCGGCTCGCCGACCTCGTCGAGATCGGCTTCGTCGTGCTCGAGACATCGCCCGACGGCAAGGCGCGCTATGCCTTGACCAAGCGCGGCCACGATCTCGCCGAAGCGCTCCAGGCGCTCTACGACTGGGGCAGCGTGCATGGCCGCGCCGAGGGCGTGCGCTTCCGCACCGACATCGAGGCGGCGGCCTAGCAAGTTTCGCCCCTCAAGCCGCGCCGGCAAGCGCGCCGCAAAAGCCGGCGACGTCGGTGATGACCGCCTCGCCGAGGAAACGCAGCGTCGCCATGGAACGGTCGCGTGCTTCGCGGTTGCCGAAGCCGCAAGTGTCCTCGATCACCACAGCCGTAAAGCCGTTGTCGGTCGCCTGGCGGACGGTCGGCTCGATGCCGATCTCCATGGCGATGCCGGCAAGGGCGACGGCACGCACGCCGCAATCGCCGAGCGCAAAGCCAAGTGCGGTGGAATCGAAGGCCGACATGGTCAGCTTGTCGAACACCGCTTCATCGGCGCGGGGCGCCAGTTCAGGGACAATTCGCGTGGCTTCGGCGTCGGCCAAAAACCACGGCTCGACCATGTCGGGGCTGTCGCGCCGTTGCCAGGCCATGGCAGTGCGCAATTGGGTGGCGCCCATCCATTTGCGCGGCAGTGAGAGGTGGCGCGTGAACGCCACACGCATGCCGGCCGAGCGGGCGGCATCGAGCACGATGCCGATGCGCTCGACGATGTCGGCCGCGCCGGCGACCTGGCGGCAGATGCCGACCTGCATATCATAGACCACCAGCGCCATGCGGTGCGGATCGCACCATTCGGCCAGGCTGGCCGGGATCTCGATGCCTTCGCTCGACCGGATCATGCCGCGGTCCGGTCCCAGGGCTGGGCGATGTCGACGTCGGGGTCGAACAGATATTCGAGCGGCAGGGGAGCCGGATCGAAGGCGAGGAAATGCCATTCGAGCAGCCCTGCCTTCGACAGCGGGAAATCGTCGGTGTAGCGCCTGGCTTCCTCGACGCTGTCGAGCTCGAAAACGATGATGACGCCGCCGACATCGGCACGGGCATAGTTTTCGCGCACGATGCCGGCCTTCCACAGCCGCCAGACGTTCGAGACCTCGTCGCGCAGATAGGGCTTTAGCTCCTCGAGTGTGACGCCGGGCTTGAAGTTGTCATAGGCGATGATCTTCATCGGCTGTCTCCTCCTGGGATGTCAGGATCGCGCGGCTCGTGTGTTCCGCCTGGCATCTCGTTCGGCTAGCATGTCGAAAATGGCGGCTTCAACGAACGAGATGGTTCGTTGAATGAGCCGGCCGGTTGCCCTTTCGTGGCGCGCGGCATCCAGCGAAGAGGAGACGGGAATGGGTATCGAGCGGCTGAACCCGAAGGGCATGCACAGCAATCCGGCCTATTCGCAAGGCGTGGCGCTGCCCGCCTCGGCCCGCCTCGTGCTGATCGGCGGCCAGAACGGCGTCGACGCCGATGGCCGGATCGTCGGCAAGGGCGACATCGCCGTACAGACCAAGCAGGCGCTCGCCAATCTGGCGATGGTGCTCGAAGCCGGCGGCGCCAGGCTGGAAGACCTCGTCCGCCTGTCGATCTACATTGTCGGCGATGCCGATATCAGGCCGGCCTTCGGCGCCTGGATGGCGTTCTGGGCGGATCGCGGGCCGCCGCCGGTGGTGACAGGCATACGCGTGCTCGGCCTCGCCAATCCGGATTTCCTGATCGAGATCGAAGGCCAGGCCGCCATCATATAGCACCTGACGGAGGCCCGGCCTTGGGCGCCGGACGGGGCAAGCCGGTGCCGCTTGGAATTTCATTCCCCGTCTGGCCGGCTGATTGGCACGTTCTATCTTCTTTCCCGCGACAAACGGCTGGAAAAGAGGCTACGCTGCCGCTCTGCCCCCGAGGCGGTCGCTTGATCATGGAGCATCTGAATGAGCGAGCAGAAGGTCGCCGCGCCTGACAGCGGCCCCTCGGACAGCGCAACATCCCGCCTGCGCCCACCTTATGCCTCGGTTCTCGACCTGATCGGCCAGACGCCGGTGGTCGAGCTGACCAAGTTCGACACCGGCAAATGCCGGCTGTTCATCAAGCTGGAAAGCCAGAATCCGGGCGGCTCGATCAAGGACCGCATCGCGCTGTCGATGATCGCCGCCGCCGAAAAGCAAGGCAAGCTCAAGCGCGGCGGCACCATCGTCGAGGCGACCGCCGGCAATACCGGCCTTGGCCTTGCCCAGGTCGGCATCCCCAAGGGCTATCGCATCGTGCTGGTGGTGCCCGACAAGATGTCGCGCGAAAAGATCCAGCATCTGCGCGCACTGGGCGCCGAAGTGCGCATGACGCGCTCCGATGTCGGCAAGGGGCATCCCGAATATTACCAGGACATGGCCGAGAAGATCGCGGCGGAAGTGCCCGGTGCCTTCTACGCCAACCAGTTCGCCAACCCGGCCAATCCGCTGGCGCATGAGACGACCACCGGCCCGGAAATCTTTTCGCAGCTCGATGGCGATGTCGACGCGGTGGTCGTCGGCGTCGGCTCGGGCGGCACGCTGACCGGGCTTGGCCGCTACTTCGCGAAAGTCTCGCCCAAGACCGAAATGGTGCTGGCCGATCCGGTCGGCTCGGTGCTGGCGCCGCTGATCAAGACCGGCAAGATGGAAGAGGCCGGCAGCTGGACGGTGGAAGGCATAGGCGAGGATTTCGTGCCGCCCAATGCCGATCTGTCGCTGGTCAAGAAGGCCTATTCGATCACGGACAAGCAAAGCATGCTGGCGGTGCGCGATCTGCTGTCGCGCGAAGGCATCCTGGCGGGTTCCTCGTCGGGCACGCTGTTGTCGGCCGCCCTGCGCTATTGCCGCGAGCAGACGGTGCCTAAACGCGTCGTCACCTTCGTCTGCGACAGCGGCAACAAATATCTGTCCAAGGTGTTCGACGATTTCTGGCTGGCCGAACAGGGCCTGGCCGAGCACGAGCAGCATGGCGACCTGCGCGACCTCGTCATGCGCTCGCACCGCACCGGCGACACCGTCTATGTCGGCCCGGATGAAAGCCTGCTCAACGCCTATGGCCGCATGCGCCGCTCCGATGTTTCGCAGCTGCCGGTGCTCGACAATGGCAAGCTCGTCGGCATCGTCGACGAAAGCGATATTCTCGCCAAGGTCGACGGTCCCTATGACGGACGCTGGGAGCGTTTCAACGGCCCGGTGCGCACGGCGATGACCTCCAACCTACACACGCTGCAGGCCAGCCAGACGCTGGATGCGCTGCTGCCGGTGTTCGACCGCAACGAGGTCGCCATCATCTTCGACGGCGACGAGTTCGTCGGCCTGATCACCCGCATCGACCTGATCAACCATCTGAGGCGCGCACGATGACCAAACATACCCCGCCGGCCGGCCCATCATCATCGGGCAAGAACCGCCTGGCCTTTTCGACGCGCACCATCCATGGCGGCCAGAGCCACGACCCGCTGACCGGTGCGGTGATGGTGCCGATCTATGCCACCTCGACCTACGGCCAGCAGTCGCCCGGCGTGCACAAGGGGTTCGAATACGCCCGCAGCCAGAACCCGACGCGCTTCGCCTTCGAGCGCGCCGTGGCCGATCTCGAAAGCGGTACCGCCGCCTTCGCCTTTGCCTCCGGCCTGGCGGCGATCTCGACGGTGCTGGAGCTGCTCGACAGCGGCGCGCATATCGTTGCCACCGACGACATCTATGGTGGCTCCTTCCGGCTGATGGAGCGGGTGCGCAAGCGCTCGGCGGGTCTCCAGGTCTCCTTCGTCGACTTCACCGACCTTGCCGCGGTCGAGGCGGCGATCCGGCCGGAGACGAAGCTGCTCTGGGTCGAGACCCCGACCAACCCGCTGCTGCGCATCGTCGACCTCGAAGGCGTCGCCGCGCTGGCCAAACGCAAGGGGATTCTCACGGTCGCCGACAACACGTTCTGCAGCCCCTATATCCAGCGGCCGCTGGAACTCGGCATCGATATCGTCGTGCATTCGACGACAAAGTATCTCAACGGTCATTCCGACATGGTCGGCGGCGTCGCCGTCGTCGGCGACAACAAGGAGCTCGCTACCCAGCTGAAATTCCTGCAGAACGCCATCGGCGCCATATCGGGCCCGTTCGACAGTTTCCTGGCGCTGCGTGGCCTGAAGACCCTGGCGCTCCGCATGGAGCGCCATTCCGACAACGGGCTGAAGATCGCGCAGTGGCTGGAAGCGCGAAATGATGTGCGCCGGGTGATCTATCCCGGCCTCGCCAGCCACCCGCAGCATGCCATCGCTGTTCAGCAGATGCATGCCTTCGGCGGCATGATCTCTGCCGTGCTCGACCGCGACCTCGCCGGGACAAAACGCTTCCTCGAACGCACGCAATTGTTCACGCTGGCCGAAAGCCTTGGCGGCGTGGAAAGCCTGATCGAACTCCCGGCGCTGATGACGCATGGGTCGATCCCGGCGGAGAAGCGGACGGAGATCGGCATATCGGATTCGCTGGTCAGGTTATCGGCGGGGATCGAGGATAGCGATGATTTGATTGCTGATCTGGAGCAGGCGCTGGGGGGCTGAGTGGCAAACCATGCGTTGGTTCTTCGGCCGATTCACGGATGCTACGGCGCAAGGTAAACTGGTTCTGTAGCGATCCTTCACACCCCCCTCTGTCCTGCCGGACATCTCCCCCGCAAGGGGGGAGATTAGATGTCACTTCCGCTTTCGCCAATCTCGAACGTTGCAAGACGAGCGGCGGCGTCCAAGCTGCCAATCTCCCTCCTTGCGGGGGAGATGGCCGGCAGGCCAGAGGGGGGTGCTGTCCCACCGACGTCACACGAACTTTTTCACCGCCGTCCCGACGGCCAAAGCAAACCGCGCTTCGCGCATCGGTCGCCAATTACCGTTGACCCAAAACCTCATTCGCCCGAGATGTAGCGCCCATGGCGATGCGCGAACCCCAAAAGCCCACCGAGACCCTGACCTTCGCGGTGCTGGTCTTCCCCGGCTTTCCGATGATGGCGTTCAGTTCGGTCATCGAGCCGCTGCGTGCGGCCAACATCCTGGCGAAGCGGCAGTGTTATCACTGGATCATCGTCGGCGGCACGAGAGGGGCTGTCGAGGCCTCGAACGGCGTCGTCATCCAGCCGGGTTTTTATGCCGAGGACGCGCCAAAGGTCGACCGTATCGTCGTCTGCTCGGGCGGTGATGCCGATCATCTCGTCGCCGAGGATGCGGCGAGCTGGATCCGCCGCAGCCTGCGCAATGGCGCCCATATCGGCGCGGTGGCGGATGCGGCGTTTTTCCTGGCGCGGGCCGGCCTGCTCGACGGCCATGCCTGCACCTTGCACTGGACCAGCCAGGCCGCCTTCACCGAGGCGTTCCCCAACATCGAACTGCGGCGCGACCTCTATGTCATCGACCGCAAGCGGTTCACCTCGGCCGGCGGCGTCGGCAGCCTCGACATGATGTTGGAGATCATCACCCGCGACTATGGCGCCGAGCTTGCCGCCGGCGTCGCCGAATGGTTCGTGCACAGCCAGTTGCGTTCCAGCGTCGACCGCAAGCTGATGCCGCTCAGGCTGCGCACCGGCGTGCAGAACGAGCTGGTGCTGTCGGCCATCGCCATCATGGAGGATGCGGTCGAGGAGCGGCTCGGCATGGCGGAGCTGACGGCTCGGCTCGGCGTGTCCTCCGACAAGCTCGAACGCTCCTTCCGCTCCGAGCTCGCCATCTCGCCCAACGGCTATTACCGGCGGCTCAGGCTGAAGCGCGCCGCCGACCTCCTGGCGCATTCGACGCTCGCCGTGCGCGACGTGGCGCTGGCCTGCGGCTTTGCCTCGATGTCGAGCTTTGCCCGGGCTTTTCGCGAGGAACACGGGCATCCGCCGAAACTGGCGAGGCGGCATTAGCTTTCGGCAGGCGTAATCTTGTTGATGTTGGTGGGGCATCGCCCCCCTCTGTCCTGCCGGACATCTCCCCCTCAAGGGGGGAGATTAGCTGCACTTCTGCATTCGCCAATTTTCTGCGATGAAGAAAAAAGGCGATGAGGCCAAAGCCGCCAATCTCCCCCCTTGAGGGGGAGATGTCCGGCAGGACAGAGGGGGGCGCTTGGCACCTGCATCTCTTATCCCCAGCGGTATCCCGCACAACAAACGCGGTTTTCCGCACAATCCTTCGATGCCTCCTGCGCCATGGTCTGACCTTGCAACAGACCCAAGGCCAGGCCCCCATGAGCATCGTCGTATTCGACCCCGACAGCACCGAGGACGTCGACTTCAAGGACCGCATGCGCCACCCCGCCGCGGCCGATCCGGCGGGCGGCATGTGGCTGTCGGACACCGAGCCGTCCTTCATCGATGCCGACGCTCTGCGCAAAGGCCGGCTGGCCAAACTGCGCGGCTGGATGCGCGAGGCCGGCTATGGCGGGGTGGTGCTGTTCGATCCCTACAACCAGCGCTACGCCACCGGCTCGCGCAACATGTTCGGCTACTTCCTGCGCAATTCGACCCGTTATTTCTTCATCCCGACCGATGGGCCGATCGTGCTGTTCGAGTATCCGCAGAGCTACCATGTCTCGATGGTGCTCGACACGATCGACGAGGCGCGTCCTTCCAAGCTCGTCTGGTCGTCGGTCTCCGGCCGCGACGACGAAACCGCCGGCCCCTTCGCCGACGAGATCGCCGAACTCCTGAAGAAACATGGCGGCGGCTCGATGAAGCTCGGGCTCGACCGCTGCAGCCATCTGCAGGCACTGGCGTTGGAAAAGCGCGGCTGCGCGGTCAAGGATTGCCAGGGCGAGATCCTGGCGGTGCGCGCCGTGAAGACGCCCGAGGAGGTCAAATGCCTGCAGGTGTCGATGGCCGGCGCTGAAGCCGCCGTCTATGCGGTGCGCGAGGCGATCAAGCCCGGCGTTTCCGAAAACGAGCTGTTTGCCATCATGTATGGCGAGGTGATCCGCCAGGGTGGCGAGTTCATCGAGACGCGGCTGCTGACATCAGGCCAGCGCACCAATCCATGGTTCAACGAGGCGAGCGGCCGCAAGATCCGGCCGGGCGAACTTTTGGCGCTCGATACCGACACGATCGGCTGCTACGGCTACTATTCCGACTTTTCGCGCACCTTCCGCTGCGGACCGGGCAAGCCGACCGATTACCAGAAATCGCTCTACCGCATGGCGCATGACCAGGTGCAGCACAATATTTCGATCGTCAAACCCGGCATGGCATTTCGCGAGATCGCCGAGAAGGCCTGGAAGATCCCCGACCGCTTCGTCGACCAGCGCTACACCTCGGTCATGCACGGCGTCGGCATGCATGGCGAGACGCCGTTCATCGCGCATGCCATGGATTACGAGACCTATGGCCGCGACGGCCATATCGTGCCAGGCATGGTGGTGAGCGTGGAAAGCTATATTGGCGAGAAGGGCGGCCGCGAGGGCGTCAAGCTGGAGGACGAGATCCTGATCACCGAAACGGGTACGGAGCTCCTGTCGCGCTTTCCCTATGAGGATGAGTTTCTGGAGAAGCAGGTTTGATGCTGGCAACCAACGCTCATAACGAGCGCCTCGTTCCCTCCCTGTCCCGCCGGCAGATGGAAGAAGGCGCAGCATGAAATCCCCTATCGCCATCAAGCGCGGCACCGTCGCCGCCGTGTTCATCGACCTGCAGGAAGAGCACCGGCAGGACCCGCGCTATCTGGTCGAGGGCTATGGCAACATCCTCGCCAACGTCCAGCGCCTGCAGGCGGCGGCGCGCGCCAACAATGTGCCGCTCCAGCACTGGGCCTATATTGTCGATCTCGACAAGCACGACCGGCCCTTTCATCCCGTTGGCGCCGACGGCAAATCGGCGTTTTCAGACAAGAGCGATCCGCTGACCGAGGTCTGCCATGAGGTGGCGCCGGCCGGGGACGAGGCGCTGCTGATCAAGGCCGAGGCCAGCGCCTTTCGCACCGGTCCCGGCGCCGATCAGCTCAGGGCTTCCGGCGTCGAATGGCTTGTGATTGCCGGCGTCTGGACCGAGGCCTGTATCGACGCCACCGTAAAGGACGCCGTGACAAAGGGATTTCGCGTGCTCTTGGTCAAGGACGCCTGCGGCAGCGGCAGCGCGGCGATGCACCAGACCGGCATCCTCAACCTTGCCAACCGGCTCTATGGTGGCGCCGTCACCGACACGGACGGCGCCTGCCGCCTGCTGGCTGGTGAGACGGTCACCGCCTGGCAGGTCGAGGGCTCGGTGCCGCTGCGCTTCACCTTCGACAATGCGGCGGCGCTCTACGCCGACCTATGACAGCAGACCGACATGACCAGCCGCGGCAAATATGAAACACGGCTCGACCCGGCGCTGTGGGCCTATATCGATGCGGTGAACGCCTGGTATCCGCCTGAGATCATCGGCCTGCCGATCGACAAGCAGCGCGAAGTCTATGACCGGATGTGCCGGGCTTTCGATCGGGGCCGTCCCCCGGGGGTCAAGACCAGTGACGGCCTGGTCGCCGCTTCGGGTCACGGCATACCGATCCGCCACTACCAGCTTGTCGGCAAGGCGGCGCGGGCCATGGTGCTCTATTTCCATGGCGGCGGATTTATTCTGGGTAACCTCGACAGCCATGACGACATCTGCGCCGAGATCTGCGCCGGCACCGGCTTCGACTTGGTGTCGGTCGACTACCGGCTGGCGCCCGAGCATGTCCACCCCGCCGCTTTCGACGATGCGATGGCAGCGTTTGCTTGGGCGGCGGAGACGTCAGGCCTGCCGCTGGTGCTGTGCGGCGAGAGCGCCGGCGGCAATCTTGCCGCGGCCGTGGCGCAGGCGACGCGCCGGCATGCCCGCACGGCGGTCGGCCAGGTGCTGATCTATCCCGGTCTCACCGGCGACGAGGGCGCCGGCTCCTATGTTGAGCATGCCGAGGCACCGCTGCTGTCCGTCGGCGACATCGCCTTCTACCGCGACGTCCGCTTGGCCAAGCGGCAATCGCCTGACGATCCGACATTTTCCCCCCTGCGCGACAGCGACTTTTCCGGTCTGCCGCCGACGGTGATCATCTCAGCCGAGTGCGATCCGCTGTCGTCGGATGGCGAAGCTTACCGTGACCGCATCGTTGCGGCCGGCGGCAAGGCGTGGTGGCATGAGGAGAAGCGCCTGGTGCACAGTTTTCTGCGCGCCCGCAGCACGGTGCCGACCGCGGCCGAGGCGTTCGCGCGGATCATTGCTATAATAGCGGCGCTTGGACGGGGTGAGTGGCCGTATTGAGGACTGCGCGCCCGTGCCGGTTTGTCCTACGACGCCGCAGCGCTTGCTTCGGATGATTTGGCCTTCAGCCACAGCGCCTTTTCGCCGAGCGTGGCGACCATGGCGGCGTGCGCCGCGCGTTCCGCGTCGGTCAGGCGCGGCAGCAGCGGCCGCGGGCGCTCGGCGGCGATGATCTCGATGTGCCTGACATTTTCGCCCTGCGCCGGCGCGGTGGCGCTGTCGAGGATAAGCGCCGCCTGCTTGCCGCCGATCAGCTCGATATAGACCTCGGCCAGCAATTCGGAATCGAGCAGCGCGCCGTGCTTGGTGCGCTTGGTGTTGTCGATGCCGTAGCGCCGGCAGAGCGCATCAAGTGAGTTGGGACCCATCGGGTGCTTGCGGCGCGCCAGCGCCAGCGTGTCGACGACACGGCCGGGATCGACGACGGGATGGCCGAGCCGGCCGAATTCGACATTGAGGAAGCCGATGTCGAAAGTGGCGTTGTGGGCGACCAGCTTGGCGCCATCGGTGAAGTCCAGCCACTCCTGTGCAATCTCGGCGAAGGTCGGCTTGCCCGCGAGATCGGCCGTGCTGATGCCGTGCACCGCCTGCGCCTCCTCATGGATCGCTCGGCCCTGCGGGTTGATATAGTGGTGGAACGTCCTGCCGGTCGGGAAACGGTTGACCAGCTCGACGCCGCCCAGCTCGATCACGCGGTCGTCGCGCGAATCAAGGCCGGTGGTTTCCGTATCGAAGATGATCTCGCGCATCGAATCAGTCGCTCCAAAGGAGCAGAATCATGACACCGGAACAAAATGGCAATGGGCAATGCTGACACGGTGGCGTCAGTAACTGGCTTCGCCGGACTTATCCCCGGAGTTCGGCAATGATCGCCGCAACAGCCGCCCGCGCGACGTCGAGCCCCTGGCCGGTGTCGATGACGAAATCCGCCAGCCGGCGTTTCTCCTCATCCGGCACCTGTTTGGCCAGGATCGCCGCCAGTTTTTCTTCCGTCATGCCCGGCCGCGCCAGCACGCGCTGGCGCTGCACTTCGGCGGGCGCGGTGACGACGACGACCTTGTCGACGCGGTTGCGGCCGCCGGTTTCGAACAGCAGCGGAATGTCGAGCACGGCGATCGATTCGCCCGCGTTACGATGCCTGGCCAGGAAGGCATCGGCATCGGCGCGGACCAGCGGGTGGATGATCGCTTCCAGCCGCTCCAGCGCGGCTGTATCGCCAAGCACGCGCGCGCCAAGCTTTGCGCGGTCGACCACGCCGCCAACCGTGGTGCCGGGAAAGGCGGCCTCGACCAAAGGCGCCGCCGCGCCCGAATAGAGGCGATGCACCGCCTCGTCGGAATCATGGACCGGCACGCCCGCCTCGGCGAACATCTTTGCCGTCGTCGACTTGCCCATGCCGATCGAGCCGGTGAGGCCGAGCACGATCATGGTTTCGGCACCAGATCGGCAACGATGATCGCGCGGAGCTCAGCCGTCACCTGCGGCCTGACACCGAACCAATGTTCGAAGCCGGGTACGGCCTGGTTGAGCAGCATGCCGAGCCCGTCGACCGTCTTCAGCCCCCTGGCGCGCGCGGCGGCAAGCAGCGGCGTCTCCAGCGGCACATAGACGAGGTCGGTGACGATAGCATGGTCCGGCAGCAGGGCCGGATCGGCGGCGAGGCCTTCATTGCCGACCATGCCGACTGCCGTGGTGTTGACCAGCAGACCGGCATCGGCCAGCAGCTCATTGGTCGCCGCCGTGCCATGCGCCGAGACACCGGCGCCGAAACGATCGCGCAATTCCTGCGCCCGGGCAAGGGTGCGGTTGACGATGCGGATGTCACGAACACCGCGCTGCTTCAGCGCCTGGATAACGGCGCGGGACGCGCCGCCGGCGCCGAGTACCACGGCAGGGCCCGCGTCCGCCCAGCCCGGCGCGTAATCATCGAGGTTGGCGGCAAAACCGTGGCCATCGGTGTTGCCGCCCCACAGGACGTCGTTCTCGAACCACAGCGTGTTGACGGCGCCGATCTCTTCGGCCGCCTGGTCGCGGCGGTGGGCAAGCGCGAAGGCAGCTTCCTTATGCGGAATGGTGACATTGCCGCCGCGATAACCAGCCGCCTGCAATGTCGCGATGAATTCGGCGAAATCCTGCGGCGCCACATCGATCGCCTCGTAGCTGCCGTCGATGCCATGTTTTGCCAGCCAGTGGCCATGGATCTTCGGCGAGCGCGAATGCTTGATCGGATGGCCGGTGACGAAGGCCTTTTTCGTTGCCTCAACCATCGATGGCCCCCAACGTGCGCAGTTCCGCCAGCAGCGGAAGAAGCGGCAGGCCGACAATCGTAAAATGGTCGCCCTCGATTTTCTCGAACAGCTGGATGCCTTCGCCTTCGATCTGGTAGGCGCCGACGCTGGCCAGCGCCTTGGCGCCGACACGGGCGAGATGGCGGCTGATGAAGCCAGGGTCGAGCTTGCGCATGGTCATGCCGGCGATGCCGACATGGCGCCATAACACCTTGCCGTCGCGCATCAGCACGGCGGCGCTGTTGAGCTGATGGGTCTTGCCCGACAGCGCCAGGAGATGGCGGCGCGCGCCTTCCATGTCGGCCGGCTTGTGGAACACTTCGTCGCCAAGCGACAAAGTCTGGTCGCAGCCGAGCACCAGCGCACCGGGCCTGCGCTCACTGACCTCCGTGGCCTTGGCCTCGGCCAGTATCAGCGCGACATCCTCGGGCGAAACACCGCTGTTTTGCAAAGGCGCCTCGAGCGCGCGCTCGTCGACCTCGGCGGGCACCGCTTCGACGTCGATGCCGGCATTGAGGAGCATCGCCTTGCGGAATGGGCTGCCTGAGGCGAGGATGATTTTTTCGGTCATGCTTGTTTACCAGGGTTGGCGTTCCGTCACGCACCCCTCATCCGACCGAGCTGCGCTCGGCCACCTTCTCCCACAAGGGGAGAAGGGAAGTGCTGCGTTGACGCTGCCGCAAATCGCCAACCGATGGTCTTTGCGGGGCGCCGGCGCCAGGCTCTTCCTTCTCCCCTTGTGGGAGAAGGTGGCCTCGCGAAGCGAGGTCGGATGAGGGGTGCGTGACGGAATGCTCACTTGTCTCGTCTGCCCTAGCGCGTCTTCCCCCGCAGGGCAACGATCGCCGCCGCCGTTTCCTCGATCGAGCGGCGGCTGACATCGATCATCGGCCAGCCATGTCGCGTGCAGATCTGGCGGGCGTAGGCGAGCTCCTCGGTGATGGCGGCGCGGTCAACATAGTCCGATGCCTCGTAGGTACTGCTGTTGCCGAGGATGCGGTTCTGGCGGACATGCGAGATGCGCTCGGCGGTGGCGATCAGCCCGACGATCAGCGGCTTCGAGGCGCTGACCAGGCTTTCCGGCACCGGCACGCCGAGCACGATCGGGATGTTGGCGGTCTTGATCCCGCGATTGGCGAGATAGATGCTGGTCGGCGTCTTCGATGTCCGTGATATGCCGATCAGCACGATATCGGCATCGTCCATATTGGCCGGCAGCTGGCCGTCATCATGCTCCATGGTGAAATTGAGCGCATCGATGCGGCGAAAATATTCGGCGTCGAGGACGTGCTGCGCACCGACGCGCCGGCCGGCCGGGGTGCCGAGATAGGACTGGAAGACGGTGAGCACCGGCTCCAGCACCGAGACGCAGGGCAGGCCCATGGTGGCGCAGCGCTCGTCAATGCCGCGCGCCAGCTTCTGGTCGACGACCGTATAGAGGATGATGCCTGGCTCCTCCTCGATATCCTCGAACACCTTGGCCACCTGCTTTTCGGTGCGGATCAGTGGGTAGATGTGCTCGATGGCGCGCGCGTCCTTGTATTGCGCCGAAGCCGCGCGCCCGGCGGCGAGCAGCGTTTCGCCGGTCGCGTCGGAAATCAGGTGCAGGTGAAAGAAGCTCTGGGGTTTGTTCACAGGGGACACCTGGGGCTGTGGGCTTGTGTGGATAAACCGGGACAGAAAGAGAGGCCGGTCGGAGGCGACTGTATCAGATGGCAGTTTGTCCACAATTCGCTGTGCTGTCAGTCTCGTCGGGCGGCTGGGGACAAGTCTGGGGACCGGTTTTCTTGTGCCTCGGCTGTCCACAGAGCTAGCTTTTCCCGGAGCATCCTAAGGCTTTGACTCCAGTGGCGGATTCCGAACAATCCCCAGAACCCTACATCCGGGAGAACGAAGCGCGCGACAATATGCTTGCTGGTGTTTTTCGGGGCAAAGCGGGACAGGTGACAACCACCACAACCAACAGACTCTTAGAATCAGAAGAATCTTAGATATAAGAATCTTTAAGATTATAGGCAGGCTGGGAGAGGCGAGCGCTCGATGCCCAAAAGCCGGATCATGCTGGACGTCCTCAAGGGCGAGGCTCATTTTCCGCCTCCGCTCTGGATGATGCGCCAGGCTGGGCGCTATCTGCCGGAGTATCGTGAAACACGCAGGCGCGCCGGTTCGTTCCTCGACCTTTGCTATGATCCCGACCTTGCCGTCGAAGTGACGCTGCAGCCGATCGAGCGCTTCGGCTTCGACGCCTCGATCCTGTTCTCCGACATCCTTGTCGTTCCGCATGCGCTTGGCCGTGATGTGCGCTTCGAAGAGGGAAGAGGGCCGATTTTGACGCCGATCTCGGTCGCCGAGATTGCGGCTCTGGAAAGCGATGTGTTTCACGTGAATCTCGAACCGGTCTATGAAACGGTTCGCCGGTTGCGCGCAAAACTGCCTGAGGAAACCACTCTGATCGGCTTCTGCGGCGCGCCCTGGACAGTGGCGACCTATATGATTGCCGGCCATGGAACGCCCGACCAGGCGCCAGCGCGGCTGTTTGCCTATCGCGAGCCGGCGGCGTTCCAACATCTCTTGAAAGTGCTGGCCGATCATTCGGCCGCCTATCTGATCCGCCAGATCGAAGCCGGCGCCGATGTCGTGCAGATTTTCGATTCCTGGTCCGGCGTGCTCGACGATGCGTCGTTCGACCAGTTTTGCGTCTGGCCGGTGGCTGAGATCGTCCGGCAGGTGAGATCTGTCCATCCCGATGTTCCGATCATCGGTTTTCCCAAGGGGGCCGGGGCCCGCTACCGGACCTATCGCCAGAAGACCGGCGTGACGGGGCTGGGGATCGACTGGACTGTGCCGCTGGCGGCTGCGAAGGATCTGCAGCGCTCGGGGGCGGTTCAGGGCAATCTCGATCCCTTGCGCCTCGTGGCTGGCGGCAAGGCGCTGTCCGATGGCGTCGAGACGATCCTGAAGGCGCTGGGGGACGGACCGCTGATCTTCAATCTCGGCCACGGCATCACGCCGGAGACACCGATCGCACATGTCGAGGCGATGGTGAAGCAGGTGAGGAGCGCGACACGCTGATGGCTCAGTCAAACAACACGAAAGACACTGGCAACACCAACAGCACCGGCCAGGCGATGATGCGCATGGTCGTCGGCATCGTTGTGCTTATCGTGGCGACGGCGCTTTTGTTTTTTATCGCACCGGACAGTTTCTATCCCTGGGCAAAGGCGATCCATATCCTTGCCGTCATCTCGTGGATGGCCGGCATGCTCTATCTGCCGCGGCTGTTGGTCTATCACGTCGATGCCGAGAAAGGGTCGGTGCAGTCGGAGACCTTCAAGGTGATGGAGCGACGCCTGCTACGCGGCATCATCAATCCGGCGATGATCGTCACCTGGGTGTTCGGGCTGTGGCTTGCCTGGAAAATCTTTGGATTCCACGGCGGCTGGCTGCATGCCAAGATCGGTTTGGTGCTTCTTCTGTCCGCCGTTCACGGCTATCTCGCCGGCGCGGTGCGCAAATTCGCCGAAGATCGCAATGAAAAGCCCGCGAAGCACTGGCGGATCGTCAATGAGATCCCCACATTGTTGCTGATTGCCATTGTGATCCTGGTTGTCGTGAAGCCGTTCTGAGGCTGATCAGGCCTCGTAAAACGCGGCTTGCTCTTTCACCCGACCGACGATAAAAGACGGGTCTTCCTTCCCGTCATGCGCCGCCCTTCATTGTTTTTGGCCGCGCCCGGCATTTGTCGCATCCCGCCGATATTTTTTCCCAAAGCTCACCCAGAGTCCGTCTATGCAAGAAATGAAACTTACCGAATTCAAGAACAAGAAGCCGCCAGAGCTGATCGCTTATGCCGAATCGCTCGAGGTCGAGAACGCCAGCGTCATGCGCAAGCAGGAGCTGATGTTCGCGATCCTGAAGAAGCTGGCCGCCCAGGACGTCGAGATCATCGGCGACGGCGTGGTCGAGGTGCTCCAGGACGGGTTCGGCTTCCTGCGCTCGGCCAACGCAAACTATCTGCCAGGTCCCGATGACATCTACATTTCGCCGTCGCAGATCCGGCGCTTTTCGCTGAAGACCGGCGATACGGTCGAAGGACCGATCCGCAGCCCGAAAGAGGGCGAGCGCTATTTCGCGCTGCTCAAGGTCAACACCATCAATTTCGACGATCCCGAGAAGATCCGCCACAAGATCCACTTCGACAATCTGACGCCGCTCTATCCGACCTCGCGGCTGAAGATGGAAATGGAGGTTCCGACCTCCAAGGATATCTCGCCGCGCGTCATCGACCTGGTGGCGCCGCTCGGCAAGGGCCAGCGCGCCCTGATCGTCGCGCAGCCGCGCACCGGCAAGACGGTGCTTTTGCAGAACATCGCCCACTCCATCACCACCAATCACCCGGAATGCTATCTGATCGTGCTTTTGATCGACGAGCGGCCGGAAGAAGTGACCGACATGCAGCGCTCGGTGAAGGGCGAGGTCGTGTCCTCGACCTTCGACGAGCCGGCTGTGCGACACGTCCAGGTCGCCGAAATGGTCATCGAGAAGGCCAAGCGCCTGGTCGAACATGGCCGCGACGTCGTCATCCTGCTCGATTCCATCACCCGCCTCGGCCGCGCCTACAACACAGTGGTGCCGTCATCCGGCAAGGTGCTGACCGGCGGTGTCGACGCCAACGCGCTGCAGCGTCCGAAGCGCTTCTTCGGTGCTGCACGTAACATCGAGGAAGGCGGCTCGCTGACCATCATCGCCACGGCGCTGATCGACACCGGCAGCCGCATGGACGAAGTCATCTTCGAAGAGTTCAAGGGCACCGGCAATTCGGAAATCGTGCTCGACCGCAAGGTCGCCGACAAGCGCATCTATCCGGCCATGGACATCTTGAAGTCCGGCACCCGCAAGGAGGACCTGCTGGTTCCGCGCTCGGATTTGCAGAAGATCTTCGTGCTGCGCCGCATCCTGGCGCCGATGGGAACCACCGACGCGATCGAGTTCCTCATCGACAAGCTGAAGCAGACCAAGACCAATGGCGATTTCTTCGACTCGATGAATACGTAACGGTCTGTCCGGACCTTTCCGGCCTGCGAATTGAAACCCCGTTCCGGGAAACCGGGATGGGGTTTTTCATTGTCTGAGGTTGGGTCTGCATTGCCCTGGCGGTAAGTCGCCCAAGTTGGCGCCGCCCCTCATTGCCCTGCCGGGCATTTCTCCCCGCGAAGCGGCTGCGCTATGCGCACATTTTCTTTGACATGACTGATCAGCCCGGGGCTTGATTGCCACGTGGTTCCCCCAATCCGTCGCTGCTTCGCAGCGCCACCTTTCCCCCCCTCCGGAGGGAAAGGAAGGGAGCCTCATTGGAAAAGCGCTGACGGCAATAGGCTCACGCCCTTCCTCTACCCCGTCGATCGGGGGGTCCGAAGGACGGGCGAGACCCGTGGCTCGCCCCGGCAGGTGTCTCGGTGAAGCCGAGACGGAGTGGGGGGTCGACCAGCGCCGCATAAGACAATGCATGCGCCAAGCTGCATGCGGGGCAGCGCTGACGCTTGGTATGTGAAGCAACGGGCCGTCGGCGTAGTCCTCCGGCGCTGCTAGCTACGCCGCAACAGCCGCTCCAATTCTCCTGCATCCGTCACCACTGGCAAACAGACCTGCCCGGTACAAAGCCAGGCACCCACCCTGTCGGTCGGCGGCAGAACCCCACCGGGCAGCAAGGGTCGATTCGTTTCCGAACCGATCGCGGTGATAATGTCGACGCGACGCGGGTCGGGGCATCGATTCGCAACCGGAACAAGCTTGGGATTGGCCAGATCGTCTATTAGCACCAGCTTCAGCGGCTCGATGGCAAGCGCGCAGGCATTGACGATTCCCGCCTGGCCATAGGCCTGGTGCGTCGCGCGGCCGGCGGCGTGCTCGGCGACCTTCCAGGCCTTTTCCCCGAGATCGAGATCGCCGGTGACGGAAGCGAGCCGCACCAGCGCTGCGATGATCTGGCTGGTGGCTGAGGAAATCGCTTCGTCGACATCGCCCCTGATGCGGATCGGCACGTCGGTGCTGTCGGATGCGGTCAGATAGTAACCTGTGCCCGCGGCGTCGGCGTGCCAATGGTCGAGCTGTTCGATGAACTGCTTCGCCTGGTCTATGTAGCTCCAATCGCATGATGCCTCGAACAAAGAGATCGCAGCATTGGCCATCACGGCATAGTCGATCGACAGGGCGGGGAACAATTTCCTGGCGCCGAGCATGGAATGCGGCAAGCGGCCGTCTCGGCTGGCTCCGGAAATATGGGCAAAGGCCTTTGCCGCGGCCTCGATCCAGTCGGGCCGGCCCAACGAGCGGCCGGCCTCGGCCAGTGCAGCGATCATCAGCCCGTTCCAGTCGGTCAGGGTCTTTGCATCCAGGCCTGGCCGAACCCGCTCTTCCCGAGCGGTGAGAAGCCTGGCCTTGAGCGGGATGAGTTTCTCGCGATCGGCCACGCTTTGGGCTTGCTGGGCTCTGGTTTGATGGACCACAGGCTTGCCTTCCCAACCATGCGGGCTGGAAAGCGTGAAGTATTTGAAAAACAAGGTTGAATCGTCACCAAGGACGGCTTCGATCTCTTGCTTGCTCCAGGTGTAGAACAGTCCTTCCTCGCCATCGCTGTCGGCGTCGAGGCTGGCGGCGAAGGCGCCGCCATCGACGCGCATCTCGCGCAGCAGCCAGTCGACGGTCTCTTCGATTCGTATCCGGAACAGATCATTGCCGCTGGCCGCGAAAGCCCAGTTGCAGAAGCGGATCAGTTCCGCATTGTCGTAAAGCATCTTCTCGAAATGCGGCACCAGCCATTCCGCGTCGGTCGAGTAGCGGCTGAGTCCGCCGCCGATATGGTCATAGATGCCGCCGCTCAGCATATGTTCGAGGCTGATGAGCACGTCATCGCGGTGGCTGGCATTGCCGTCGCGCAGCCAGGACAGCCACAGCGTGAGCATGAACGGGGCGTTGGGGAATTTCGGAGCGCCGCGCAGGCCGCCAAGGTCGCGGTCGATCATGCCGCCGATGCGGCCGGCGAGGTCGGTGAGCGTGCCGCGGTCAAGGCTCTGCCTGGCATGCGTGCCGGAGAGACGCGCCTCGACATGGGAGGTCAGGCCGTCGGCACTCTGGTGCAGGCTGGCGCGCTTCTCGCGCCACGCCTTGTCGACCGCTTCCATGACCTGGATGAAACCCGGGCGGCCGTAGCGCGCCTCGCGCGGAAAATAGGTGCCGCCCCAGAACGGCTTGCCGTCCGGCGTCAGGAACATGGTCAGCGGCCAGCCGCCTTGCTCGCCCATCGAGGAAAGCGCGGCCATATAGATCTGGTCGATGTCGGGACGCTCCTCGCGGTCGACCTTGATATTGACGAACAGACGGTTCATGACGGCGGCGACGCCGTCATTCTCGAAGCTTTCATGCGCCATGACATGGCACCAGTGGCAGGCTGCATAGCCGATCGAGAGCAGGATCGGGCGGTCGAGCGTCTTGGCTTCTTCGAGCGATGCCGGCGACCAGGCCCGCCAATGGACGGGATTGCCGCTGTGCTGCTGCAGATAGGGGCTGGCTTCTTCGGCAAGCAGGTTTTGCGCGGGCAATGTCACAATGGGCAACTCGGGTTGTCTTGAAGGCGCGAAGCTAGGGCGGTTCAACAGAGCGGGCAAATGATTTCAGGCGATTCGATCGTTGCATTGTCGAGCGGCCGGCTTCCGGCCGGCGTTGCCGTGCTGCGTATTTCCGGCCCGCAGACTCGATTTGTAGTCGAAACGATCGCCGGCGGCATGGTTAAGGCGCGTGCGGCGGTTCTGCGCAAGTTCAGGGCACCGGATGGAACTGTGCTGGACAGCGGTCTTGTCACTTTCTTTCCCGGTCCGGCCAGCTTTACCGGTGAGGATGTCGCCGAATTCCATGTCCATGGCGGACGCGCCGTGGTGACCAGGATGCTGGAGACGATTGCCGGTTTTGACGGCGTAAGGCATGCGGAGCCCGGCGAATTCACGCGCCGTGCCTTTCTCAACGGCAAGGTCGACCTGGTTGAGACGGAAGCCCTGGCCGATCTGGTCAATGCCGAGACCGAGGCGCAGCGACGCTTCGCTGTCCAGAATGCCGAAGGTGTGCAGAGCGAACTCTATATGAGCTGGCGTCGCCGGCTGATCCACGCGCGCGCCATGATTGAGGCGGAGATCGACTTCGCCGACGAAGACGATGTGCCCGGTTCCGTTTCGGATACGGTCTGGTCGGATGTCCGGGCGATGGTCGGCGAAATCGATCGCCACATCGCCGGATTTCACGCCGCCGAGATCATTCGCGACGGCTTCGAGGTCGTTATTCTCGGCGCGCCGAATGCCGGCAAGTCGAGTCTGTTCAACGCTTTGGCGCGGCGCGATGCAGCTATTGTAACGGATGAGCCCGGCACGACCCGTGACCTGCTCGAGGTGACGCTGGATCTCGGCGGGCTGCGCGTCAGGCTGACGGACACGGCTGGTTTGCGGGAAGCGCCGGGTAAGGTCGAAGCGATCGGCATCGAGAAGGCGCGGGCCAAGGCCGGCCGCGCCGATCTCTTGCTGCTGCTGGAAGACATTGTGTCTCCCGGGGATATTGGCCCGTTGCCGGGCACAGCCCCTCTGTTGCGGGTCGGCACCAAGCTCGACCTGTTGGATGGGCAGGGGGATCGGGGTGAGGGCGGTCGATATGATTTCGTTATCTCAGTTGTAAGCGGGGCTGGTGTGGAGGCGCTGTTGGCGGAAATCGGTCGGCGCGCAGCGGAGGCGGCAGGCATGACCGGAGATGTCCTGCCATCCCGCCTGCGCCATGTCGAATTGCTCAGCGAGACGAATCGCCACCTGCTCCGCGCCACCGACGATGGCGCCGCGGGTCAGGAACTGCGCGCCGAGGAATTGCGGCTGGCGGCGGATCGGCTGGGCCGGATCGTCGGCGCGATAGATGTCGAGGATATGCTGGATGTGATCTTTTCGCAGTTCTGCATCGGGAAATGATTCACGTGAAACAATCGCTTGGGAGAAAGTCGGCCCGGGCGCGCGGTGGCTGATAGTTGGCGGCGACATAAACGGCGTCGTCATCCTAGGGCGAAGCAAGGAGCGAAGCGCCGCGGCGCAGACCCTAGGATCCATGCCGGAACTCCTGAGCGCTGCAACGGTGCAGAATTCTGCTCCGCTGCGTTCAACGATCGAGGTCACGGAATGGATCCTCGGGTCTCCGTGACGCCGCTTCGCGGCTGCTCCGCCCGTGGATGACGAAGTTGGAGACGCGTCGGCTATCCTTGGTCCTGACTCACGTGAAACACGCATCGCTGCTGAGGACAGCGCCGTGACTCACGTGAAACAATCGGAGCGGCCACGGCTCACGTGAAACATCCGCCGAACGTGGCCTCACCCTGTTTCACGTGAAACTTGTCGCGAAGTTTTCTTGACAGCTTCGCCCTGCGGGGACATGTGTCCCTCAATCTTTTGAGTCCAGGAAATTTGGAAATGACCGATCACTATGATGTGGTTGTGGTGGGCGGCGGCCATGCGGGGTGCGAGGCGGCCAGCGCTGCCGCGCGCGCCGGCGCCAAAACCGCGCTGGTGACTTTGCGCTTCGACACGATTGGCGTGATGTCGTGCAATCCGGCGATCGGCGGCCTTGGCAAGGGGCATCTGGTCCGCGAAATCGATGCCATGGACGGGCTGATGGGCCGCGTGGCGGATGCGGCCGGCATTCAATTCCGTCTGCTCAATCGCCGCAAGGGCCCGGCGGTGCGCGGGCCGCGCACGCAGGCCGACAGAAAGCTCTACCGCCTTGCCATGCAGGAAGCGATTCGGCAGCAGAACGATCTCGACGTGGTCGAAGGCGAGGTTCTGGATTTCGAGATCAATGAAGGGCGGATCGCCGCTGTTCTCCTGGCCGGCGGCCGCAGGCTTGCTTGCGGCGCCGTGGTCCTGACCACCGGGACCTTCCTGCGCGGCCTCATTCATATTGGCGAGAAGAAGATCGTCGCCGGACGCATGAACGAGCAGGCAAGCCTTGGCCTGTCGGCAACGATGGGCCGTGCGGGCTTCAAACTCGGACGGTTGAAGACGGGCACGCCACCGCGGCTCGATGGGCGGACGATCGATTGGGCATCGCTCGAAAGCCAGGCGGCGGATGAGGATCCCGTGCCGTTTTCGTTGATGACCGACCGTATCGAGACGCCGCAGATCGAGTGCGGCATCACGCGCACGACGACCGCGACGCATGAGTTGATCCGCGCCAATCTTGGCCGATCCGCCATGTATTCCGGTTCGATCGAAGGGGTCGGGCCGCGCTATTGCCCGTCGATCGAGGACAAGATCGTCAAGTTCGGTGACCGCGACGGCCACCAGATCTTTTTGGAGCCGGAAGGGCTCGACGACGACACGGTCTATCCCAACGGGATTTCGACCTCGCTGCCCGAAGATGTTCAGCTCGACATATTGAAAACCATTCCGGGGTTGGAGCGGGCCGTCATGCTGCAGCCCGGCTATGCCATTGAATATGATCACGTCGATCCGCGTGAGCTGCATCAGACACTGGAGACAAAGCGCGTCGCAGGGCTTTTCCTCGCCGGGCAGATCAATGGCACGACCGGCTATGAGGAAGCCGCCGGGCAGGGCCTGCTCGCCGGCCTCAATGCAGCGCGGCGCGCGTCAGGCGGCGAACAGATCGTGCTCAGCCGTACCGAAGCCTATATCGGCGTGATGGTCGACGATTTGACCAGCCGCGGCATCAGCGAGCCCTATCGGATGTTCACTTCGCGCGCCGAATTCCGGCTGTCGTTGCGCGCCGACAATGCTGATGAACGGCTGACGCCGCTGGCGCAGAGGCTCGGGATCGCTTCGGCGCAGCGAATACAGCGCTATGGCGATGTCATGCAGCGGCTCGACGCGGCGCGCGAATTGGCAAGATCGGTGGCGATGACGCCCAATGAAGCGGCGCGGCACGGGCTGGAGATCAACCGCGATGGCGTGCGTCGGTCGGGCTACGAGCTGCTGGCCTATCCCGATGTCGACGTCGCCTGGCTGGCCAGGATCGAGCCTGGGTTCGGTGAGATTGATGCCAAGACTGCGGAACGTCTCGAAACGGAGGCGAAATATTCGGTCTATCTCGACCGCCAGAAGAGCGATGTCGCGCAAATCCGGCATGAGGAGAGTCGGCTGATCCCCGAGACGGTCGATTTCGCCGGCGTGCCCGGCCTGTCCAATGAACTGAAGCAGAAGATGGCGGTGCGGAGGCCGCGCTCTATCGCCGATGCCCAACGCATGGAGGGCATGACGCCGGCAGCACTGGCAATCATTGTCGCCCATGTCCGGCATCATGAGAGCGCGCAGAGAGTCGTTGCGTGAGCTCTTTCTCCCTAGAGAGCCTGCAGGACGCGGCCGGCCCGGTTTCACGTGAAACATTCGGTCGCCTGGTGGCGTTCGAAGCCATGTTCCAGAAATGGAACCGCAGCATCAATCTCGTCGCGCAATCGACCGCGGCCGATGTCTGGCAGCGCCACATCTTGGACAGCGCACAGCTGGCACGCATAGAGCCCAACGCCACCCGCTGGGTGGACATCGGTTCAGGTGGCGGATTCCCGGGCCTGGTCATGGCTTTCTTGCTTGCTGAGCGCTCCGGGGCCAGCATCGATCTGGTGGAAAGCAACCGCAAAAAGGCCTCGTTCCTGCAGACCGTCGTCGGCCAGTTCAGCCTGCCGGCGCGGGTCGTGGCGCGCCGCATCGAGGACAGCCATGCGCTTGTTTCGCAACCGCAAATCGTCACGGCGCGGGCTTTGGCCTCGCTTTCGGTCTTGTTGGATCTGTCGGCACCGTGGCTCACGTCCGGCGCACGCGGGTTGTTCCACAAAGGCCGGGATTATCGCGCCGAAGTGCAAGAAAGCGTTAACCGATGGGCCTTCGATCTGGTAGAACATCCCAGTGTGACGGACCCCCATGGCGTCATCCTGGAACTGTCTGACCTGCGACCTGTCTGATCCCGACTGTCGGGCCATTTGGCGACCCAAAAATGAATTTCTGGCATAAACCCATGATGAAGAACGGCCCCCGAATCATCACCGTAGCCAACCAGAAGGGCGGGGTCGGCAAGACCACCACCGCCATCAATCTGGCCACCGCTTTGGCCGCGATCGGCGAAAAGGTGCTGATCGTCGACCTCGATCCGCAAGGCAATGCCAGCACCGGCCTTGGCATCGACCGCAAGGACCGGACGGTCTCGTCCTACGATGTGCTGACCGGCGAGCTGGAGCTGGAAGCCGCGGCCATCCCGACTGCGGTGCCCGGTCTGTCGATCGTGCCGTCGACGCTCGATCTGCTCGGCATCGAGATGGAGATCGCCTCGGCGCCCGATCGCGTGCTGCGGCTACGCAACGCCTTGAACGCCGCAACGGCGCGTGCAGCCGGCTTCGGCTATGTGCTGATCGACTGCCCGCCGTCGCTCAATCTTTTGACGCTCAATTCGATGGCGGCGGCCGATTCGGTGCTGGTGCCGCTGCAATGCGAGTTCTTCGCGCTCGAAGGTCTCAGCCAATTGCTGGAAACCGTCGAGCAGGTGCGCCGCTCGATCAATCCCGACCTCACCATCCAGGGCATCGTGCTGACCATGTATGACGGCCGCAACAATCTCGCCAACCAGGTGGTGCAGGATGTGCGCCAGCATATGGGCGACAAGGTCTACGAGACCATCATCCCGCGCAATGTGCGGGTGTCCGAGGCGCCGTCCTACGGCAAGCCGGCGATTCTTTACGATCTGAAATGCTCGGGCAGCCAGGCCTATCTGCAACTGGCCTCGGAAGTCATCCGCCGCGAGCGCAAATTGCGCGCCGCTTGATTAGATCGGGTGCATCATTAACAGCCGATTCGATACCGAAACGATCTGAAGACAATCATCTAAAATAGACTTGGAATAGAGATGAGCGAAGACCTTTCGAGGAAAAGACTGGGCCGTGGCCTGGCAGCACTGATCGGCGAGATTGATCGCCCGGCGGCACCGGAAAAGCCGGGCATGAGTGCCGACGGCAAGGTGCCGATCGAGTTCCTCAGCCCGAACCCTAAAAACCCACGCCGGCATTTTGGCGACGCCGAACTGACCGACCTTGCACAGTCGATCCGCGAACATGGCGTGGTGCAGCCGGTGGTGGCGCGGCCGTCGCCGACGCAGGCCGGCCGCTACGAGATCATCGCCGGCGAGCGGCGCTGGCGGGCGGCGCAGCGTGCCGGGCTGAACGAGATCCCGGTCATCATCCGCGAGGTCAATGACCGCACCGCGCTTGAGCTGGCGATCATCGAGAACGTCCAGCGCGCCGATCTCAACGCGGTCGAGGAGGCGCAGGGCTATCAGCAGCTGATCGACGAGCACGGCTACACCCAGGCCGATCTCGGCAATGTCATCGGCAAGAGCCGCAGCCATGTCGCCAACACGCTGCGGCTGTTGAAGCTGCCGGAGGTGATCCGCGACATGCTGGTCGACGGCGCGCTGTCGGCCGGCCACGCCCGCACGCTGGTGACGGCCGAGGATCCGGCCGGCCTTGCCAAGCGCATCGTCGAGGAAGGGCTTTCGGTGCGCCAGGCCGAGGCGCTGGCGCAGATGCCGGCCGGCCCGACGCCGGCCAAGCCGAAGCAGGCGCAGGCCGCGCCGGAAAAGGACACCGACACGCTGGCGCTGGAAAAGCTGCTGACCGACACGATCGGCATGATCGTAGCCATCGATCACAAGGGCAAGGGCGGCGAGCTGCGGGTGTCCTATCGGTCGCTGGAGCAGCTGGATGAGCTGTGCCGGAGATTGAAGCAGGAGCGGTAGTTAGCCGGCGAACTTCGACTTCCCTTCTCCCCTTGCGGGAGAAGGTGGCCTCGCGAAGCGAGGTCGGATGAGGGTGTTCCAGGGAAAGCCAACGCCTCACTCCGCTGGAACACCCCTTGTGTCTCTCGAATCATGCAGGATCGGGCTGACGGGTGACCCGGGTCATGACCGGATCACCCGTTGCGGCGGAAGCCCGTACACCCCTTGGCATAAGCCCGTGGATGAGCAAGGAACTCCGACCGCATCTTCCACAGCCCGAACGGTTGCTAGGGTTCGACCCCGCACCAGCAAGGAAGGGATCAGAAGATGACACAAATTGCACTGCATGTCGGCATCGATGTGGCCAAGGAGCGACTGGACGTGGCCATTCGGGAAACAGGGGAGTTGTTCGCAGTCGACAATGACGAAGCCGGTTATGCGGCATTGGTCGAGCGTCTGTCGGGTCGGGCGATCGCCGCCGTCGGCCTTGAGGCGAGCGGCGGCTATGAGCGGGCTGTGCTCAAGGCGCTGTGGCAGAAAGGCCTGCCGGTGCGTCGCATCAATCCGCACAGGCTGCGCCAATTCGCACGGGCGGCCGGCGTCAACGCCAAGAACGATCGCCTCGATGCACGTGTGATCGCCCGTTTCCTTGCGACGTTGCCGGTGCATCCGGTGGAGTTTGATCCAAGTCTGGAGTTGGTGATCGAACTGGTCACCGCGCGGCGCCAGCTCCAAGCCGAGCTCAGCCGTGTCAACAACCAGCTCGAACACGTGCGCGATGCCGCTCTCAAGCGCCTGGCCAAGCGGCGAGCGACCCGGCTCAGTGCCGACATCCTGTTGCTCGACAAACGCATCGCCCAAGCCATCGCGGCCGACCATGCCCTGGCACGGCGCGACCGCCTGCTGCGTTCAACTCCCAGTGTCGGCCCGGTCCTGAGTGCCACACTGATCGCACAGCTGCCTGAACTGGGCCGCTTGTCCAACCGGCGGATTGCCGCCCTTGTCGGGCTCGCCCCCTACGACCACGACAGCGGCAAGCTCAAAGGCAAGCGATGTATCTGGGGTGGCCGCGAGCCGGTCCGCAACGTCCTCTATATGGCCGCGCTCAGCGCCGGAGTGCATAATCCCGTCTTCGCCGCTTTCCGCCAGCGCCTGCGAGCGAAAGGCAAGGTGGCAAAGGTCGCCATCGTTGCCGTCATGCGCAAGCTGATCACAACCCTCAACGCCATGATCCGGGACGACAAACCTTGGAACCCGGCTTGCGTCTGAAACACGGTTGCTCATCCGTCTCGCCGCTGCGCGCCGATCCACCTTCTCCCACAAGGGGAGAAGGAAAGATGCACCGCCGCCAGCGCGGCTTGACAGTGCCGGGCAAGGGCGTAACCTCAATTAGATATGGCTTAAATTGGTTGCCCTGGCGTGCCGGTCCATCGCGGCGAGGGCTGTTTGCCATTCCTGCGATCGTCGTGAGATGGCACCGCCTCGCCACAGCGATATGCCGATGCGCCTGACGCAAGTGGGGAGGTGCAAATGGCAGTCCGTTGGCAATTGTCCGGAAGCTACTTCGAAAATTGCAGCTGCGATGTCGTCTGTCCTTGTCTGCTGTCCACCAACGCGCAGCTGACATCGAAGCCGACGAAAGGCGTTTGCGACGTCGGTCTGGTCTTTCATATCGATACGGGCAATTACGGCGATGTTCGCTTGGATGGGCTCAGTGTCGCCATGGTCGCGCACACGCCGGGTCCGATGGCGGACGGCAATTGGACGGCCGCCGCCTATATCGACGAACGCGCCGATGACAGGCAAACCGAGGCGCTGGGCGCCATTTTCACCGGCGCCGCGGGTGGCCCCATGGCGGTGCTGGCACCCATGATCGGCACGAACCTTGGCGCCAAGAAGGTGCCGATAGACTACCGGATAGACGGCAAGAAGCGGTCGGCGGAGATTGCGGGCGTCATGCATATGGCGGTCGAGCCGCTGCCGACCATGCGCGAGGACGGGCAGATGTGGGCGGCCACCGGCCATCCAGTCAATCCCGACTGGCTCGCTCTGGCGATGGGGTCGCAAGGCAGTACATTCAGCGACCATGGCATGAGCTGGGACAATTCCCGCCGCAATGGCCATTACGCCCCGATCCATTGGTCCGGCCAGCAGTAGACGTTGGCCGCATAGCACGGGACGTATCCGTCCATGGCGCAAACGTTGCAGCGATATATCATTCTCGCGCTGCTGATCGCGATCGCCGCGGCGGCGTGGACCCTGCTTGTCCGGCAGCAGACGGGCATGGACGCCGACATGGCCATGGACATGGACGCGCTCACCATGGGCATGAGGGCGCCGCTGTTTCTTGCCGTCTGGATGATCATGATGATTGCCATGATGTTTCCGACGGCCGCGCCGATGATCCTGACGTTTCACCAGGTCCAGGCCGGCAAACAAGGCCGGGGCGAGACCTTTGTCTCGAGCTGGGTGTTCGTGGCCGGGTACATGCTGGTCTGGGGGGCGATGGGCGTCATCGCCTTTGCCGGTGCGGCGGGTGCGGAGATGCTCGCCGGACATGTGGGGTTGTCGACGGCGGCGGCCGCGCGGACCGGCGGCGCGCTGCTGATGATTGCCGGCGCCTATCAACTCTCGCCCCTGAAGGATCTGTGTCTGGCCAAATGCCGCACGCCGATCGGCTTCATCCTGACTTCATGGCGCGACGGCTACTGGGGCGCTGTTCGCATGGGCCTGGAGCATGGGCTTTTCTGCCTGGGCTGCTGCTGGCTTTTGTTTCTCGCCCTCTTTCCGCTCGGGATCATGAATGTCGCCGCAATGGCCGTGGTCACCTTGCTGATCTTTGCGGAAAAGACCCTGCCGTCGGGAGATAGGATCGCAAAGGTGTCGGGTGTCGCTCTGCTGCTTTACGGCGCGGTGGTGCTGGTCTTTCCGCAGGCGCTGCCGACCTTCCAGCCAGCGGGCGCCATGATGATGAATTGACCAGCACTCGACGCCGAAAAGGAGAGGATCGCTCTCCTATCGCTGCCCCAGCCTCGCGCTTTCCACCGCAATACCGAGCAGCGCCTGCCGTGCCAGCGCGACCGAAAGATCCGGCCGCCGCCGCGTCTGCAGCACCGCGGTCTGCAGCCGGGTCAGCGCGCGGCTGAGGGCTTCGCTGCTCCAGCGCTCCAGCGCCTTTTCCACCAGCTTGCGCCTGGAGAAGAAAACCGGCGGGCGTGCGCCCGCAACGACCGAGGCGGCGTTGCGGCCGGCAGAATCCATCTGGCCGCGCATGACCTGGATCTGCTGCAATTGCCGCATGGCCGAGGACAGCACCAGGAAGGGCGGGCCGCCGGATTGGCAGTGGCGGGTGAAGGCGGTGTCGAAGTCGCCGACCTTGCCCTCGAGCAACGCGTCGACCGCGTCGTCGAAGGAGGCGCCGGACACGTCGCCCGACATCGCCCTCACCTCGTCGAGCCCGATCTCCTTCTGGCCGTGCGCGTAAAGGATGAGTTTTTCGATCTCGCCGCGCGAGGCGAGCCGGTCGCCGCCGAGATTGCGGCGCAGCGCTTGTCTGGCCTCCAGCGTCATCGACATACCGGCCTTGCGCAGCTCATCGTCGATGACCGTGTCGATGTCGCGGGCTTCGTCGGCGTAGCAAGGCAGCGCCATGGCGATGTCCGCGCCCTCGACCACGGCGCGCAGGCCGACGCCCTTTTTGAGATCGCCGGCCTCGATCAGGATGATGGCATCGCGCGCGGGTTCCGCCGTCAGCGCCTTGACGTCCTCGGCCAGCGCCTTCTGGCCGGTGGCATTGCGCACCCAGAGCAGCCGCCGGTCGGAAAACATCGGCACGGTGCGGGCCTCATCCAGCAGCCGGCCCTCGTCGCGGTCGACCTCCGAACCCTCGAGCCGGACCACGGAGAAGGGATCGTCGAGCGGCAGGCCGGTCTTTTCGGCAAACGCCTTTGCCCGCTCGGAAACGAGACCGCGATCGGGGCCGTAGAGCAGGACGATGGAGAAGCGCGGGTCAGGCCGCGCGAGCCAGGAATCGACCTCGAAAGCTTTCTTCTGTGCCATGGTGGGTGGTTAGCATGATGTGGGGTTGGGGTGAATGGCGATCGGCACCGACGCTCTTTTCCTTCTCCCCTTGCGGGAGAAGGTGGATCGGCGCGTTAGCGCCGAGACGGTTGAGGGGTGGGTGACGGATCGTCGTCCTTGACAAGCTGGAGCACCCCTCATCCGACCTCACTTCGTGAGGCCACCTTCTCCCGCAAAGGGGAGAAGGGAAGGTGCGCCGCACAAATCGCCTTATCTGGCGGAAACCTCGGTCCAACCTTGCGCCAAATTGCGCGCTTCCCCTCAACATCGACAAGAAATTTCGCGGACATATCTACATCTTGTGCAGGGGAGGCTGGATCGGCCGGCGCGGCCGGTCCGATGACCTTCGACGAATTCGCACTGGACGCGCGGATGTGCAAATATCCGGGCCAGGCAACATTGGAGGACGAAGGTCATGGCCGATGCTGGGATGTTGCGTTTCCACGTTCCGGAGCCGGAAGTGCGGCCGGGCGGCACGCCCGATTTCTCCAACGTGACCATCGCCGCGGCCGGCTCGGTGCCGCGGCCAGACATCGATGTCGATCCGCGCACCATCCGCGACATGGCGTTCTCCATCATCCGCGTGCTGAACCGCGATGGCGAGGCGGTCGGGCCGTGGGCCGGGCTGCTCTCCAACGAGGAACTGCTGGAAGGTCTGCGCCACATGATGACGCTGCGGACCTTCGACGCCCGCATGCAGATGGCGCAGCGCCAGGGCAAGACCTCCTTCTACATGCAGCATCTCGGCGAAGAGGCGGTGAGCTGCGCCTTCCGCAAGGCGCTCGCCCCGGGCGACATGAACTTCCCGACCTATCGGCAGGCAGGCCTGCTCATCGCCGACGGCTATCCGATGGTCACGATGATGAACCAGATCTATTCCAACGAGGCCGACCCGCTGAAGGGCCGGCAGCTGCCGATCATGTATTCGTCGAAGGAGCACGGCTTCTTCTCCATCTCCGGCAATCTGGCGACGCAGTACATCCAGGCGGTCGGCTGGGCGATGGCTTCGGCGATCTCGAACGATTCCAAGATCGCGGCGGCCTGGATCGGCGACGGCTCGACGGCGGAATCGGATTTCCACTCGGCGCTGGTGTTCGCCTCCACCTACAAGGCGCCGGTCGTGCTCAATGTCGTCAACAATCAGTGGGCGATCTCGACCTTTCAAGGCATAGCGCGTGGCGGTTCCGGCACCTTCGCGGCGCGGGGTCTTGGCTTCGGCATTCCGTCGCTCCGGGTCGACGGCAATGATTATCTCGCCGTCCATGCGGTGGCCAAATGGGCGGCGGAGCGGGCGCGGAAAAATCTCGGGCCGACGCTGGTCGAATATGTCACCTACCGCGCCGGCGCCCATTCGAGCTCGGACGATCCGTCGGCCTACCGGCCGAAGACCGAATCCGACGCCTGGCCGCTTGGCGATCCGATCGTGCGGCTGAAGAACCATCTGATCGGGCTCGGCGTCTGGTCGGACGAGCGGCACGCGCAGGCCGAGGCGGAAATCCTCGACACGGTGATCGCGGCGCAGAAGGAGGCCGAAAGCCACGGCACGCTGCATGCCGGCGGCAAGCCGTCGACGCGCGACATGTTCGAGGGCCTCTATGCCGAGATGCCGCCGCATCTCAGGCGCCAGCGCCAGCAGGCGGGAGTCTGAGCCATGCCGAGACGGACCATGATCGAGGCCATTCGCGACGCCATGGATGTGTCGATGGGGCGCGACGAGAAGGTCGTCGTGTTCGGCGAGGATGTCGGCTTCTTCGGCGGCGTCTTCCGCTGCACGCAGGGCCTGCAGGCCAAATACGGCAAGAGCCGATGCTTCGACGCGCCGATCAACGAATCCGGCATTGTCGGTTCGGCCATCGGCATGGCGGCCTATGGGCTAAAACCTTGCGTGGAAATTCAGTTTGCCGACTACATGTATCCGGCCTACGACCAGCTGACCCAGGAAGCCGCCCGGCTGCGCTACCGCTCGAATGGCGATTTCACGTGCCCGATCGTGGTGCGCATGCCGACCGGCGGCGGCATTTTTGGCGGCCAGACGCACAGCCAGAGTCCCGAGGCTTTGTTCACCCACGTGTCGGGGCTGAAGACGGTGGTGCCGTCCAACCCGCATGACGCCAAGGGGCTGCTGATCGCGGCGATCGAGGACCCCGATCCGGTCATCTTCCTCGAGCCGAAACGGCTCTACAACGGCCCGTTCGACGGCCATCACGACCGGCCGGTGACGCCCTGGTCGAAGCATGAGCTCGGCGAGGTCGCCGACGGCCACTATACAGTGCCGCTCGGCAAGGCGGCGATCCGCAGGGCCGGCTCCGCGATTACCGTGCTCGCCTATGGCACCATGGTCTATGTCGCGCAGGCTGCGGCCGAAGAGACCGGCATCGATGCGGAGATTATCGACCTGAGAACGCTGTTGCCGCTCGACCTCGATACCATCGTCGCATCGGTCAAGAAGACCGGGCGCTGCGTCGTCGTGCACGAGGCGACGCTGACTTCCGGCTTCGGCGCCGAGCTGTCGGCGCTGGTGCAGGAAAACTGTTTCTATCACCTGGAGGCGCCGGTGGCGCGGGTCGCCGGCTGGGACACGCCTTATCCGCACGCGCAGGAATGGGACTATTTCCCGGGTCCCGCCCGGGTCGGCCGCGCCCTAGTTGAAACCATGGAGGCCTGACATGGGCGAGCACATCATCAAGCTGCCCGATGTCGGCGAAGGCGTAGCCGAGGCCGAACTCGTCGAGTGGCACGTCAAGATCGGCGACATCGTACGCGAGGACACAGTGCTTGCCGCCGTCATGACCGACAAGGCGACGGTCGAGATTCCGTCACCCGTCGATGGCGAGATCCTGTGGCTGGGCGCCGAGATCGGTGACACGGTGGCGATCGGCTCGCCGATCGTGCGGTTGAAGGTGGCGGGGGAGGGTAATGTAAAGCCGCAAAGCGGCGAGGTGGAAGCGGTGGCCGCCGAGCCGCCGGCCAAGCTTCCGACGCCAAAGCCCGAGACCGTCGCGTCGGCCGCAACGACCAAGCCAAAAGCCGCCGCTCCGGAGGCGAAACCCGCGCCGACCGTTTCGAAAAGCACCGGGAAAACGTCCGTCTCCGGCGCGCCGCGTCCGGAGGGTGAAAAACCGCTGGCGTCGCCGGCCGTGCGTCTGAGGGCGAAGGAGGCCGGCATCGATCTCAGGCAGGTCGCGGGAAGCGGCCCGGCCGGGCGCATCGGCCATGAGGACATCGAGGCGTTCCTGGCGCGTGGGCCGCAGGTCGCCAAGGCATCGGGCCTGGCCCGCAACGACGCCGTCGAGGATATCAAGGTGGTGGGCTTGCGGCGCAAGATCGCCGAGAAGATGACGCTGTCCAAGTCGCGCATCCCGCACATCACCTATGTCGAGGAGATCGACGTCACAGCACTTGAGGAGTTGCGCGCCGCGCTCAACAAGGAAAAGCGTCAGGACAGGCCGAAGCTGACGCTGCTGCCGTTCCTGATGCGGGCGATGGTCAAGGCAATCGGAGACCAGCCCCAGCTCAATTCGCTGTTCGACGACGAGGCCGGCATCATCCACCAGCATGGCGGCATCCATATCGGCATCGCCGCGCAGACGCCGTCGGGGCTGGTGGTGCCGGTCGTCAAGCATGCCGAGGCGCGCGACATCTGGGATTGCGGCGCCGAGGTCGTCAGGCTGGCCGAGGCGGCCAAATCCGGCACGGCGACACGCGACGAGCTCTCCGGCTCGACGATCACCATCACCTCGCTCGGCGCCATGGGCGGCATCGCGACGACGCCGGTCATCAACCATCCGGAAGTGGCGATCATCGGCGTCAACAAGATGATGGTCCGGCCGGTGTGGGACGGCACGCAGTTCATTCCGCGCAAGATGATGAACCTGTCGTCGAGCTTCGACCACCGGGTGATCGACGGCTGGGACGCGGCGGTGTTCATCCAGCGGATCAAGGCGCTGCTTGAAACGCCGGCGCTGATCTTTGTGGATTGAGGGCGATGGCTTTGGCTCGGTCACCGCTGACAAGTTCCTGGCTGCCGAGCGGTGTCGCCTGTGATTGGCTCCGGTCCTCCACGCATTCGTCATCCTCGGGCTTGACCCGAGGATCCATGCCGCGACCGACGTCGAATGGTGCGGCGGAGCAGAATTCTGCGCCGTTGCAACGCACGAACGTCACGGCATGGATCCCGGGGTCTACGCGCGTCGCTACGCTCCTTGCTCCGCCCCAGGATGACGAAGGCGCGAGCGCCTCGGCCAATCCGAGACGTAAGCGATACGGCACGAAGGCAAGGCGACCGATCGAGGTGACACGATGAAAGAAATCTCCTGCAAGCTGCTCGTCATCGGCGCCGGTCCGGGCGGCTACGTCTGCGCCATCCGTGCCGGCCAGCTCGGCGTCGACACGGTGATCGTCGAAGCCGGCAAGCCGGGCGGCACCTGCCTCAATGTCGGCTGCATCCCGTCCAAGGCGCTGATCCATGCGGCGGAAGAGTTCGAGAAGGTCGCGCATATGGCCGGCGGCAAGAGCCCGCTCGGCATTTCGGTCTCGGCACCGGTGCTCGATCTTACCAAAACCGTCGCCTGGAAGGACGGCATTGTCAGCCGGCTCAACAGCGGCGTCGCTGGCCTCTTGAAGAAGGCCGGCGTGAAGACCGTGCATGGCTGGGCGACGTTCCGCGACGGCAAGACCGTCGAGGTCGAAACCGAAACGGGAAGCCAGGTGATCCGGGCCGAAACGATCGTCATCGCCACCGGCTCAGCGCCGGTCGAACTGCCGTTCCTGCCCTTTGGGGGGCCTGTGATATCGTCCACCGAGGCGCTGGCGTTGAGCGAGGTGCCGAAGAAGCTTGCGGTTGTGGGTGGCGGCTATATCGGGCTGGAGCTTGGCATGGCCTTTGCCAAGATGGGCGCAGAAGTCACCGTGGTCGAGGCCTTGCCGCGCGTGCTGGCGCAGTATGATGCCGAGCTGACCCGGCCGGTGGTCAAGCGGCTCGCCGCGCTCGGTATCGAGGTGATGACAGGGGCCAAGGCGAAGGGCCTGTCGACCAAGGGCGACGCGCTGCTGGTCGAGACAGCGGACGGCAAGAATGCCAAGGTCACCGCCGACAAGATCCTGGTGACGGTCGGCCGCAAACCGGTGACGGAAGGCTGGGGCCTCGACCAGATCGACCTCGATATGGCTGGGAAATTCATCAAGATCGACGACCAGTGCCGCAGCTCGATGCGCGGCATTTTTGCCATCGGCGACGTCACCGGCGAACCGATGCTGGCGCATCGGGCGATGGCGCAAGGCGAAATGGTCGCCGAGATCGTCGCCGGCCACAAGCGCAACTGGGACAAGCGCTCCATTCCCGCCGTCTGCTTCACCGATCCGGAGCTGGTGACGGCAGGGCTGTCGCCCGAGGAAGCCAAGGCTCAAGGCGAGATCAAGATCGGCCTGTTCCCGTTCGCCGCCAATGGGCGGGCGATGACGAAGCTCGGCGAGGACGGGTTCGTTCGCGTCGTGGCGCGTGCGGACAACCATCTGGTGCTCGGCATCCAGGCGGTTGGGCAAGGCGTGTCGGAACTGTCGGCAGCGTTCGGGCTAGCGCTGGAGATGGGCGCGCGGCTGGAGGATATCGCCGGCACCATCCATGCGCACCCGACGCAGGGCGAGGGCTTCCAGGAAGCGGCACTGAAGGCGCTCGGCCACGCGCTGCATATTTGAGGCGCGGCTCTTCCTTCTCCCCTTGCGGGAGAAGGTGTCGCCGAAGGCGACGGATGAGGGGTGTTCCAGCGGAGTGAGGCGTTGGAGTCCCTGGAACACCCCTCATCCGTCTCGGCGCTAACGCGCCGATCCACCTTCCCCCACAAGGGGGGAAGGAAAAAGAGGTTGCCGCCTCAGCTCGCCAGCCGGCTCACCATCTCGTGCTGCGCATAGGCCCGTCCAAAACGGTTGGCCAAAAACGCATCCAGCGCGATGTCTTCCTGCTTGACGAAGCCGGTTGCCGGCAGGCTGCCGTCGGCCAGCATGTCGAGCACGGCGCAGATGCCGGACGCCGTGGTGATCTGGATGGCGCTGCGTACCTGGTTGCCGACGCGCTGCGAATAGATCTTGTTGGCGTAGGTTTCCTGCAGCAGGCGGCCGTTGCGGCGGCCGGAGACGGTGACGAAGACGATGACCACGTCCTGCAGCGTCGCCGGCAGGGCGCTTTCAAAGATGTCCTTCAGCACGTCGCGGCGGTGGCGAAGGCCGAGATCGTTGAGCAGCGCCTTCATGATCGCGGCATGGCCGGGATAGCGGATGGTGCGGTAGTTCAGCGTGCGCACCTTGCCCTTCAGCGTCTCGGCCAAAGTGCCCAGCCCGCCAGACGTGTTGAACGCCTCGTAGGTGACACCGTCGAGCGAGAATTCCTCGCGCTCCTCCAGCGGCGGCACTTCGATCAGCTCGCCCTCGACGATCGCCTCGCAAGGCTCGCAATATTCGTTGATGACGCCGTCGGTGCTCCAGGTCAGATTGTAGTTCAGCGCGTTGGACGGGTATTGCGGCAGCGCGCCGACGCGCATGCGCACGCTTTCCAGCGTGTCGAAGCGGCTGGCGAGATCATTGGCGACGATCGAGATGAAGCCCGGGGCCAGCCCGCATTGCGGGATGAAGGCGCTCTTGCCGGACTTGGCCAGTTCCTTGACGCGGCGGGTCGAGACGACATCCTCGGTGAGGTCGAGATAGTGCACGCCCGCACTTGCCGCCGCTTCGGCGATGCGCGTGGTGAGGTGGAAGGGGGCAGCGCTCAGCACCGCGAACTTGCCGGCCAAGGCTGCCTCAAGCGTGCCGGGAGCGGCAATGTCAAGTTCGAGCGTCTCGACGCCGGCGGGCACTTCGGCCGCGGCGAGCTGCGCCGCCGAGCGGTCGACGAGGGTGACGCGGTAGTCGCCGGTTGCGGCAAGCATCCCGGCGATGGTCGAGCCGATCTTGCCGGCGCCGACGATAACGATGTTGTTCATGGTCAAATACCCCTGCCAAATTCGAATTGACGGGAATGATCGCAGCTTGCCTGTCGAAAGGAAGCGTGAAATCTGGCAGAGTGAACCCTATCTTTAGACGATCCGCCGAAGGAGTTCGTCGAAATGCTCAGCGAAGCCGAACAGGCGCTGCTTTCCCTGCTGCGTTCCAACGCGCGCGCCTCCACCGCCGAACTGGCGCGGCGGCTTGGCGTGTCGCGCACGACGGTGCAGAGCCGGATCGAGCGACTGGAACAGCGCGGCATCATATCAGGCTACGGTGTCAAGCTCGCCGCTGACTATGAGCAAGGGCTGGTCAAGGCGCATGTGCTTTTGACCGTGACGCCCAAGCTTGCCGACAAGGTGGTGCGGGCGCTGCAGGCGCTGCCGCCGGTCAGGACGCTGCACTCGGTCAGCGGCAATTTCGACATGATCGTCATCGTCGACGCACCGTCGATCCGCGACCTCGACGCGCTGCTCGACCAGATCGGCGCCATGGACGGGGTCGAGCGGACCTCTTCGTCGATCATTCTTTCGACGCGGATCGATCGTTGAATGCCCTTTGGGCGACATGCACTGGCGTTCGTCTATTTAGCCGGCTGGATGGCTCGATGCCGCCAGTTTCCCGGCCTTGGTCGAATAGGTCACCACCACCTTCTCGCCGACCTTCAGCGTTTCGGCTTCGATGCCTTCCGGCAGGATGAAAGTCTTGCCATCGGAAAGCGTGATCGAGTCGCCCTTCTTGTCGATGCTTGCAATGGTGCCGGTGGCCGCCTTGGCGAAAGCACCGGTCGAGGATACGACGACGAGTATCATTGCGGCTGCGATAGCTGATTTCTTCATGGTCTTTCTCCCGTTTGGCCTGGTTGTGGAGCCGCCGGCCATTGGCCTGGAGCGGCTTGATATCCGGCCGTCTGGCTGCCGGATCAGTCTCTCCAGCTCCCTGTTTCGGGCTTTCCTGGAATTGCTCCGCTGAGAGACGAAACGAGCCTAGACCGCGGAGTTTTCGGCGGGCTGGCCGCGAGTTTACAAATACGTAATCGACGCCCGGCTTACAGGTCGCGCAACTGTTCCGCTGCCTGTCCCTCCGACGGCCTGGCGGACCAAACGGCGGCAGCCACCGAGGCGGCGACGAGACCGAGCATGACCGCCAGATAAAGCCAGGGGATCGACAGTGCTTCGGGTGGTGGATCGAAAGCGCCGGTCAGCAGCTTGACCAGCATCCATGCCGTCAGCAGGCCCGAAAGCAGGCCGAATATCATGCCGCCAACGAGGATCAGCAGGCCTTCGCTCCAGAGGAAGGCCGCGAGCTGGCGCGGTTTGGCGCCGATCGCGGCCAGGATGGCGAAAGGCCGGCGACGCTCGAAGAACCCCAGCGCCAGCATCAGTCCGGCGGCCGCCGCGGCCATGACGACCGCGAAACCCAGTTCGATTGTCGTCAATCCGCCGAGATCGACCGCGGTCAGGCTCGAGCCGATGAGATGTGCCGCCTGGCCGATATCGGCCACCTTCAGCGACGGATCGGAAGTGAGCACCGACGAAACCTGCCGCGCCAGCGCTGCAGGATCCGCTCTGGCTCGCATGAGCACATATTCGGACGCGTCGGAGCCGGTCATGCGGGCGACATAGGCCGAATTGGCGACAAGGAAGGAATCCTTTGGCGCGGTCGGAAATTCGCGGGTGACGCCGATGAACTTGAAGGCCACGGGATGATACTGGTGATCCCTGGCATCGATGAGCCGCAAATTGATCGTATCGCCTTGCTGGAGCTGGAAATCCTGGACGGTCTCTTCCGATACCAGGACACCGTCCGGTGTGGCGGCGAGCAGGGCGAGCGTGCCGGCCGCGCTGGCGCCACTGAAATAGGCATCGGAAAGACCGGTGGCCCGCCCGATGCGGCCGGGATCGATGCCGTAGAGGTCCTGCAGGTCCGCCCCGACATAAGCGAAACGATGCTGCATCGGCTCGGCCGCCGCCGTTTCGGGCAGCGAGGCGAGAGCCGCCAAGTGCGCTCCGGCCGGTTTGTCCGTCGTGCCGAAGACGGTGACGTCGGAACCGTTGGTGAGTTCGGCGTCGATGCGCGCCTGGGCATTGTAGGTGGTGTTGAAGATGGCGGTCGACGTGGCGAAGGAGATGGCCAGCGCGGTCATCGCAATGCCGATCGTCAGCCGCCTCGCTTGCCGCGAGAGAGCGGCCGATACAACGCGCGCCAGCGGTCCCGACGCCGGGGCAATGATCATGCGCAGGAGCGCGCCATTGCCGACGATGACCGCGGCCGACAGCCTGATCGTCAGCAATGCCATGCCGAGCCAGAACAAGGCCGGTGCGATGAATGCCTTGTAGTCCACCGATGTCGCCGCCACACCTTCGGGCGCAAGCACGATCTGGTATCCGGTGCTCGCCGATTGCCAGAAGAACAAGCCCGCCGCCCCGAGCAGCAGGATGTCCAGCCACAAGCGCTGCCAGAGCGGCGCGCTCGGTCGGCTCACGGTGCGCCGCGCCGCGGTCACGGTCGCCCAGCGCGCGTCCCGCCAGGCCGGATAGAGAAAGGCGATGAACCCGACCAGCAGCCCGAAGACGGCGACAAGAAGCAGCGTGGGCCCGTCGACGCCAAGCGCGGCCGCGAGGCCCGGCGCGATGATGGCAAGCAGCGATGCTGCGGCCATGCCGATCGCGGTGCCGCCGATGGCGGCAACGGCGGCTTCCGTGGCGGATAGAAGCAGGATGTCCTTGATCGTCGCGCCGCGGACGCGAAGCAGCGCCTGCTCCGTGCGCCGGCGTGCCGCACCGGACGCGGTGACGGCAAAGGTAAGCGCAACCGCCAGCGCGACGCCGGGCAGCCCGAGAAACAGGAACAGGACGGAGGCGTACAGTGCGTCCTCGCGGACCGCCCCGAGGCGCGCGCCGAGATTGTCGGCCACCAGGGCCTGACCGGCGACCCGCGCCTCGAGATTGTGCTGGGCGGCGGTGACAAAAGTGTAGGCGGTGACTGGATCCGATGGCAGCGCTTCGCGGGCAAGCCGCACATGCAATTGCAGCCGGGTGGTGTCGGGGCGCGCCTTCTGCTGCGGATCGAACACTTGCCGCCAGGCTTCCAGCGGCAGGATGAGGACATTGTCGGGCGGGGCCTGCGGCGCGGCCTGCGGCGGCAGGCCGACAGCCTGGAACAGGGCGTCGGCGTCCGGGAGGTCGACCACGCCGGCAATCCTGACCTCCGCCGGCGGCAGGCCGATCCGCTGGATCGAGACAGCATCGCCGGGACCGACATGGAGGTTGGCGGCTGTCTGCTGGGCAATCAGTGCGCCGTCGAGGATGCCGGAAAGCGAGCGGATTTCCGTCGGGAAATCGCTGGAATACCGGCTGTCGAAAGCAACCGCCTGGCCAGGCCCCGTGGTCTGGGTCGTGCCGCCGGTTCGGGCCTCGAATCCGGCGACATCGGCATAGCGGACCTGATGCACGGCCTTGACCGGAGCAGCTTCGCTCAGCGCCTTGCCGACGGGGTCCGGATCGGCACCCGAAATCACCTGCACCTGCCAGTCGATTGGAACCGCCGACACGGCGCGGGCGGTCATCGATGCTCCGGCGTTGGCGAGGAAGAGCGCCATCTCCGCGAGCAGAGCAACCGTCAGCGCGATGCCGGCGGCGGCACCGGCCACGCCCAGAAAGCGGCGGGCAAGCACACCACGAATCCACAGCAGGGCCATCATGCGGCAGCCGCCCCCGGCCGGCGGCCGGTGACGAGCCGGCCGTGATCCATCGTCCAGCGCGCCGCCATGCGGTTGGCCACGGCTTCGTCATGCGTGGCAACGACCAGGGCGATGTCGGTGCCTTCCAGGTGGTCGAACACGGCGTCGAAGAAGCGTAGCGCCGTTCGGCTGTCCAGCTGCCCGGTCGGCTCATCGGCAAGCACAAGTTTCGGACCCATGGCCAGAGCGCGCGCCATGGCAATACGCTGGGCCTGGCCGCCGGACAGTTCCTCCGGCAGCTTGTCGCCGAGTCCGCCGAGACCGAACGATTGCAGAAGGGATGCCGCGATATCGTCGGCGCCGACATTCTCGCCGGCCAGCAGCATGGGCAGGCCGACATTCTGGACAGCGGTGAGGGCAGGAAACAGGCTGGGCGACTGGAATACGAAGCCGATCTGACGCGGCCTCAGGGTCTCGAACGCTCCAAGCCCCGGCCATTCGACGCTACCGGCCGTCGGCCGGTCGAGGCCGCCAAGAATATGCAGCAGCGTCGTCTTGCCGCTGCCAGAAGGCCCGACGAGAGCGATGCGCGCGCCCGACGCGATCTCGCAGTCGACATTGCGCAGCACGCTGATCCGGCCGGCATTGCCGTCCCGGAAGTCCCGCCCGAGGCCTTTTGCGACGACGAGCGTTTCAGCCACGGACGATCCTCCCATCCTTCAGCCTGATGATGCGATCGGCCTTCTGCGCCAACGCCTTGCTGTGGGTGGCCAGCAGCGTTGCCAGTCCGGCGTCGCGCCTCGCCTCGAAATGAGCGATCAGCCGGGATTCGGTCTCGCTATCGACTTCCGCGGTCGGCTCGTCGGCAATTAGGATCGGCGGGTCGGCGGCCAGCGCCACGGCAAGGCCTGCGCGCGCGGTCTCGCCACCGGACAGCTCGGTCGGGAAGGCGCGGGCGCGATGCGAAAGCCCGACACTTTCCAGCAGGCTGGCCATTCGCCGGTCGTCCCGCTTGTTCGCCAGCAGCATCTGCAACCGAAGGTTCTGCTCGACACTCAAGTGACCGAACAGGTTTCCCGACTGCAGAAGAATGCCGAAGCTGGCGGCGCGAACGCGCGCGCGGTGCGCCTCCGGACGCCGGGTCAGCCGGACGCCGCCCACCTCGACATAGCCGCCATCCGGTTCATCGAGGCCGGTCACGCAGGCCAGCAAGGTCGATTTGCCGCTGCCCGAGGGCCCGACCAGGGCGACGATCTCGCCGGCGGTCACGTGGAAGCTGACGCCCCGCAATGCGGCCGTCTCGTCGTCGCCCAAGTGGAAGAATCGATAGAGTTCATGCGCGTCCAACGCGTGCATCTTATTTCCACCGGAATGAGCTCGACATCAGCTGCCACTGGTCGACATTGTCGGCGCCCTTGGGCGCATAGAGTTCGAGCGCGACGAGCTTGCCGTCCTTGAAATAGAGGTAGCGTTCGTTTTCGAGGCGAACCTGCCGGTTGGTGACCGCATTCGGCTCGGAGTTCGAGGTGTAGACGATGCGGATCGCGGTGCCGGCCGGCAGCTTGACCTGCTTGACGGCGCTCACCCGCACAGCGCGACCGGATGCCTCGAGCTTGGCGACATAGTCCGCCTTGGCGCTGTCGACGGTGGGCGCGGCGTCAGCCTTGGAAACTGAGACCACGACGCCGTCCAGCTTGTCGACGAAGCTGGCGCCGTCGGCACGATCCGACCGTGCCCAGCCCTCCGGCACCTTCAGGGCGAACCCTTGCGGCGAGATGTAGTCGATGAAGACCTGCGAATCGGGAATGTCGCCCGGCGGGTTCTTCTCTGGCTGGACGGGTTTTTCGGCGGCCGAAGCCGGCAGGCTGCCAAGCACTGGAAGCATAGCGGCCGTCGTGCCCAGGCACGCCGCGACGGCGAGAGCGGGCAACACGCGGGTGATTTTCCGAAAAAAGGGTTTCATTTTCCGCGGCCTTTCGATGGACGGTTAGGTCCATTCACTATGCCGCTGCAAGCTTACGAGCGGGTCGCCGGCCTCATACTCTTTTGTAAGCTATTGGCGCTTTGGCAAGTTTCCGGCACCAGCTTCCGGCCCTATGACGCCGCCGATCTTACCAACGGGAAGCTCACCACCACGGCGAGGCCGGGCTGACAATCGTCAAGGGCGATGGATGCGCCATGCAAATCGGCAATGGCCCGCACCAGGCTGAGGCCAAGGCCGTTGCCCGGCGTCGAGCGGCTATGGTCCAGCCGGTAGAGCCGCTGAAACACTTTTTCGCGCTCGTCGGCGGCAATGCCGGGGCCGTTGTCGGCGACGGTGGCAAGGACGCGGTCGCCCCGGCGCGTCACCGACAGTCTGATGGTCGTGTCGGGCGGGCAATGGCGCAACGCATTCTCGACCAGATTGGCGAACATCTGCGTCAACAGTTCCCGATCGCCGTGGATCCGGTCCACCGTTTCGTTTAGCTGCGTCGACAACAGCACCTTACCGTCGTCCTCGGCCACATCGGTGTAGATCTCGGCGATGGTTTGCAGGATCTCGTCGAGATCGAGATCGGTGAAGCGGGCCTTGCGCGCGCCGGCTTCGATCTGGGCGATCCGCAACAGCGCATCGAAGGTCTCGTTGATCTGATGGCCCTCCGCGCGCGCGTCGGCGAGATCATCGGAGACGTCCTGTTCCCGCGCGGCCTTGTAGGCGGCGCCCTCCAGGATCATCTGCAGGCGGTTGAGCGGTGTCTTCAAATCATGCGCAATGTTGGCGCTGACCTGTTTCATGCCGTCGACCAAGGCTGACAAGCGGTCGAGCGCCGCGTTGATCTGGCTGGAGACGATGTCGATATCGTCACCCTTGCCGGTCAGCGGAATGCGGGTATCCAGCCGGCCATGCGAGACATCGACCATCGTGGCGGCAATGCCGTCGAGACGGCTCTGTACGCGTGCAGCGAGCAGGGCTCCGCCGGCGACCGCCAGCCCGGTGATGATCAGGGTTGCCCAGCCGAAGCTCATCATCGCCACCGTTTCCAGCTCCTCCGTTTCGGAAAGGCTGAAGGCGACCGTCAGATTGTTGCCGCCGACCGAACCGGAAAAGGCGCGATATTCCGTATCCGGAGGGACGCCCGGCAACACGGCGTCGAAGGCCGAGAACCCGTCGGGAAGCCCGGCGGCGGTGAAGTTGCCGGCCAGGTGGTTTCCGGCCGGGTCGGTCAGCGAAAACAGCTGTTCTTTCTTCGGGCTGAGCTTTGCATGGCTTTCGATCGTGGCGACAAGGTCCTCCAGATCGTTCGCGGCATAGGTGGCGGCGACGACCGAATAGGTTTCCTTGATGTTCTCGTCGAGCCGTTCGGCAAGATCGGCACTCATCATCTGGTAGACGATGGCGCCCGACAGCACGAAGGCCAGCATGAACAGGAAGCCGAATGTCAGGGCGAGCCGGAACGGCGTGCTGCGCAGCAGGCGGGCCCATGTTCCGGTCATGACGCAAGCGGTGCGTGCAGGCTGTAGCCGGTGTTGCGGACGGTGTGGAGGAGCTGGGTCTCGAACGGCTTGTCGATCTTGGCCCGCAACCGGCTGATGTGGGTCTCGACAACGCTGGTCTTGGGATCGAAATGAAAGTCCCAGACGCGCTCCAGAAGCATGGTGCGGGTGATGACGCGGCCTTCGCCGCGCATCAGCACCTCCAGCAGGCTGAATTCGCGCGGCTGCAGGTCGATCGGCTGGCCCTGGCGCGTGACGCGCCGCATGATGAGGTCCATTTCGAGGTCGGCGACCCGCAGCACCGTCTTCTGCTCCTGCGCCGCCGGCCGGCGGCCAAGGGCATTGATGCGGGCAAGCAGTTCGGAAAAGGCGAAGGGCTTGACCAGATAGTCGTCGCCGCCGGCCTCCAGCCCCTCGACCCGGTCGTCGACACCGCCGACGGAGGTGAGGAAGATCGCCGGCGTGCGCACACCCGCGGCGCGCACCGCCTTGATCATCGACAGGCCGTCGAGACCCGGCAGCATGCGGTCGGCGACGATCACGTCATAGCCGCCACTGGTCGCTGCGAAAAGCGCATCATGCCCGTTGCGCAGGAGGTCGCAGACATGGCCGGCCTCGGTCAGTCCCCTGACGATATAGTCCGCCGTCCTGTGGTCGTCTTCGACAAGAAGAAGTCGCATCGCTGTTCCGGTTGATTGCCGATTTCGGGGATAGGCTATCACCGGCAGGGGTCCGTTCCTAGGATGGCAGGATGGCTTTGGCGGGGTGGTGCGTTCCTTGCTCCGCCCGTGGATGACGAAGTGGTGGGGCTCTTCGCCAATTGTCAGCGCTAGCGCATCCGCACTGCACTTAATCCGACTCCAGCAGGATTTCGTCGGCATCGCCGGCGGTTTTCTTCAGCGTCATGTAGAGAACCAGCGCAGCGATGCAGCCGAGGAAGATCAGGCTGGTGAAGGTGGTGCCGAAACCGAGGCCGCCATATTCGACCGGCTGCGACAGAAGATCGCCGAAGGAGGCGCCGAGCGGGCGCGTCAGGATGTATGCGAGCCAGAAGGCCAGGATGGCGTCGAGATTGACGAGATAATAGGCAAGCGCGATCAGCGCGATGACGCCGCCGAACATGAGGCCCGACTGGAGATAGCCCATGTCGAAGCTCTCGGCGACGAGATCGCCGGCGGCGGTACCGAGCGAGAAGGTGAACAGGATCGCCAGCCAGTAGAAGATCTCGCGGCGGGTGGTGAAGATGGTGTGGATCGACAGCGTTCTTTCGCTGGCGTACCAGACCGCGAATGTCGCGGCGAGCGCGACCGAGAAGGCGATCGTCGTTGTCTGCAGGCGCACGCCGAAAGTGTCGACGAGATTGTCGGTGATCAGCGTGCCGACGACGCTGATCAGCACCACCGCCAGCCAGTAAGCCCAGGGCACGTAGCGTTTCTGCGCGAACTGCAGGACAAGGGCAACGATGAGCACGCCGGTCATGATCAGCGAGGTGACGGTCAGCCCGAGCCCGAGATTGACGGCGAGATAGTCGGCCGCCGTCTCGCCCATGGTGACCGCCATCAGCTTGATCAGCCAGAAGTCGAGGGTGACGTCCGGAACCCTGTTCTGGCTCGGTCCGGCAGGCTGCTTGTTGGTCGGGAGCATGGCTGAAGTCCTGAGGTTGATCGTTGCGGGGGGATGAAAGCGCATCGCGAGGGATTCGTGCGATCCGCCCCTATTTCATGGATGTCATGTCTCATCGCTGCACACCCTCGGGTGAGGCCCGAGGGTGCTTGGATGGCATGGATTACTTGCCCATGACCTTCATCGCCTGGGCGAAGAAGTCGTCGGCGCGCTTGTCGTCGTCGGCATTGCAGCGTTCGATGCCCTTGGTCTCCAGTTCCGAGACCTTGTTCTTGTCGGCGTCGTTGAGCTTGGCTGCCGCTTCAGCGGCACGAAGGGCCTTCAAACTTTCCTCACAAGGCGCGGGGGCCGCGTAAGCGGTGGAAATCGCGGCCGAGACAGCGAGGGTGCCCACTGCGACGGCAAGTGAAAATCTTCTCATGAAACCATTCCCTATCTGATGCCGGTGGCCCGGCTGCCGTAATTGAAACCGGCCCCTAATTGGCGGGCCGGCATCTGAACGATAAGGAAGCGACTTCACTCCAGCCTGTCCCGGGGCATACAAATTCGTAAGGATGGAGCTGGTTGGCGCAAAAGGCCTTTACGAACGCCGCGCGTTGCGCTGATAGAAAGGGACCGCCTTGTATCCGCCATCAATAGCGTGCCCCAGTGCGCCGGCACCGCAATCCGTGCCCCAGGAAAACACGAATGACCTATGCTTCGCTCAAGCCGGTTTCAAAGGCTTTCGTCCAGCGCAAGCGGTTGATCTTCGTTCGGGCCGCGGCGGTGCTGGCGGTGGTGCTGCTGCTCCTCACCAAGCCGGCGCTCGCCGAGGGATCGAACGGTCACGAAACGCTGGAATTCCTCGGCTTCTGCCTGGTGCTCGCCTGCGTTGCCGGCCGGCTGTGGAGCATCCTCTATGTCGGCGGCAAGAAGAATGAGGAACTGGTTTCGACGGGACCGTTCTCGATGAGCCAGAACCCGCTCTATTTCTTCTCGACGGTCGGCGCCGTCGGCATCGGTTTGCTCTACGGCTCGCTGGTGGCTGCAGCGGTGCTTGGCGTGGCCAGCTTCCTCATCTTCCGCGTCACGGCGCGCAAGGAAGCCGAATATCTGCTGGGCAAGTTCGGCCCTGCCTACACCGCCTATAGCAGGGCGACGCCGCGCTTCTGGCCGAACCCGCTGCTCTACCGCGATAATGACGAGCTGCAGTTCTCGACCCGCGCGCTGAAGCGCACCTTTTATGACGGGCTCTATTTCCTCGCCATCTTCCCGGCCATCGAGCTGGTCGAATACTTCCGGCATACGGGCCTGCTGTTCCCGGCCTTCATCACGCTCTACTGATCGGCCTTTGCACGGCCAATCGGTGCCAGGGGGCGTCATCGGTCTCGGGCGCAACGCGGCGATCTTTGCCTTGGAGCCGGTCTGTGGCATCGTGCCGACATGATCACCTGCCTCAAGCGGCTGACATCGGGTTATGTGCCGCTCGGCGCCGTGATGGTCTCTGACCGCCTCTACCGGCCGATCGCGGAGAAGATGGCCGGCCGGTTTCGAACGGAGATGACCCCATGCCAGCTTCGCTGCTGACCAGCAGGGCCAGCGTGACAGTCTTCACCGCCGAAGACGCATCCGTCTGGACGGGCCTTGCGGCGGCGGTGCCGGCGGAGGTCGGCGATCGTTTGGCCAGCCTGCGGGAGATCGCCGGCGTCACCGGTGTGGCGCAATACAGCGAGGGCCGCCTGGAGGCGATCGTGATCGGCCAGCGCCGGCCGGCGGCGGCGATGATGCGCATCGCCCTGTTGTGGTCTGCTCCGAGCTTCATCAAGGCCGACGGCCTGCGCCTGCTGGAGGCGCTGGAGACGGAGGCGCTTGCGCAGGACATTCTGTGCCTGCGCGCGGACGAAGACACGGTGCTGCGCATCGGCGGCCAGTGGGAGCGCCGCGACGGCTTTTTGCAGCGCTGGATCGGCATCGAGCCGGCCCGCGGGCATGGACAGATACCGCCCTCCTGGCCGCAGACGGCGGGTTTTACCTGCGGGCCGTCGGCGCTGGCCATGGCGATGGCGGGGTTCGATCCGGCCCTGCGGCCGGACCGGGCGCTGGAGGTCGAGCTCTGGCGCGAGGCCACCACCATCATCGGTCCGAGCGGCCCGGGCGGCTGCGACCCCTATGGCCTGGCGCTGGCGGCGCACCGGCGCGGGCTGCGGGTCGAAGTGTTCATGAGCAGCGCCGAACCGATCTTTCTGGACCGCGCCAGCTCGGAGGAAAGGCGCGGGCTGATGAGCTTCGTGCAGGCCGGCTTCAAGCGCGAGGCCGAAGCCGCGTCATTGCCGATCGACGAGCGCGCCTTTGCCGTCGAAGAGATCGGCCAGGCGCTCGATCGCGGGTTTCTGCCACTGGTGCTGATCGATCAGGCCGTGATGATGGGCCACACCTGCCCGCACTGGGTGCTCGTCCATGGCCATGGCGACGGGGTCTATTTCGTCAATGACCCCTGGATCGAGCCTGACCGGCTCGAACAGAAGATGGACGTTATCGACCTTCCCGTCAGGGCGGCGGAACTCGACCGGATGGCCTGGTACGGCAACCCGGCCTACAGGGCCGCGGTGCTGGTCGGGCGATAATTTCTGGATTGGCTGAGACGCCCGTCACTTCGTCATCCACGGGCGGAGCAGCCGCGTAGCGGCGTCGCGGAGACCCGAGGATCCATGCCGGGACCTATGCCACGGAATGCAGCGGAGCAGAATTCTGCACGGTGGCAGCGCGTTGGGGTCCCGGCATGGATCCTATGGTCTGCGCCGCGTCGCTTCGCTCCTTGCTTCGCCCAGGGATGACGAAGTCGGGAGGGGCTCCGCCAATCCCGAAGGTCTATGATAAGCCGACGAACGAACGGCGAAATCCCCCCAACCCGTTCCCGCTCAAACGCTCCTAAGCTCCCAGCGGATACGGCATATACCCAACAAAGCCGGCAATCTTCCAGCTGCCTTCGACCTTCCGGCAGAAATACAGCGTCTGCCACTTCAAGCGGTCGACGCTGCCGTCGGCCTTGGCGATGGAGCCGTCGAATTTCTTGTGCAACACGGCGCGGTCGCCGTCGACATCGATGTCACGCAGATTGGTGACGCGAAAAATCGCCTCGCGCAGCGGCTCGGCGAATTGGGTCGCCGCCGTTTCCCTGGCCTGGCGCAGCCACTCGTCGCGATAGATCTCCAGCCGTGGGAATTGCAACCGCCATGCGTCGGTATTGGCGAGAAAATGCGCATGCATGCCGAAGAAGCTTTCGGCGATGAAGTCGTTTTCGACCATGGACCAGTCCTGGCCGATGAAGGCGTCGATGTCGCGCCGCACCAGCATCTCCCACAGCGCGTGGCGGTCGGCGTCGCCTGACGGAAACGGGTTTTTGTCGAAGGTCATTCTCGGTTTCTCCGGTCTCGCACAGGCATCGGTTCGCGACGGCTTGAAAGCCGTCCGGCAGGCGCGCACGATGCTAGCGCTCCTGTAATAAAGCAACATGAATTTCGAAGAATGTTGCTTTCCAACAAGGACCCTATCGGGACCGGCCCGATCGCGGTAAATCTGCGCCGAAGCGGGCGCCGCCCTGGCGTCCGGTCGCATAATCAGAGGAGGCGATCCCTTGCCCAAGCAGACTTTTGGAACATCCCATGTGCCGCTGTCGCCCGCCGTGCGGGCCGGCGACTTCGTCTATGTCTCGGGCCAGGTTCCGGTCGGCAGCGACGGCATTGTGGTGAAGGGCGGCATCACCGAACAGACCGAGCAGGTGCTTGCCAATGTGAAGGCGGCACTCGCGCTGGCCGGCTGCACGCTGGATGATGTGGTGAAGACCACCGTCTGGCTGGAAGATGCGCGCGATTTCGGCGCCTTCAACGCGGTTTATGCCAGGCACTTCCCGAAGAATCCGCCGGCCCGCACCACGGTCGAATCGCGGCTGATGATCGACATCAAGATCGAGGTCGAGGCCGTCGCCTATCGGCCGGTCTGACAGGCGCAACGAAGCGGAGGTTCCCCTCATGCAATTCGACCTCCTGCTGAAGGGCGGACGGCTGATCGATCCGGCGTCCGGCATCGATGCGCCACGCGATGTCGCCATCGCCAATGGGCGGGTCGCCGCGATCGATGCCGACATCCCGGCGGATCGCGCCGCGCAGGTCGTCGACGCGACGGGCCGCATCGTCGCGCCCGGCCTGGTCGATCTTCACAGCCACGTCTATTGGGGCGGAACCTCGCTCGGCGTCGATGCCGACAGGCTCGCGGCCAAAAGCGGCACCACCACCTTCATCGATGCGGGCAGTGCGGGCGCCGGCAATTTCCTCGGCTTCCGCCGCCATGTCATGGAGCGGTCTAGGGTGCGCATCCTGGCCTATGTCAACATTTCCTTTGCCGGTATCTTCGGCTTCTCGCAGTCGGTGTCGGTCGGCGAGTGCAGCGATCTGAGGCTCTGCGAGCCGCGCGAAGTGGTCGCCGCCGCGCGCGAACACGCCGATGTCGTCGTCGGCGTGAAGGTCCGCTCCGGCAAGCATGCCGGCGGCACCAGCGGCATCGCGCCGGTCGATCTGGCGCTGGAGGCCGCCGACAAGGCCGGCCTGCCGCTGATGGCGCATATTGACGAGCCGCCGCCCGGCCGCTCGGAAGTGCTGCCGCGCCTGCGCCGGGGCGATGTCCTCACCCATTGCTTCCGGCCGTTCCCCAACGCGCCGGTCTTCGCCTCCGGCGCGGTGCGGCCCGACATGCGGCTGGCGCGCGAGCGCGGCGTCATCTTCGATCTCGGCCATGGCATGGGCTCGTTCGACTTCGAAGTGGCGCGCGCCATGCTCGCCGAAGGGCTGGCGCCCGACGTCATCTCGAGCGACGTGCATCTCTACTGCGTCGACGGGCCGGCCTTCGACATTCTGGTCTGCATGTCGAAGCTGATGGCGCTCGGCATGCCTTTGGTCGAGGTGCTGCGCGCGGCGACGCAAGCGCCGGCGCGGGCGATCGCCAGGCCGGACCTCGGCACGCTGGCGATCGGCACCGTCGGCGATGTCACTGTCCTTCGCCAGCGGCCGGGCCGTTTCACCTTCGTCGACGCGGTCGGCGCCGCGTTGGTCGCCGATCAGCGGCTGGTCTCGGAAGGCATCGTCATCGGCGGCACCTGGTGGCCGAACGAGGCGCCCGACCGCGACGAGACGGAGCGTTTCGAAGCACAGGTGGCGCATACGCATGTCGAGGTTGCGGCAAGGCACTTTGGGCATCGGCATGAGTAATTAGCCAATCTCCCCCCTTGTGGGGGAGATGCCCGGCAGGGCAGAGGGGGGCGTGACGGAACGCAAACCTTCGTTAGGCTGCGATCGAGCAAGGACCTCCGAGGGCGCGCGAGTTCAATGAATTGATACGCCGGCGGGACAGCGCCCCCCTCTGGCCTGCCGGCCATCTCCCCCACGAGGGGGGAGATCGCTAGCTTCACCGCCCCGCGTTGCTTGGCTTCCCATAAACCGGCGTCGCGATCCCCTCCATACGCGCCTTGATCTGCAGCGCCACGTATTTGGAGTAAAAACGCGACAGCGCCAGATTGCCGCCGTGGAACCACAGCGCTTCCTGCGCCGTCGGTCTCCACATGTTGCGCAGCTCGCCTTGCCAGGGGCCAGGATCGCCCTTGACGCCGGAACCGAGGCCCCAGCAGGGGCCGACCTTGTCGGCGACCTCGCGCGAGACAAGTGCCGCGACATTCTCGTTCATCGACTGGTAGCCGGTGCAGGCGATGATGGCGTCGGCCTCGAGTTCGCTGCCGTCCTCGAACAGGATGCCGTTTTTCGTCAGCGACTTGATGGCAACACCGCTGCGGATGCCGATCTTGCCGTCGATGATCAGGTCCGAGGCGCCGACATCGATGTAGTAGCCCGAGCCGGTCCGGTAGGCCTTCATCAGCAGGCCGGTCTCGTCGTCGCCGAAATCGATGGCGAAGCCGGAGGCTCGCAGGCGGTCGTAGAAGGCCGCGTCGCGCGCCTTGATCACCTCGTAGAGCGCGCGCTGGCCCTTGGGCGCCAGCGCGAAGGGTGTCGAGGCGACGATCATGTCGGCCTTTTCGGTGGTGATGCCGCGCGCCAATGCGCCCTCCGAGAAGATCTCGAAGCCTACTTCCATCAGTGTGTCGGATTTGACCACGGTGGTCGGCGAACGCTGGATCATGGTGACGTCGGCGCCGCTTTCCCAGAGGTCGACGCAGACGTCGTGCCCCGAACTTGCCGCACCGATGACTGCAACGCGTCTGCCGCGGAATTTGTCGCCGCTGGCATACTGGCTGGAATGCAGTAATTCGCCCTTGAATTCGCTGGCGCCGGCCAGGTCGATCTTTCGCGGCGGGCCATAGGCGCCGGTGGCGAAGACGACATGTTTCGGCTTCAGCGTGATCTGCCGGCCGACGCGGTCGACCACCACGGTCCACTCCTTCTGCGCCTCGTCATAGGAGGCGCTGAGGCATTTTGTGGCGACCCAGTAATTGAGCTCCATGACGCGCGTGTACATTTCCAGCCAGTCGCCCATCTTGTCCTTGGGCGTGAAGACAGGCCAGTTCTCCGGGAACGGAATGTAGGGCAGATGGTCGTACCAGACCGGGTCGTGCAGCACGAGCGTGCGGTAGCGGTTGCGCCAGGAATCGCCGGGCCTTGCATTCTTCTCGATGACGATGGTCGGCACGCCAAGCTGCCGCAGCCGCGCGCCCAGCATGATGCCGCCCTGGCCGCCGCCGATGACCAGGCAATAGGGTTGTTCGCTGGCGCCGAGTTCACGCGTCTCGCGCGCCCGCGCTTCCGACCAGGTCTCGCGTTCGGGGTCGGCCTTGTGGCGCACGCCGAGCGGCCGCGCCGCGCCCTTGCGTTCCTCGAATCCCTTGAGGTCGGTCATCGCCGTAAACAGGGTACGGCAGCGGCCGTCGCGCAGGCGCAGGATGCCTTGGCCCGTGGCCACTGCGGTCTCGAATGTGAACCAGGCTTCGATCGTGCCCTCATCCGAGGTCGCTTCGCCGGTGAGCTGCCAAGCCGTTGGCTTGGTCGTGGGGAGCGTTGACTTGAGCATGTCGGCGATGGCGTCGCGGCCTTCCATGGTCGTGACGTTCCAGGTGAAGGTCAGAAGATCGCGCCAGTAGCAGTCGTCGACGAACAGGTTGGCGGCTGCCGTCGCATCGCCGGCCGCGAGCGCCTGCGCCAGGGATTGGAGCCATGCGGCTGCCTGTTTCGTCGGTGCGATCTCGAGCATTTCTTCCCTCTTTCGTTTCACATTGGCGCGGGCTCGGCCTTCCCTTCTCCCCTTGTGGGAGAAGGTGGCCTCGCGAAGCGAGGTCGGATGAGGGGTGCTCCAGCTTGGCGTCGACAGCACTCCGTTCCCCACCCCTCAACCCGTCTCGGCGCTGCGCGCCGATCCACCTTCTCCCACAAGGGGAGAAGGGAAGACGTGCCCTAATCCCCGAGCGGCTCCATCTCCTTGCCGGTGCGGTGGATTTGGGCGTTGTATTTGATGCGGCGCACCGTTTCGCGCGCCGAGCCGTCGAGCTTGTAGGCGGAAGCCACCGCCAGAAGGTCGATCATCATCAGGAAGGCATAGCGCGAGGCGGTCGGCTTCAGCGTGTCGGGATATTCGGGCACCGCCACCGTCAGCCGGACATCGCAGGCCCGCGCCAGATCGGTGTCGGGCGCGGTCACGGCGATGGCGTTGGCGCGGTAGTGCTTGGCGAGTTCGACGGCCTCGATCACCTCGCGCGTGCGCCCCGTCGCCGAAATGGCGATCACCAGGTCGCCCGGCTTCAAGGTCGAGGCGGTCATGCGCATCAGATAAGGATCGCACTGGGCGCTGACGGTGATGCCATAGCGAAACAGCCGGTATTGCGTTTCCTGCGCCAGCGCCGAGGAACTGCCGCCAAGGCCGAAGACGGTCACCTGGCGCGCCTTGGCGATCAGTTCGGCCGCCTTCTGCAGCTCACCCGGGTCGAGCTGCCGCTCGGCCTCCTGCAGCGCGCGCCGTGCCTCGCCGAACACGGCGTTCCAGAACGGCATGCCGTTGTCGTTGCTGACGGCCGGCGACTTGGCCAGATAGAGCGCGCCGACGACGAGGCTCTGCGCCAGCTTCAGCTTGAAATCGCGCACGCCCTCGCAGCCAATGGCGCGGCAGAAGCGGGTCACCGTCGGTTCGCTGACCCCGGCGCGTTCGGCAATCGCCGCATTGGAGGCGTCGACCGCGTATTTGACATCGTCGAGCACGACATCGGCGACGCGGCGCTCCGCCGGGCTCAACTCCGCGTAGGAATCCTTGACCAGCGAGATGATGTCCGGGATGCGCCTGACGTCGCGTCCCTCCGTGTCTTGGCTTGCAACAGGCACTTGCTGGCTGTCAGCTTCGGTCATGAAGTCGGTCTTCCCTGGCTTTTCGACCTGACCTCTTATCATGTTTGCACGCCGTCGTTCCATGCACCGGCCACGCTACAACCGCTGCGTGCCGCAACGGCATGTTCGCGTTTCCTTTCCGGAGTATGTAGGAAAGCAACACACATTTCAAGGCGAAGGAAATAACGCAAAAACAAAGCATTAACACAAACATGGAATTTTGATGGTAAGCGTACCACCGCGACCGCTTGACAGCAAAGTAGGATAGTTACAGACTGATTTTTGGCAGTCTGATGACCTACTGGATCATCACGCAATCTCCGAGGGGCGGATGAACGCGGGCGAGATAACAACGCCGAAGCTTGGCGTGCAGGCAGCGACCAAGATCTATCACACGGCGTCGGGCGATCTGCTGGCGCTGGACCGCTGCAGCCTCGATGTCCGGGCCAATGAAATCGTCTCGATCGTCGGCCCGTCCGGCTGCGGCAAGACCACGCTTTTGTGGTCGATGTCAGGGCTGCACAAGCTGACCAGCGGCGAGATCCGGCTCGACGGTCTCAAGATCACCGGCCCGCATCCCGATATCGGCATCGTCTTCCAGGAAGCCAACCTCCTGCCCTGGCGCAATCTCGACGCCAACATCCGTTTTCCCTTCGAGATCAAGGGCGAGAAGCCGGATCGTGCCTGGATCGCGCATCTCTTGAACCGCGTCGGCCTCGACGGCTTCGGCGGCAAGTTCCCGCGCGAGCTTTCGGGCGGCATGCAGCAGCGCGCGGCGATCGTGCGGGCGCTGGCGTTGAAACCCTCGGTGCTGTTGATGGACGAGCCGTTCGGCGCGCTCGACTCCTTTACGCGAGAGGAGATGAACCGCTTGGTCGAGGAGATCTGGCTCGACACCAAGACCACCATCGTCTTCATCACCCACTCGATCGAGGAAGCGATCTTTCTCTCGGACCGGGTGGTGGTGCTGAGTGCGCGGCCGGGCAAGGTTGCCCGTGAATACCGCGTGCCGTTCGCGCGGCCGCGCTCGCTGGAGATCATGGCGACCAAGGAAGTCTTCGACCTCACCAATCGCATCAAGATGGACATTGTCGGCGAGCGCGCCAGGCCGACGGCGCCGGAGCGCACCAGCGCCGAGATCGTGAGGATCAGGCCGTGAGCGACGCCATCCCGGAATTCTCCAAATCCAAGTCGGGCGATGGCCAGGAGGTCAGCCTGACCAATCTTTCGGCCTTCGCCAGCGGCCCCGGCATCAAGTCGGGCAAGGAAGTGGCGGCCATCATCGCCGTGGCCGTGGTCATCATCGGCGGCATCGAGCTGGCCTTGCGGCTGTTCCATGTGCCGCTCTACATCATGCCGCCGCCGAGCTCGATCGCCTATGCGCTGTTCGACGAGTTCCCGCTGATAGCGCCGCATCTCGGCTACACGCTGGTCGAGCTGGTGTCCGGCTTTGCCATCGGCGCCGTCGTCGGGTTGGTGCTGGCCGCCGTCATCACCCAGTTCCCCTTCGCGGAAAAAATAGTCGCGCCCTACATCTTGCTGCTCGTCACCACGCCGATGCTGGCGCTGGTGCCGCTGCTCATCCTGCGCTTCGGCTTCGGCTACACGCCGCGCATCATCGCGGTGGCGCTGGCCGCCGGGCCGATGGTGATGATCAACGCCGCCACCGGCTTTCGCCGCGTCGACAGCGCCAAGATCGCGCTCGCCCGCTCCTACGGCGCCAGCACCTTGCAGATCTTCTGGAAGATCCGCGCGCCGATGGCGCTGCCGATGATCCTGGTCGGGCTGATGATCGGCGCCATCTTCGGCCTGCTCACCGCCGTCGGCGCCGAGATGGTCGGCGGCGGCTTTGGCCTCGGCAACCGGCTGACCACCTATTCGTCGATGATCCAGATGCCGCAATTCTTCGCCGTGGTGCTGATCCTGTCGACGCTCGGCATCCTGATCTACGTGCTGTTCTTCCTCATCGGCAAGAAATGGGCGAGCTGGGAGGCTTAGAGCAGGAGGCAATGACGGTGCCCGTGAGGCGGGTGCCATGAGACTGACATCAAACAAAAGGGGAAAGCGATGACCAAAGACAATTCGATCCGCCAGGCGGGGATGTCCCGCCGCTATTTCCTGCAGGTCACCGGCGCCGGCCTGGTGACGGCAACCGCGCTCGGCGCATCCGGCCTCAAAGCCAGGGCGGCGGCCTATGAGAAATTCACCTGGATCTCGCCACGTGGCACGCTCGAAGTGCTCGACGACTATCCCTATTGGTCGGCCAAGAAGGCCGGCTATTTCGGCGACCTCAACACCGACATGCAGCCGGGGCCGTCGGACGGCACGGCGACGGTGAAGTTCGTCGATGTCGGTCAGGCCGATATGGGCTTCCCTTCGCCCGGCGTGTTCTCCTTCGCCATCCAGAACGGCATGAAGCTGAAGTCGGTGTTCCACATGGGCGCCCGCGACACGTTCAGCATAGCCTTCCGCAAGGGCGAGGGCTCGAACGATCTGAAGAAGCTCGAAGGCAAGACCATCCTGCTCGGTTCCGCCGCCTGGCAGTCGATCACCGATCCGCTGCTTGCGGCACAAGGCGTCGACATCAAGAAGGTCAAATATGTCGAGGCCGGCTGGCCGACCTGGGGCACCGCGCTTGCCGGCGGCCAGGGTGACGCGGCCCTGTCCTGGGAAGGGCTGCGCGCCGAATGGATCGCCAAGGGCCTCGACTTCGAATACTGGCTCGGCGTGAAGAACTCGAAACTGCCGGCCAACACCTTTGTCGTGCGCGCCGCCGACCTCGAGGATCCCGACAAGAAGGCGTTCCTGGAAAAATACCTGCGCGGCTGGGCGATGGGTCTCGAATTCGGCTACCAGAATCCGCGTGCGGCCGTCGAAGCGGTGTTCGAGCAGTTCCCGACGCTGGCCAAGAATCTCGGACCGGAGCTCGGCACCACCTCGATCCTGCAGCAGATCAACGTCTTCCGTGGCGACATGGACAAGCGCGGCGGCTGGGGCTCGCACGACATGGCGAGCTGGCAGGGCTTCTTCGACGAGATCCACAAGATCGGCCAGATCACCAATCCGGTGAAGGCCGAGGATGTCTGCACCAACGATTTGATCCCGGCGGCCAATACGTTCGACAAGGCCAAGGTCAAGGCCGATGCCGACGGCGTCAAGCTGTCGGAAGGCTTTGCCGCGCTCGATGTCGAGAAGATCAAGGCGCATCTGTTCGATTCGGCGGTGAAGTGATTGTCCTGTCTTGGCTCCTTTCCTCTCCCTCCGGAGGGGGGAGAGGTGGCGCAGCGAAGCCGCGACGGAGTGGGGGAAGGCGTTTGCCAAACGCGTAATCGCCGCAAGACAGGCACAATCCGGCGACCGAGAGACCTCGGGCGGGCGCTAGGGTCGACCCCCACTCCGTCGAGCTGCGCTCGACACCTCTCCCCCGATCGACGGGGGAGAGGAAAGGGCCGAGCGGCAACCGATCGCCGCACAAAATTCAATCAAGAACTGGGAGGCTGATGTGGCCGACAAGGTAAAAGTGCTGGTGGTGGGTCTCGGCAATATGGGGGCGTCGCACGCCAGCGCCTATCACCGCTCTGAGGGCTTTCAGATCGTCGGCATCATGAGCCGCTCGATCAAGAGCAATAAGAAGATCCCGGCGGAGTTAGCCGGCTATCCGCTGTACGAGGATTTCGACCTGGCGCTGAAGGAGACGAAGCCGGACGCCGTGTCGATCAACAGCTGGCCGAACACCCATGCCGAATACGCGCTGAAGGCGATCGCGGCCAATTGCCATGTGTTCATGGAAAAGCCGCTCGCCACCAACATCGAGGATGCCGAGAAGGTCGTGGCGGCGGCACGCGCCAAGAACCGCAAGCTGGTGCTCGGCTACATCCTGCGCGTCCACCCCTCCTGGATCAAGTTCATCGAGATCGGCAAGACGCTCGGCAAGCCGCTGGTGATGCGGCTTAACCTCAACCAGCAGAGCAGCGGCAGCGCCTGGCACTGGCACAAGAACCTGATCGATTCGCTGATCCCGATCGTCGATTGCGGCGTCCACTATGTCGACGTCATGTGCCAGCTGACCGGCGCCAGGCCGGTGCGCGTGCATGGCATCGGCGCCAAATTGTGGGCGGAGGCCGACAAGCAGAATTACGGCCATCTGCACGTCACCTTCGATGACGGCTCGGTCGGCTGGTATGAGGCCGGCTGGGGGCCGATGATGAGCGAGACGGCCTATTTCGTGAAGGACGTGGTCGGCCCCAAGGGCGCGGTGTCGATCGTCGCCGGCCAGGCTGCAAGCACCGCCTCGGACGCCGAGGTTTCCAATTCGGCCGATATCGACCGCCACACCAAAACCGATGCGTTGAAGATCCATTATGCCGCGGTCGACGGCGACAAGAACTTTTCCAAACCTGACGAGATCGTCAGCATGGAGGACGAACCCGGCCACCAGGAGCTATGCGACCGCGAGCAGGCGTTCTTCCTGCGCGCCATCCGCGAGGATCTCGATCTGACCGAGCAGATGGACGCCGCGGTCAACAGCCTGCGCATCGTGCTCGCCGCCGAACAGAGCATCGAACTGGGGCGCACCGTCGAGCTGGCTTGAAGTGACGCCCCCTCATCCGGCCGCTTCGCGCATGCATTGTCCTATGCTGCGCTGGTCGACCCCCCACCGTCCTTCGGACCCCCCGATCGACGGGGTAGAGGAAGGGCGCCAAGCTTTTTGCCGTCAACGCTTTTTCAACGGGGCTCTCTTCCTTTCCCTCCGGAGGGGGGAAAGGTGGCGCTGCGAAGCAGCGACGGATTGGGGGAACCACGTGGCAATCAAGCCGCGGGCCGATCAGTCACGCCAGTCGAAGCGGAGGCTGGGTGAGGGGGGGTCACTCAGACATAAGAGGAGCAATACATGGCCGCTGTCACCGACAGTCTGTTGAAAACCTACGCGGACTCCGATGCGCTCGACCTGGCCGGGCTGGTGCGGAGCGGCCAGGTGTCGCCGGCCGAGCTGGTCGAGGCGGCGATCACGCTGGTCGAGCGGCTCAATCCGACGCTCAACGCGGTGATCCACCGCCTCTACGACATGGCACGTGCGCAAGCGCAAACGGTCGACAGATCGGCGCCCTTCGCCGGCGTGCCGTTCCTGCTCAAGGAACTGGCCTCGTCCTGGACAGGCGCGCCGAACACCAATTCTTCGTTCTATTTGAAAGATGTCGTCGCCGACTTCGACACTGAAGTCGTCCGCCGCATGAAGGCGGCGGGGCTGGTGCTGGTCGGCAAGTCGAACGCGCCCGAGAATGGCTGGTCGATCACGACCGAGCCAAAGCTCTACGGGGTGACGAAGAACCCCTGGAAGGAAGGCATCACGCCTGGCGGTTCGAGCGGCGGTGCGGCGGCGGCGATCGCCGCGCGCATGGTGCCGATCGCCGAAGCCAGCGACGGCGCCGGCTCGATCCGCATTCCGGCGTCCTGCTGCGGCATTGTCGGCCTGAAACCGTCGCGCGGCCGCGTCAGCCTCGCGCCGTTCGGCGACTATTGGTATGGCGGCGCCTATTTTCTCTGCTGTTCGCGCTCGGTGCGCGACACAGCGGCTTATCTCGATGCCGTGGCCGGCGCGCTGCCGGGCGACCCCTACACGCCGCCGGTGCCGGATGCGTCATGGCTCAACCTGTCGGCGCGGGCGCCGAAGAAGCTGCGCATCGGCTTCACCGTCACGCCGCCCAACGGCACGGCCATGGACCCGGAAGTGAAAGCGGCGGTGCTGGCGACCGTGGCGGCTCTCGAGCGGCTGGGCCATCATGTCGAGGAGCACGACATGCCGCTCGACGCCAATGGCGTGTGGGCGACCTACACCAACATGACCTGCGTGCAGACGGCGGCGACGTTTGATTACCTTGAAACGGTGATCGGCCGGCCGGTGACGCCAGGCGACGTCGAGGCGGTGACCTGGGCGATCATTGCGCGCGGCCGTTCGATTAGCGGCGTCAGGCACATCGCCGATGTCGAGCAGCTCCGCCAGATCGGCCGCGACATTGTCGGCGATCTCAACGCCTACGACCTCTTCATCACACCGACGCTGACGCAGCTGCCGCGCCCGTTCGGCTATTACGACATGTCGGAAACCGACATCGACCGCTACAACGCCAAATGGGCGGATGCGGTGTTTGCCTTTCCTTTCAACATCTCCGGCCAGCCGGCAATCTCGCTGCCGCTCGGCTGGTCGAAGGGCGGCGTGCCGATCGGCGTGCAGCTGGTCGGCCGCTATGGCGACGAGGCGACGGTGCTGGCGGCGTCGGCGCAGCTGGAGCAGGAGATGCCGTGGAGGGACAGGCGGCCGGCGGTGAGTGGTTAGGATGTGCTGATATTCAGGTGATGCCGGCCTGCAAGCGGCGGTGCCCTGCGCTTCCGGTGCTCACGACTTTAAGTACGCTCCGCTCCGGTTCTCGGGAACCACCGCTTTCGGCGCGGCCTGACCTGAATCTCAACACATCCTATGGCGCGTAGTCCAACAGCGCGCCGCAGTTTCGGTGCCGAGATGCCATTTACCCAACCATCTCCAGCCGCCTCGGCAGCCGGTTCATCGCCTTCGGTCCATCCGCCGTGATCAGGAACTGGTCTTCCAGATTGAAGCTGGCGAGGCCGTCTATGTAGAGCGGGATTTCGAAGGCCAGCACCATGCCGGCTTCGATCACGACATCGCTGTCGGCGGCGATGAACGGCCATTGTTCGGAAAACACCGATTGCCCGACGCTGTGGCCGAAATGGCCGCGGCGGTAGGAGGGCAGGCCTTGCCGTGCCAGGCTCTCGGTGGTGACGCGGTGGACATGGGCGAGCGAATTGCCCGGCACAAGTGCCGCCAGCCCGTCCTCGAAGGCGCGCTCGGCGATCGCGTGCAGCTCCGCCTGGTCGGCGGAAGGCGGTCCGAAGGTGAAATTGCGCGACATGTCGGAAGCGTAGCCACCGACGGTGCAGACCATGTCGCATTTCAACGGATCGCCGGCCTCGGCCCTGGCGTCGGCGCCCTTGGCGCGGGCGCCCAGCGTCATATATTCGGCTGTCGCGACAGGATGCGATAGGCCGGCGGCCGCCTCAGTGACGCCTTTGCGGTAGAGCGCGATGAGATCGGCTTGGCGCATGCCGGCCATCGCATCCACCTGCAGGCGCTCCAGCCCGGCTTCCGAGAGAAAAATGCCTTGCTGCAAGAGGTCGATCTCGCGCTCCGATTTGATGGCCCGCAGCCTGTCCAGAACCGGTGAGCCGTCGACCATCGGGCAGTCCGGCAGCAGCGCCTGGATGGCCGCGAAATCGGCGGCTGGAACAAAGTCGAGGTCGATACCGAGCGTTGCCCGCGCCAGTCCGAAGTCGTGCAGCAGAAGCTGCAACTGGCGCACCGAACCGGCGAGATCGAAGGTGGCGGGTCGCGAGAAATCCGCCGCGCGGCCAAGCGAGGTCAGCCCCGCCTCGATGCGCTCAGCCAGGGGCAGCCCGTGCGCTGTCGCGACCGGCACCGATTCGATCCAGATCGGGTGCGACCGCACAGCCGCTTCGGGCGCGGCGAGCCGCAGCTGCGCCGCGTTGAAGTCGGCGACGACAACGCCGATCGGCTGGTCCTGTTTGGCCGGGATGACGACGAAGCCGCCGCCGGCGCGCCGGAACAGTCCCGCCGGGCCGATCCATGCGCCGGTCGCATAGTGGAAGGCCTCGGGCGCCGAAAGCACCAGCGCGGCAATGCCGGCGCGTTCCATCAATTGCGCGGCGTGCTGGCGGTCGACAAAGCCCGTCATGAAACCTCTCCGGATATCCGAAGCGGCAACGGAGCATTGTGGGTGCGGACAATCAAGCCGGTTGCTTGCTATGTTGATGCACAGCATGCCTCGGCGATTAGCGGAGACGTCCATGTGATTGGGCGTCGGCCAACGGTTGCCGGCGAAACCCCTACTTGATCGATTCCAGCTTGGCCACCGCGGCGCCGAAGCCTTTGAGGGAAACCGGGATGGTCACCGGCTTGCGCGTCACCGATTCCATGCCGATGTTCATCGTCGTCCCCGACTTCATCGCCTTGGCCAGTTCCGGCGCCACCGGCACCGCGGCATAGGCACCGTTCTGGTCGCTGGTCTGGATGGCGACGGTGACTTTCTTGCCGCTGTCGACCTGATAGCTGACGCCCGACGGCAGGAACAGGCCGTGCGGCAAAGCGAGCAGCATGGCCAGGCTGCCATTGCCGCTGTCGCGGCGCACGGTCACCGTCAGCACACGCTGGCCTGTCTTGGCTTCGGTGAGGTTCTGCGACACCTGGCACTGAAGCTCACCGGCCGCCGAGTCGCTGGAGCAGTTCACGGCCCATGCATTGGCGTCGGCCGGCTTGGGTCCGGCGTCCTTGGATTGAGACTGTTTGGATTGGGCCTCTTTGGCGGTGTCCTCGGCAAGCGCCGGGCCAACAGAAGCCGACAGCAGCCACAGAGCAGCCCATGCCGCGACCATACGAAGTAGATTAGTCTTAGCTAAAGTAGTTGCCATGTTCTTCATACCCCACAGTTTTCCTTGCCCCGGCAGGTATTCTCCTGGAAAAGGCTTGATACAACAAGGGCGGCTGCTCCGAAAGCCGAGTCCCCGGACAAGCAAGCCGGCAAATCTACTGTGGCAATATGGCCACAGGACAGAACTTTGAGGGTCGACAACAACAGTCACAAGATTCCGGGCTCGCTATACAATACAATTCGCGTAAGAATTAACACGCGGGACGTGTAGTCCCAGAAGGACTCGCCAGGGATGGGAACTACCGAGAAGTCTCGGCAAGTTGGTGGGGTGGCAGCGCGTGGGGAGGATTTCCGCGTGCGCGCCGGCTATCGGCGTTCGCGCATTGTAAGTCATCTCTGGAAGACGACGGCGTTGACGACGTTGGCGCTTGGCCTTTCCGGCGTGGTTGCCCATGGCGATCCCGATGGGCTCTGGCAGCCGCAGATCCGCGCCATCGTCGGCGCCGACAACAATGGCGGCAACGCCGCGCTCGAAGGCTTCATCCCGATCAAGCAGACGGCCGAATCGGTGCTGTTCCTCGATGTCCGGGCCAAGCACGATTTCAAGGATGCTTCCGGCCAGGACATCGGCCTCGGCATTCGCCGCATCGTCAATCCCGACCTGATGCTCGGCGGCTACGCCTATCTCAACGTCGAGAACTACAACAGCACCCAGTTCACTGCCGGCACGCTGGGCGTCGAGGCGATCACGCCGAACTTCGACGCGCATGTGAACGTCTTCGTGCCGATCAAGGGCGACTCGACGGATCATTCGACCAGTTCGAGCCTGTCGATGGTCAGCAACCAGCTGATCGAACAGATATCGGTGCTCGACCACCGCGACTACGCGGCCTGGGGCATTGAAGGCGAGATCGGCGCCCAGGTGCCGATCAACCTGCCCGACAAGCACTCACTGCGGCTCGACATTGGCGGCTATCATTTCGAGGATCCGCATGGCGACGACGGCAGCGTCACCGGCGCCAAGGCCGGGTTCGAATACACGATCGGCGATGTCTTCGGCAGCGGCACCGAACTGGTGCTCGCCGGCGAAGTCCGCGATGACAATCGCGACCATACCCAGTTCGCCGGCAGCGTGCGGCTGAACATCCCGTTCAACCCCGGCCATGGCTCGGACACGACCGGGGCCATCGGCACGGACCCGGTCTATCCGGTCAGCGAAGGCCTGCGCAAGCGCGTCAACGAACGCGTGCGCGGCGATATCGGCGTCCGGATCCAGTCGCAGGACAAGACCGGCGGCTCGACGACTCGCGTCGCCATCAACGCCGCCACCAATGCGGCCTTCGGCAAGTTCTATTTTGCCGATGGCGGCCTGGCGGGCGCGGGCACGCAGGCCGACCCGACGACGCTGGACGACGCGGTCACCAAGGCCGGCAGCGGCGGCTTCATCGTTGCGCTCGGCGGCAATGGCAATCTGACGACGGCCGGCGTGACACTTGCCAACGGCCAGACCGTCATCGGTGGCGGCGAAAGCGTCACCGCCAAGCTGTTCAACGGCAGTACCGCGACCTTCAATCTCGGCGGCAGCGACGGCACGATCCAGGGCACCAACGTTGCCAACAACGTCATCACGCTCGGCAACGGCAACACGCTGAACGGCATCACCATCACCGGCGGCGCCGACGGCATCTTCGGCAACAACGTCACCGGCACGACGCTGACCAATGTCACGGTGACGGGTGCCGGCGGCAACGGCGCCGAATTCAAGGGCAATTCGACCAATGTCAGCGCGTCCAATTTCACCGCGACCGGCAATGGCCTCGACGGCCTGCATATAGAAGACAACGGCACCTACAATTTCACCGGCACGACACTGCTGTCGGGCAATCTCGACGACGGTCTGGATATATCAGGCCAGGGCACCTACACCTTCGCCACCGTCAATGCGCTTGATAACACCGATCGCGGCATCACCGTGCAGGGCACGTCGATTGCCGGCAGCTTCACCACCACCGGCGGCACCGTGTCGGGCAATGGCGGCATGGCCGTCTTCATCGACCCGATCACCGCGCATGTGGTGCTGGATTCGATCACACAGACCGGCGGCACGTCGGGCGTGGTGCTCGACCATGTTTCGGGCAGTTTCACGGTCAACGGCGCGACGACGATTTCCAACACGACGGGACCGGCGATCGCCATTACCGATTCGCCGGCGACGATCCGCTTCGGTGACATCAACATTACCAATCCCGGCGCCGACGGCATGTCGTTTGCCGGCGTCAACGCGGCGGTGGTGGCCGGCAACATCGTCATTTCCGGGCTGGGCGTCGGCACAGGTCTCGACTTCTCCGGCAGCCAGACCAATTTCACCGCGCAGTCGCTCAACATCACCGGCCCGGGTGCCGCCGGCACGATCGGCATCGACCTCGCCGGCACCACCGGCGGCGCCTCGATCATCATCACCAATGGCGGCTCGATTTCGGGTGTCGACACCGGCGTGCGCCTCGGCATTTCCGGGTCGCTCGCCAACTCGGCCAATGCCCAGTTCAGCTTCGGCGGCGGTTCGATTGCCGGCATCACCGCTTCGCTCGATGCGCGCGGCCTCAACCAGACGCTCGGCCTCTACGCGTTCGGCTCGACCACCTTCAGCGGTCCGCAGCTGTTCGACGTGCAGAATGTGATCTTCATTGGCTCGTCGGCCACAGGCAGTGGCGACGGCTCTTCGTTGACGAACCTGGCCACGGTCGCGACCGCCGACGCCATCACCGACAGCGACGCCATCTTCGTGCTGGTCAATGACGGCACGTCGATCGATGCTACGGGCGGCTTCTCGTTGAGCGCCAGCCAGACGCTGGCCTCGTTCGGCAATGGCCGCTCCTTCTCGCTCGGCGGCGTGCCGATCAACGTCACCGGCGACAATGTCCAGCATGACCAGGTCGTTTCGGACGCCGCCGGTGCGGCGACGCTGACCAATTCCGGCGCCGGCGATGTCGTCACGCTGGCCAACAACAGCTCGCTGCTCGATTTCAACATATCCGGCGGCAGCGCCAACGGCGTCCATGGCAGCGGCGTCAGCAATATCACCATCTCCGGCCTGAACGTCTCGGGCGCGGCTCTGGACGGTGTGCTGTTCGACGGCACCAACAGCATCACCGCCAACAATTTGAACTCGAGCGGCAATACCGGCAACGGTCTGCTGATCGACCATGGCGATGGAACCTACAATTTCACCGGCACGACGACACTTTCGAACAACACCGGCCAGGGCCTGTTCATCGTCGGCGGCGGGACCTATGGATTCGAGACGCTCGATGCGAAGAACAATGGCGCCACGGGCGTCTTCGTCAACTCGGTCGGCGCCGCGAAACTGACGACAACGGGCGGCACGATTTCGGGCAACGGCCTTTCAGCCGTGCAAATCCAAAGCCTCGGGCTTGGCAACAGTACTGAGCTCGATGTCACGCTGGACACGGTGACCCAGTCCGGCGGACAGAATGCAATCGGCCTGTCCCACACCGCCGGCAATTTCTCCGTTACCGGCACGACAACGGCCTCCAACACCACATCTAGCGGCATTTTCATTGGAGACAGCTCCGCCACGGTTGGTTTGGGCGCGGTTGCCATCAGCGGCGCGGCCGGCACCGGTGTCAACCTGACCAACAACACCGGCACCATTGCCATTGGTGGAACCGTCACCAGTTCCGGCACGCGCAACGGCGTCGTCGTCTCCGGCGGCAGCGCCGCGATCACGGTGTCGGCCGGAATATCCAGTTCTGCGACCGCGCCCGGCACGGCGGTCAAGGTCGATGGCATCACGGGCGGCTCGGTCACATTCTCGGGCAACGTCACCTCCACCGGCACTGGCAATCTTTTCTCGATCGGCTCGACCACGGCACCGACCGGCGGCACGATCAGCTTCACCGGTTCGGCGCTTACGGCCAACGGTGGCGGCGCTGTCATCAGCGGCCTTGGCGGCACCGCGGCCTTCAACGCCGCCGCGCCCCTGACGGTCACCAACCCGACCAGCAACGGTGTGTCGGTCTCGAACGTCGCCAGCGGCGCCAGCGCCACCTTCGGCTCGGTCACCGTGTCGGGAGCCAGCGGCAACGGTATCGATATCGGTGGCGGCGGCAGCAATGCCGGAGCGGTGACGTTCGGCACGACCTCGGTCACCCTGGGCTCGGCCGCGAACACCGCCGGCATCAACTTCGCCGGCACCAATGCCGACGTCACCTTCGGCACGACGACCGTGACAATGGGCGCCGGCGCCAACCAGACCGGCATCGACTTCAGCGTATCGGCCACGACGGCCGATTTCGGCGTGACGACGATCACCGGCACCGGCGACCTGACTTCGCGCGGCATCGACCTGTCGTCGACGCATGGCGACAAGACCATCACCTTCCAGCGCGGCTCCAGCATCACCAATCTGGGCATCGGCGTCGACCTGTCATCGGGCGGCACCACCGCGACCTCGGCCAACGCCAACTTCACCTTCGGCGACGGCACTTCGGCCGACGGGCTGCAGTCCTCCATCAGCGCCACGGCCCTTGGCGCCTACACCGTCAACACGATCGGGCTCGATCCGACGCTCGGCAATTATGATTTCGACGACGTGTTCTTCACCGGCAGCGCCCATCTGGCCAGCGCCGTCGGCGGGACCATCATGGTGTCCCAGAATGGCGGCGTCATCGCCGCCGGCACGGACGGGCTCAGCGCCGCGGTGACGACCATCTCGGTCGCCCAGGCCGATGCCTTGCTCGGCACGCAGACCTTCGCCTTTGTCGGCACCGTCGATCTCAGCGGCACGCCGTTCACGCTGGATTCGGGCCAGTCGATCACCGGCTTTGGCAACAACACCTCCATCCTCACCTCCGGCACCATCCAGCCGGTCAATGTCCAGGGCAATCTCGGCGCCACCGGCGGCAACGTCACCGGCGATGAAGGCGTGGTCACCGGCACCGGCGACTTCCTGCATCTGCTCGGCAGCAACCAGGTGCGCAACACCGCTTTCAACTTCAGCGGCGCCAGCGGCTCGGTCTTGACCGTGGACCAGAGCGCGGGCGGCTTCAACAATGCCGGCGGCATCGTCATCGAAGGCGTCACCGTCAGCAATGTCGCCGCCGGCAGCACGGCGTTCAAGGTCGCCGGTCTCGACACCAACCTGTCGATCATCAACAACAACGTCAACGTCGCCGGCACGCTGCTCGACGTCAACGGCGGCGCCGGCAACATCACGGTCACGCGCGGCACCTTGCCCAACAGCGCGACCCCTGGCACGCTGACCGGCGGCGGCATCTCGATCGCCAACCGCACCGCCGGCCTGGTCAACTTCACCGACAAGGTGACGGTCAACGGCAATGGTGTGTCGCTGACCGGCAATACGGGCTCTACGGTCACCTTCGCCGATCTGGACATCACCACCAACGGCGTGACGGCGTTCAACGCCTCCGGCGGTGGAACGGTCAATGTCACGACCGGCACGATCAACGCCACGTCGGCACAAGCGGTGGCGCTTGACGGCATCACGGCCGGCATCAATTTCGCCTCGACCAGTGCGTCCTTCAGCTCCGGCAGCGGCATCGACCTGCAGAATCTGAGCGGCACGGCGAGCTTCGGCACCGGCACGCTGACCAACACCGGTTCGGGCACGTCGTTCAATGTCGGCGCGGCGACGGCCGGCAGCGGCGGCAACGCGACCATTTCCTACGGCGGCACGATCGCCAGCAACGGCACCGGCGCTGCCGTCTCGATCCAGAGCATGACCGGCGGTTCGGTGACGCTGTCGGGCAATTTGACCGACAGCAATGCTGCGGCCGGCGGCAACATCGTCATTGCCGGCAACGATTCGGCCACCATCACCTTCTCGGGCTTGAGCAAGGTGATCAGCTCGGGCGCGACCGACGCCGTCAGCCTGGGTATGGTTGGCAATTTCCCGGCGGGCACGCCGACCCCCAATACCAATTCCGCGGTCAATTTCACCGGCGGCGGTCTCGACATCAAGACGACGACCGGCACCGGCTTCATCGCCTTCGGCGATTTTGCCACCGGCACCGTTACCGTCACCGGCACGGGCAACAAGATCGATTCCGGCGCCGACGGCCTCATCCTGTTTGGCGCCAATGTCGGCGTTGGCGGGGTTACCTTCGACAGCGTCTCGGCCATATCCACCAATGCCGGTGCAGGTGTCCTGCTCGGAGGTATAAGTCTCGCGGGCGACGTCAACATTGGCGGCCTGAAGGATACGGGCTACCTTGGCGCCTCGCTGGCCGGCCTGAGCGGCGCCGGCGTGGTCAATTTCACCGGCACGACCGATCTCGACGTCAGCTACAGAGGGTTCGATATCGGTGGGCCGCAGGTCGGCACCATAAACGTCGCCAATGTCGCCGGATCCACCTTGACCATCGACGGCGCCGAGGTCGGTATCGCATTGACGACCTCGAGCGGGACCGTCAACGTTGGCGGCAATGGCGGCATTGCCAGCATCGGCGCGACGGCAAGCACCACCGTTTCGGCCATCAGCCTCTCCGGCGGCAATAATCTTGTCCATGCCACGCTCAACTACAACGGCTCGATCAAGGTCGATACCGGCGTGGTACTGACCGCCGGTGGCGGCGACTGGACCGATCTGACCATGAGCGGTTCGGTCGTTTCGACCACGGCAATATCCGGGCTGGGGACAGCAGCTTTCGTCTTCAGCGGCAACGCTGAGGGCGTGTACAATATTTCGAGCACGATCGATCATACCGGCACGGCCGTCGGTGTGCTGTTCGATGGATCGTCCGAGGGAACGGTCACCTTCTCCGGCACGTCAAAGATATTCAACACCAACAGCGGCACCAACGACGCCATCGTCAAGGCTCCCAGCATCGGCGCGGGCCAGGGCACGGGTACGCTCAACTTCACCAATGGCGGCCTGGTCATCACCACCTCGAGCGGCGTCGGCTTCACCGCCAGCACCTTCGGCGCCGGCACGGTCAGCGTCAGCGGCATCGGCAACACCATCACCACGACGACCGGCACCGCGCTCAAGCTCGACGGCGCGACGGTCGGCGCCGGCGGCATCAACTTCGATTCCATCTCGGTCAACGGCGCGGCGACCGGCATCTCGCTCAACAATGTCAGCGGCGGCACGCTCAGTCTCGGCGCGGTCGACCTGGAAGGCATCACCTCTCGCGGCGTCGACATTTCCGGCACGCTTGGCTCGACGCTGGACTTCACCAGTTTGAAGGTCGGGCTCAATGCCGCCAATGCGGTCGGCTTCGACCTCAACGGCGCGGCGCTCGGTGCGAGCAACATCACGGCGGGCGATTTCGACGTCGACGGCGGCAGCTTCGCCGGCACAATCGGCATCGACATGGCCGGCACCACCGGCACCGGCACGATCCAGCTCGGCGACACCGTCAACAACAACCCCGGCCCTGCCGGCCAGACCTCGACCATCGCCAATGTCGGCTATGGCGTGCAGTTCTCCAGCGCCACCAACGCCAAGCTGGTGTTCGGCGACGGCCAGGGTCCTGCCGAATCGTCGATCGCGACCACCGGCGGCCAGGTCATCCACGCCACCGACAGTTTGCCGACCAACGGCGACTACAATTTCAACGACGTCAATTTCACCGGCGACACGTCGAACCTGGCGTCGATCAGCGTCTACTATGTCACCGCGGGCGGAACCGGCGACGGCAGCCTCGCCAATCCAGGCAGCTATATCGGCGCGCAGGCGTCCACCGCCAATGTGGTGGTGCTGATCGACCAGAACGTCAACGGCGCCCAGGAAACCGTCGACCTCAGCGGCACCACATTCAACCTCGATGACGGGCAGGTGCTGCTTGCCTTCAAGAGCGGCGATGCGGCCGTCGATGTTTCGCAGCTCGGTATCGACGCCAGTAGCGGCGCCTCCGCTGCCTTCCACTTCACCACGGTACAGAATTCGCCGATCATCGCGGTACCGTCGGGTATCGATTCCCTGCGGCCGGTGCTGCAGAGCAGCAACGCCACCTCGGTGATCAATTTTGCCACCAGCGGCACCGGCACCTTCACCGGCGGCATCGAGAACCTGATCGTCCGCAATCTCGGCAGCGGCGCCGGCGTTGCCGTCAACGCGACGGGCGCGTCCAGTTTCTTCCTCAGGAACAACGACATCGCCGCTGGCGGCAATGCACTCGACTTCTCCACGACCGGCGCGCCGGCCAATATGCTTCTGCTTTCCATCGACGGCAACACGCTCAGGTCGACCGCGTCCGGGCTGGCTGCGTCCTTCTCTGGCCAGAACATCAGCGCGACGGACAATTCGATCGCGATCAGGTCGTTTGCCGGCAACAAAGTGACCGGCGGCGCTGGCAGCGGCGGCATCGCCTTCAACAATGTCCGTTTCGACTCCGATGGCGCCGGCGGCACCGTCAGCGCCGGCACCCTCGCCATGGGCAATCCCGGCGCGCGGATCCAGGGCAATGGCCTGAGCTTCACCAACACCAGCGGCACCTTTGATCTGGGCCAGCTCAACCTGGCCAACACTGGCGGCACCGGCGTCCTGGTCAACACCAAGGGCGCCGGCACGGTCTTCACGCTGAACAGCAGCGCCGGCGTGGTCGCCACCAACAGCGGCGCTGCCTTCGATCTCGATCCGCTGACCGTGAACATGACGTTCAACAGCGTGAGTGCCAACAGCAGCGCCAGCGGCATCATCTTCGACGGCGTAGCCGGCACCTTCACCGTCACCGGCGCGACGTCCATCAGCAACACGACTGGCTTTGGCATCGATGCCATCAACACCAACACCGGTACCTTCAACTTCAACACGGTGACGGTGAACAACGCCTCGACAACTGGCGGCGGCATCCATGTCGCATCCGGCACGCTCAACGTCACCGGCCTCGCCAACATCGACACGACGAGCGGCACGGGTCTCTCGCAGAGCGGTGGCTCGACCAGCTTCACCGGAGGCCTGACCATCGACACGACGACCGGCACCGGCATTGCCGGTACCGGCGGTAAGATGGGCATCACCGCAACTGGCGGCGCCGAGACGGTGAATTCGACCCTCGGTCAGGCGATCAGCCTCTCCGGCGTCGCAGCCACCATCGCGTTGGACTCGACATCGTCCGGCGGCGGCACCAACAATGTCAGCCTGACGAACGTCAGCGGCACGGTTGGCCTCGGCACGGGCTCACTCACGGGTGCAGCGGGCGTCGCGTTCCTGCTCAACGGCGGCGCCCCGACCGTCAGCTATGGCGGCTCGGTCACCAAGACCACCGCCGGCAAGATCGTCGACATCTCCGGCGTCACCGGCGGCACGGTCACGTTGTCGGGCGCGCTCAGCGCCACGGGCAACAACGACAACGGCATCTATGTCCATGGCAACACCGGCGGCACCTTCAATTTCAACGGCGCCATGACGCTTTCCACAGGCGTCAACACAGCGGTCAATCTGGCGACCAACACCGGCGCCACTGTCAATTTCGCCGGCGGTCTGGGAATCACCACCACGTCGGGCCTCGGCTTTGGCGCCACGGGCGGCGGCACGATCAACGTTACCGGCACCAACACGATCCACACGACCTTGGGCGGCCAGCTCCTGGTCTGGAACGGCATGACGGTCGGCGCCAGCGGCGCAACCTTCAACACGATGACAGCGGACACCAAAGTCACCGGCGGCGATGCGGTCAATTTGACCAATGTCGGCGGCGGCACCTTCAATGGCGGCACGCTCAGCGTCCCAGGCGGCACCAACTCCAACGGCATCTTCCTCAACGGCACCAGCGCAACGGTGAACTTCGCCAAGGTGACGATCGCGGATCAGACGGGCACGGCCACCGGCGGCGGCATCAGGATCGACAACAACACCGGCGCGGTCACGATCAGCGACAACACGAGTCTGATCGGCGGGTTTGGCGCTGTCCAGGGTATCGGCATCGACATCAATGGCGGCTCCGGCAACGTCACCATCGCGGCGTCGGTGTCGAAGGGAACCGTTGCCAACAACGTCGTCCAGATCAGCGGCCGTACCGGTGGAACCGTCACGCTCAGCGGAACCCTGAGCGCGGACCAGAGTGTCGGCACCGCCAATGGCATCGACGTCAGCAACAACACCGGCGGCACGATCACCTTCTCCGGCGCCAACAGCGCGCTGAACACCGGAACCACCACCGCCGTCAACCTGAACAACAACACGGGCGCGACGGTCAACTTCACCGGCGGCGGCCTCAACATCGACACCACCACCGCCACCGGCTTCAACGCCACGGGCGGCGGCACGATCAATGTCACGGGCGCAAGCAACACCATCCAGACGTCATCGGGTCAGATCCTGAACTGGAACGGCGTGGCCGTCGGCGGCAGCGGCGTCACCTTCGCCACGCTGCAGTCCACCGCCTCGGTCGCCGCCGATCCGATCAACCTGACCAATGTCAGCGGCGGCACATTCAACGGCGGCGCAGTCACCGTTGCCGGCACGTCCGGCGGCGGCGATGGCATCGAGATCAACGGCTCCAGCGCAACATTCAACTTTACCTCGGCTACGATCGCTGCGACCGCCGGCAACGGCATCCTGCTCAGCGGCGCCAATGCCGCGGTGACATTCTCGACGGTGACGATCGACAACACGACGCTGGCCGGGATCAGGATCGACAACAACACCAATGCGGTCAACGTCAATGGCGGCTCGATCGGCGCGACGAACGACCCGACCGGCGTCGGCGTCGACATCAATGGCGGCACGGGCGCCGTCACCATAGCCGCGTCAGTGACCAAGACCACGGCCGGCAACATCGTCCAGGTCAGTGGCCGCACTGCCGGAACCGTTGCTTTCAGCGGCAATCTGAGCGCCACTGGCGCCGTCGCCAACGGCATCGATGTCAGCGGCAATTCGGGCACGGCGGTGATCAATTTCTCGGGCACCAGCAAAACGCTGACCACCGGAGCCAACACCGCCGTCAACCTGACGAGCAACACCGGCGCGACGGTCAACTTCACCGGCGGCGGTCTAGTGATCAACACCACCAGCGCCACGGGCTTCAACGCCACCGGCGGCGGCACCGTGACGGTGCAGGGCACCGGCAACACCATTGCGTCGACGACCGGCACCGCGCTCAACGTCGCAAACACGACGATCGGTGCTACGGGGCTGATCTTCCGGAGTATTTCGTCCAACGGCGCCGCCAACGGCATCGTGCTCAACAACACCGGCACCAGCGGCGGGCTGACGGTCACCGGCGATGGCGGCGGCGCGAACAATGGTTCGGGTGGAACGATCCAGAATTCGACCGGCGACGGCATAAGCCTGACGTCGACCCAGGATGTCCACCTCGCCTACATGAACATCACCAACAATCTGGGCGACGGCATCGGCGGCTCGGGCATCAATGGGTTCGTGCTGAACCGGCTCAACATCTCCGGCAATGGCAATGACGCGGCGACGGACGAGTCCGGCATCAACATAACGCAATTGACCGGCACCGCCTCCAACGGCGCGCATGCAACGTCGATCAGCAATTCAGTGATCAGCAACAACAACGAGTTCGAAATTCAGATTTCGAATTCGTCTGGAACGTTGACCAACCTGCAGTTCATCAACAACACGATCTCCAGCGATGGCCAGCCGATCAACGGCAATGCCAGCTCACCCCATGGCAACCTCGTCAACTTCCTTGGCACGGGGACGTCCACGATGGGGACCACGGTCACGGGCGGCAGCTTCACCGGAGATTGGAATGCCGCCTCTCCGCCCGCGACGATCACCGGCACAGGTCTGTTCGCCAATTCGGGCGGCACCAGCATGACGGTGAACGTGTCGGGAGCGACATTCACCAACAACAATGCCGGCATCGACGTGTCGACCGACCCGGCTGCGACCTCGCTTACCTTCGACATCGAGAACAACACGTTCATCGGACAGCGGTCGACGGCCATCAACCATTTTGACAATGGCAACGGGCCTTTCAACAGAACGGTCAACGGAACGATCAAGAACAACATAATCGGCGACAACGCGGTCACCAATTCCGGCTCCGCTCTCGGCAACGGCATCAGCATCCAGAACGAAGGCGCCATTAACGGCAAGTATCTGATCGACGGCAATCAGATCTATCAGATCGCGACTGCCCCCGGCATCAGCGTGAATGTCGGCCTTGGTGGTCTAGCCACGGGCGGCGGCGAGACCGACGTTACCATCATCAACAATACGTTCGACCATATCAACGGCAGCCGGGCGATCACCATCCAGGACAATCAAGATCCAGGCTTCGGGCCATTCCCGACTATCTGGGCCAATGTTCAGGGTAATTCCTTTGCGAACGTGGCGGGGCAGGCCGGCAATGGTCAGTTCATGCGCATCAGGCAGCTTGCCGGCACGGTGAAGGTGACACAGGATTCGCCGACTGCCGGCAACACCGCCACGGAATTGGACAATGCCAACGGCTCAACCGACCCGACCAAGTTCAGCATCTCTGGAACGGTGACATTCTCGGCCGGTAACGCGCCATTGCCAACGACCAATCCTTTGCCTTGAATCGAGGCCGAATCTCCACCGAAATCGGGTTCAGTAGAGCAAGCTAAAAAACCATCTTGCAAAGTAGTAAAATCGGTTGTTCTATAGGCGTAAGAGGCAAGTTGTTCAAAATAGCAGAAAAATTTAAGTACTGACGTGCCACGTCGCAAGAGTATTTTGCGAGATGGTATATCTGTGCTTACCGACAGGCGAGAGAGCGGCGATGGCGGAACCATTTCTTTCCGAAATTAGAATCATGTCATTTGTGTTCGCGCCGAAGGGCTGGGCGCTGTGCAATGGCCAGCTTCTGCCGATCAATCAGAATCAGGGCCTTTTTTCGCTGCTCGGCACCACTTTCGGTGGCGATGGCCGTGTGAACTTCGGCCTGCCTGACTTTCGGGGCCGTATTCCGACCCATGTCGGCAACAGCCATACGCTGGGCGAGCGGGGTGGGGAGCAGGCGCATACGCTTTCGATAAGCGAACTGCCCCAACATACGCATGTCGCGAACGCGTCCATCACGCAGGGCAACTCGACCAACCCGAATTTCTCGAATGTCGGCAACGTCCTGGCGAAGGACCCGGGAAATATTTACGGGCCTGCCAGCAATCTGGCGGCACTGAATGCGGGAAGCGTGTCCAACATCGGGGGCAGCCAGGCGCATCTCAACATGCAGCCCTTCCTGACGCTCAGTTTCTGCATCGCCCTGCAGGGCATCTTCCCCTCGCCGACCTGAGGATTAGCGACCATGGCACAACCCTATGTTGGCGAAGTCCGCATGTTTGCCGGCAATTTCGCCCCGGCCGGCTGGATGTTCTGCGAGGGACAGCTTTTGCCGATCTCCGAGAACGAGACGCTGTTTCAACTGATCGGTACCACCTATGGTGGCGACGGCGAAAGCACCTTCGCATTGCCTGACTTGCGGGGGCGTCTGCCGCTTCACCAGGGCAATGGCTTCATCCTCGCCGAGACCGGCGGGGCCGAGGAAATCACGCTGACAATCCAGCAGATTCCGGCGCATTCCCATCCGTTTCTGGGAAATATCGGCAACGGATCACAAGCCTCGCCGCAAGGCAATGTTCTGGCAAGTTCGACATTGGTCAAACTCTACGCACTGGAAACGGCAGACGCCGTGATGGCGACGTCGGCCATTTCCTCTGTCGGCGGCAGTCAGCCTCATACGAATTTCCAGCCCTATCTCTGCGTCAATTTCATCATCTCGCTGTTCGGCATCTTCCCGTCGCCGACTTGAAGAGGGACCGTCATGGCTGATCCATTCGTCGCCGAAATCCGTATCTTCCCGTTCAACTTCGCGCCCACGGGCTGGGCGTGGTGCGACGGTCAGTTGCTGCCGCTTTCGCAGAACACGGCTTTGTTCTCGCTTCTTGGCACCACTTATGGGGGCAACGGCAAGTCGAATTTTGCCTTGCCCGATCTCCAGGGTCGTTCGCCGATGCATCCGGGGCAAGGGCCGGGACTCTCCCTCCACGATCTTGGCGAGACCGGCGGCTCCGAGACCGTGTCCCTGCTGGAGTCCGAGATACCGATGCACAACCATGCGATGCGGGGAACCGTTGAAGATGGAACGCAAGGCACGTTGACCCCCAACATCACCCTGGCAACCTCGATCGGCGGGGCTGCGTTCCAAACGACCACCAACGCCAATCTAGCGCCTATGAGCGGCAACGCACTCGCCCCTGCCGGCGGCGACCAGCCGCACAACAATTTGCAGCCCTACCTCACCTGCTATTTCTGCATCGCGCTGCAGGGCGTTTTCCCGCCAAGAACCTGAATTCCGAGCCAACAGGGCACGCCTGACACGATGGCCAAGTCAGCAGTATCCGACGCATCGGCCTCCAAGGCAAAGAAGCCGGCGGCAGCGCCGGTCGGCCCCGCGTCTGTCTACCAGCAGATGCCGGCTGGAGCGCCCTTCTTCGAACTGTCGCGACTGATGGTCGTCGGCATCGATTCGGCCGCCGGGCGCCTGATCCAGAAGGCGCAGAGCGCGCCGAACGGGTCGTGGCCCGATGCTTGGTCGATCATCGCGCCCGGCGCCTGGATCATCATGACCGCCGGCCTGACCAAGGATGGCCGTGTGGCGGTGGTCGGGCAGCCATCGGGCACCACCAATCTGTCCTTCATCAGCGAGGACGCCAACCAGGTCGGCCCGATCGACAAATGGAACCCGCCGGTCGGGATCGGCGCGCCGCCCGGCGCCGCCAGCTACCAGAAATTGACGATGGCCAACGATGCCGATGGCCGCATCGAAATCTTCCTCACCGACAATCAGGGCCGCATCTGGTGGATCTACCAGAATCCAGACCAGATCGTACAGGTGCAGAAAACCATCACACCGCCCGGCTCCTCGACGCCGATTGTCGTCACCGTCGATCAACTCGTGCCGCCCGCCAAGCCGTGGAGTGATTGGCAGCAGCTGACCGGTCAGCTGGTGGCAGTCACCGCCATACGCCAGGGCGACGGCCGCATCGCGCTGTTCGGCATCAATTCGGGCCTGCATCTCTATCGCTGCCAGCAGGCCAAGCCGCAGGCGCTGAAGGTCGCCGACTGGACGGGATGGGTGCAGATCGACACCACGCAGACCAGCGGTTTCACCGAGATGGCGCCGGTGATCGGGCCGCTGGGCGCCACCAATCTGTTCGCCCTGACCCAGAGCGGGCAGGTGCTGCACACGCGCCAGCGGCCCGCCGGCTCGGACAGCTGGACGCAATGGGCGACGACAGGCTACTCCAGGGTGCCCAAATACACGCTCGCCGCCGGCATCCAGGGCGATGGCGACATCGTGCTGGTCTCCTCCGACCAGCAGCGCGTCCACGAGTTCAACGCGCAGTGGGATGCCTATACGCAGAACTGGTCGGGATGGCGCGACTTCGCCAACTCCCTCTATGCGACGCGGCTGACGCTCAACTACAATGCCGACGGGCGGCTCGCTCTGTTCAGCCTGATAGCCATGCCGGACGGCACCAACGGGCTGTGGACGCTCAACCAGATGGCCATCGACAGCTCCGAATGGGAATATGCCTGGATCAACCTGACCACCGACAACCTCAAGCAGATCGTCGTGGTGCGCGACCTGACGCCGCCGGTCTGACGCGCCGGCAGCATGGCTGACCCCGTCCTGGAACAGGTTTCTCCGGTCTGGTCGCGGTCGCGCCAGGCCGGGCTTGCCTTCCGTGCGGCGACGGAGGCGGACCTGCCGTTCCTGTCGCGTCTCTATGCCTCGACGCGCCTGGAAGAACTCGCCGTGACCTTGTGGAGCGAGGCGCAGAAGGCCGCCTTCCTCGACATGCAGTTCCAGGCGCAGCACGCGCACTACAGAAAACACTATCCCGAGGCTGACTGGCTGGTGGTGGAGCGGGCCGGGCAGGACATCGGCCGCCTCTATATCGAGCGCTGGCCAAGCCAGCACCGCATCATCGACATCGCTTTTCTGCCGGAGCATCGCTGCAAGGGCTACGGTTCGGCGCTGCTGCGCGACCTGATCGACGAGGCATGGTTAGCCGGCAAATCAGTGTCGATCCATGTCGAGAAGAACAATCCGGCAAGGCGGCTCTATGTCAAGCTTGGCTTCGCCGTGGTCGAGGACAAGGGCGTCTATGATCTAATGGCGTGTGCACCGCCTGGTGCGGTCGGGGTGTGATAGGCCCGCAGTCCCGGCCGCCACACTAGCCAATCCTGCTCAAACAATCCCAGGGTCTGCGCGCGTCGCTTCACTCCTTGCTTCGCTCAGGATGACGAAGACGCGAGGGCTATTCGGCTGCTTCCTCGATCCGCTCCATATCCTCGTCCGACAGGCCGAAATGATGGCCGATCTCGTGGATCAGCACATGGGTGACGATGTCGCCCAGCGTTTCCTCGTTTTCGGCCCAGTAGTCGAGCATGGCGCGGCGGTAGAGCGTGATGCGGTTCGGGCCTTCGCCGGTCTGCGGGTTCCAGCGCTCGGCGATGCCGCGCCCCTCGAACAGGCCGAGCAGGTCGAACGGCGTCTCCAGCGACAGATCGTCCATGATCTCGTCAGTCGGGAATTCGGCGATCTGGATGACGATCTCGCCGGTCAGCTTGCGAAAATCCTCCGGCAAGTGGGCGTAGGCTTCCAGCGCCAGGAACTCCAGCTCCTCCATCGAGGGCGCGAGTTCGCCGTGCCAGGTGCGGGTCTTGTAGATGCGGGCCATGCTTTGTCCTTTGACCGGCATATAGGCTTTCGCGCCGGTCGAGGCAAATGAAGCGGCAATTCCTGCCGCGGCACCTTTGCCGCTGCCGTGGAATCGCGTAGGGGTCGGTTCCGGCCATCTCTCGGGAGTTCTCATGCCGGACCTTTCCACCATCGGACTTTTCGCCATTGCCTGCCTCGCTTTGACCGCGACGCCGGGGCCGGACATGCTGCTGATCGCCTCCCGCAGCGCCAGCCAGGGGCGCGCCTCGGGCCTGGCGACCTATGCCGGCATCGCCGCCGGCACCTATTGCCACGCGCTGGCCGCCGCCTTCGGCCTGTCGCAACTGTTTCTGGCGGCGCCCATCGCCTACGACATCGTGCGCTATGCCGGCGCCGCCTACCTCGCCTGGCTCGCATGGAAGGCGTTCCGTTCCGACGGAACGGCATTTGCCCCGGTCGCCGGCCTGCCGCGCTATTCGAGAAGCCGGATTTTTCGGCAAGGCCTGCTGACCAATCTGCTCAACCCGAAGATGGCGCTGTTCGTGCTGGCATTGTTCCCGCAATTCGTACGCCCCGAGACCGGTTCCGTCGCGGGCCAGATCCTGCTGCTGGCGACCGTGCTCAACCTGATCGGGCTGGTGGTCAACGGCCTGGTCATCCTGACCGCCAGCCGGATCGGAGCCGCCTTGTCGAGGCGCACGCGGTTCCAGCGGGCGCCGCAGATCCTGCTCGGAACCGTATTCGCGGGGCTCGCCGCACGGCTGGCGTTTGGCGGTCAACGTTAGTCTGCCGGCGGAGAAAGTCGATGGGGGCGGGTGTTGTGGGTGGCTCGCAGCATTCCGTGGTTTCGTCATCCTAGGGCGAAGCAGCCGCGCAGCGGCGTCGCGGAGACCCTGGGATCCATTCCGCGACCTCGGCCGTGGAGTGCAGCGGAACAGAATTCTGCACCGTGGCAGCGCTCAGAAGTCCCGGCATGGATCCTCGGGTCTGCGCCGCGTCGCTACGCTCCTTGCTCCGCCCGTGGATGACGAAGTGACGGGGATTTCTTCGCAATCGCTGAACTCGTGATTGTACTATTGAGGAATAAATTCCTTGTGACTCTGCTTGACTCTTCCGTCACCCTCTGGAATCTATAAGAACATAACAGGAACAATTGTGAGTGGACACTGACCGTCATGGCGATGACCGCCGTGGCGCGGGAGACTGTTTTTGCCCTGCGCCGCCAGATCGCGAAGATCGAGGGAACGCTGCCCGAGCGCCTGCAGGCGCCGGCTGGCGCGCCGCTTGATGCCGACGCCAGCGGTGCCGATCTCACGATCGTCCGGCGCGGTCTTGCCGCGGCCTTGCCGGATGCCTTCCTGCCGATCGGCATCGAAGGGCTCGATGCCGCCCTGAGCGGTGGCCTGCCGAAAGCGGCGCTCAGCGAAATCCATGGCCTGGAAACCCGCGATGCCGGGGCCGTCGCCGGCTTCGCCCTGTCGCTCACCAGCCTGATCCTCAAACGGGCGCAAGGGCTGCCGGTTTTGTGGATCGGCACCACGGAAATCTTCCGCGAGGCGGGCTTTCCCTATGCCAGGGGGCTGCAGGCCTGCTTCGGCATTGAACCAGAACAATTGCTGTTTTCCGAGGCGCCAAAACTCGTCGATGCGTTGTGGATCGCCGAGGAGGCAGCGCGGATGACGGCGCTCGCCGCCGTCATCCTGGAAATCCGGGGCAACCCGCAGCGGCTGGACCTGACCGCGACGCGCCGGCTGCATGCAAGGGCGCAAAGTGCGGGCCGCCCCGTATTCCTGCTGCGGCAGGCGGCCGAACCCGAACCGACGGCGGCGCCCGTCCGCCTCATCGTTGCGTCGGCGCCGGCCGTGCCGCGCGCCACGGTCGCCGGGCCGCTCGCCGGTTCGATCGGCCGCCCCGCCTTCACCATCAGCATCGGCAAGAGCCGCACGGCCCTGCCTGGACAATTCACACTGGAGTGGAACCCCGATGAACGCGTATTCGACGAAAGAAGGGGCGAGGAAAGACACCGGACAAAGAATCCTGTCCCTGTGGTTTCCCTATCTGGCGGCCGAAAGGATCCTGCGGCAGCGTCTGGGGCGGTCCTGGCGTTCCCGGCCGTCGGATCACCCGCCACTGGTGATCAGCCACCGCCAGGGCAACGCCCAGCGCATCTCAGCCCTCGACGAGCGGGCTGAGGCGCTGCACCTGAAGCGCGACATGGGCATTGCCGATGCGCGCGCCATGCATCCGTCGATCGACATCGTCGAGGCCGATCCGGAAGCAGACCGGCGCCTGCTCGAAGGCCTTGCCGACTGGTGCGACCGCTACACCCCGCTGGTCGCGCTGGACGGAGTGGACGGCCTGTTTCTCGACGTCACCGGCTGCACCCATCTGTTCGGCGGCGAACGCGCCATGCTGGACGACATCCTGTCGCGCTTCTTCCATCAGGGTTTCGATGTCCGCGCCGGCCTTGCCCCGACGCCGGGCGCGGCCTGGGCGGCGGCCCGCTTTTGCGGCGACCGCATCGTCGACGGCGGCGAGGAAGAAGCCCTGTTGACACCCTTGCCGCTGGCCGCACTGCGCATCGCGCCGGAAACCCGCGCCAGCCTGGAAAGTGTGGGCCTGCGCACTGCGGGCGCCGTCATGGCGGCACCGCGCGCGCCGCTTGCCCGCCGCTTCGGCGCCACCTTGCTGTTGCGTCTCGACCAGGCGCTTGGCCGTCTCGACGAGGCGGTGTCGCCACGCCTTCCCGTGGCGCCGCTTTCGGTCGAACGCCATCTCGCCGAGCCCGTCACGCTCACCGAGGACATCGAGCGGCTGGTCGGCCTGCTGGCGACGACGTTGAAAACCGATCTCGAGCGTCGCGGCGAGGGCGCCCGGACGCTGGCACTGCTGCTCTTCCGTGTCGACGGCGCCGTCAGCCGCATTGCGCTCGGCACCTCACGGCCGATGCGCGATCCCCGGCTGATCCAAAAGCTGTTCCATGAAAGGCTGGCGGCGCTCGAGCAGGACATCGATGCCGGCTATGGCTTCGACCTGGTGCGGCTTTCGGTGCTGGCCGCTGCCGCCTTCGACATGGCGCAGGCCGATCTGACCGGCGAGGTGACCGACGACGGCGCCGACATCGCGCTGTTCGCCGACCGCATCCGCGCCCGGCTCGGCGAAGGCGCCGTGCTGCAGTCGGTCGCGGTGGAAAGCCATCTGCCGGAGCGCGCCGTCGCCATCATCCCCTTCAGCGAAGCGCCACGCCGGACCACGCCGCCGAAGAGACCGGACAGAGTGCAGGCGCCCACAACCATCTTCCCGCCGGAACGGCCGATCCGGCTGTTCCGCGCGCCCGAGCCGATCGAGGTGCCGGCCACCGAAATGCCGGAGGGTCCGCCGCTCAATTTCCGCTGGCGGCGCGCGCTCTACCGCGTCACCCGTGCCGAGGGGCCGGAACGCATCGCCGCCGAATGGTGGCAGGAAGTGCCAGGCGACGCGGCGGCATCGACACGCGACTATTTCCGCATCGAGGATGCCGACGGCCGCCGTTACTGGCTCTACCGGCAAGGGCTTTACGGCGGCTCTCAAGCCGCGCCGCGCTGGTTCATGCACGGGGTCTTCGCATGAACGCGCTGACCGTCATCCCCTATGCCGAGTTCGGCATCCAGTCGAATTTCTCCTTCCTGCGCGGTGCGTCCAAGCCGGAGGAGCTGGTGGTCGCGGCCAAGCTCTTGGGTTTTTCGGCGATCGGCCTTGCCGACCGCAACACGGTGGCCGGCGTGGTGCGCGCCTGGCAGCAGGCCAAGGTCGAAAAACTTTCCTATCATCCCGGCTGCCGGCTGGTTTTTGGCGACGGCACGCCTGACATTCTCGCCTATCCCAGGGATCGCAAGGGCTGGGGGCATCTGTGCCGCATGCTCACCCAAGCCAATCTGCGCGACGAAAACGAAAAGGGCGCCACCCTGCTCGAGCGCAGCGATCTGCTCGAATGGGGGGATCTGATGTCGCTGGCGGTCCTGCCCGATCTGGCGGCGGGCGCTGAGGACGGTCTTGCTATGCTTCGCCAGCTCAAGGACCGCTTCGGCAAGGCCCTGCGGCTCGGCGTCTCACCCTGTTACGCGGGCAATGACCGTTTCCGCATCGAGCAGGCGGCGGCGTTTGCCCAGAGCACCGGCATTCCGCTGATGGCGACCAATGATGTGCTCTACCACACGGCCGAACGCCGCCCGCTGCAGGACGTGCTGACCGCGATCCGCCTCAACACACCCGTCGCCGAGGTCGGGCTGGAGCTCGCAGCCAATGCCGAACGCCATTTGAAGCCGCCGCTGGAAATGGCCCGCCTGTTCCGCAGGCATCCGCAGGCGCTGGCCGAGACGTTGCGGTTCGCGGAAGAGCTGACCTTCTCGCTCAGCGATCTTCAGTACAATTACCCCGACGAGCCGACGGAATCCGGCCTCGGCCCGCAGGCCGAGCTGGAGAGGCTGGCGCGGGAAGGTGCGGTGAGGCGCTTCCCGGGCGGTGTCCCGGCCAGCGTCATAAAACGCATCGAGGAAGAGCTCGCCCTGATCGAGCGGCTGAATTACGCCCGCTACTTCCTGACCGTCTACGACATCATCAAATTCGCCCGCGGCGAGAACATTCTCTGCCAGGGCCGCGGCTCGGCTGCCAATTCGATCATCTGTTTCTGCATCGGCATCACCGAGGTGGGACCGGACAAGATCGACACGCTGTTCGAGCGCTTCATTTCCGAGGAGCGCAATGAGCCTCCGGATATCGACGTCGACTTCGAGCATGAGCGGCGCGAAGAGGTGATGCAGTACATCTATACGAAGTACAGTTCCAAACGCACCGCACTCGCCGCCGCCGTCATCAGCTATCGCGGCCGCTCGGCGCTGCGCGAGGTCTCCAAGGCGATGGGCCTGTCCGAGGATGTCCGGGCGTCCCTGTCCGGCTCGATCTGGGGCTGGTCGACCTCGGAACTCGGCGAGAAGGAAGCCCGCGCCGGCGGCCTCGACCGGAGCGACCCCACATCGCGGCATGTGATGGAACGGGCCAATGAGATCATGGGCTTTCCCCGCCACCTCTCCCAGCATGTCGGCGGCTTCGTCATCACCAGGGACCGGCTCGACGAGATCGTGCCCATCGTCAAGACGGCGATGGACGCGCGCAAGATGGTCGAATGGGACAAGGACGATCTCGACGCGGTGAAGATCCTGAAGGTCGATGTGCTGGCGCTCGGCATGCTGACCTGCCTGCAGCGCGCCTTCACTCTGCTTACGGGCCATTATCCAAAAGCCCGGGATCCGTACGGCCAACCCTATGTGCTCGCCACCTTGCCGCCGGAAGACAGGCGCGTCTACGACATGATTTGCCGCGCCGATACGCTCGGCGTCTTCCAGATCGAGTCTCGCGCGCAGATGTCGATGCTGCCGCGGCTCCAGCCGCGCGATTTTTATGACCTTGTCATCGAGGTGGCGATTGTCCGGCCGGGCCCGATCCAGGGCGACATGGTGCATCCCTATCTGCGCCGCCGGCAAGGCAAGGAGAAGGCCGAATATCAGAAGGCGGAATTGAAAGAGATCCTCGGCAAGACGCTGGGCGTGCCGCTGTTCCAGGAACAGGCGATGAAGATCGCCATCGTCGCCGGCGGCTTCAAGCCGGGCGAGGCCGACGAACTGCGCCGCGCCATGGCCACTTTCAAGCGCACCGGCACGATCGGCAATTACCGCGACCGTATGATCAACGGCATGGTCGGCAAGGGCTACACCAGGGATTTCGCCGAGCGCTGCTTCAAGCAGATCGAGGGGTTTGGCGAATATGGCTTTCCCGAAAGCCATGCTGCCTCCTTCGCCTTGCTCGTCTATGCCTCCTGCTGGTTCAAGACCTTCTATCCCGACGTGTTCTGCGCCGCGATCCTGAATTCGCAGCCGATGGGATTCTACCAGCCGGCGCAACTGGTGCGCGATGCACGCGACCATGGCGTCGACATCCGCGAGGTCGACGTCAACTATTCCGTCTGGGACTGCACCCTGGAAAAAGCGCCGTTTGATCCGGCCCGCATCCTCCCGCGCCATGCCGAGATGCGCGGCGTCATCGAGACGAACCATGCGCTGCGGCTCGGCTTCCGGCAGATCAAGGGCCTGTCGAAGGAACGGATGGAGGATTTCGCAAAACGACGCGGCTCCGGCTACTCGACCGTCCGTGACGTCTGGCTGCGCTCCGGCCTCGATGTCGACGAGATCGAGCGGCTGGCCCAGGCCGATGCTTTCCGCTCGATCGGCCTCGACCGCCGTGCCGCACTTTGGGACGTGCGTGCGCTGGGCGCCAGGAGTGCCGCCGAAAAGCTGCCGCTGTTCGACCAGCCGGCGCTGCGCCTGCGCGAGCTGGAGCCCGAGACAAAGCTGCCGACAATGCCGCTCGGCGAGCATGTCATCCACGACTACCGCTCGCTCGGCCTGTCGCTGAAGGCGCATCCGGTCGCCTTCCTGCGCGAGCGGCTCGACCGCGCCGGCGTCACGCCCAATGCCAACCTGCCTTTGGTGCGCGACGGCAGGCGGGTCTCCGTCGCCGGCCTCGTGCTGGTGCGGCAGCGCCCCGGCAAGGGCAATGCGATCTTTCTGACGCTGGAAGACGACAAGGCCGTCGCCAATGTCATCTTCTGGGAGCGGACCTTTACCCGCTTCCGCCCCATCGTCATGGGCGCGCGGTTCGTCAAGGTGACCGGGAAATTGCAGTCGGAATCGGATGTGATCCATATCGTCGCGGAGAAGATCGAGGATCTGACGCCCTGGCTGACCGTGCTCCTGGAGAAGGTCAGCGGGGCTGGACAGGCGGGTGCCACGCGACACGCCTCCGAGGAAGGGTCGGATCGCTCCAGCCAAACGGCGCCGGCGAGGCAAGACCTCGCAACACTGTCGGAAGAAGCAGAAAGTGTCATGCCAAAGGGCCGGAATTTTCAGTAGCGTACGGCGCTGGCTTCGCCCTCATCCACCTTTCGTCATCCACGGGCGGAGCAGGAGCGAAGCTCCGTCGCGGAGACCCGAGGATCCATGCCGCGACAGCGATCAAAGAGTGCCACGGTCCAGAATTGCGTCTCTATTTCGCGGGAGAAAGGCACCCGGTTCTGACCCGCTTTCGCGCGGCACAGACGTCGCGGCATGGATCCCAGGGTCTCCGCGACGCCGCTACGCGGCTGCTCCGCCCTGGGATGACGACGCGATGAATGGCACCGCCTCCTACGACGGCCCGCTCAGCCTCGGCGGCGGCGCCAGCACATCCTCCGCCGAAAGCGTCCGCGCCTCCGAAGGCAGCATGATCGGGATGCCGTCGCGCACTGGATAGGCGAGCTTGGCGACCCGCGAGACCAGTTCACCCCGCTCCGGATCCCAGGCCAGCGGCCCCTTGGTCAAAGGACAGGCCAGGAGCTCCAGCAGCTTCGGGTCGACATTGATCTTCCTTCCGTCACGCCCATCCGCTGCCATCGCGCCCTCTTATTGTAGACTCGAACCAAAATCCTCATTCTCGCGCGCCAGCGCCATTTCGGTGATGGCGATCAGCGTTTCGGCCCGCGTCTTCAGGTCGGCGGCTTCGAGCAGCGCCTGTTTCTCGGCCGGCCCATAGGGCGCCATCATCGACAGCGCGTTGACCAGCATGGCATTTTCGGCGCGGCTGACGCTTTCCCAGTCGGCTTCGAGATCGTTGGCCTGCAGATAGGCGCGAAACGCCTTCAGCAATGCCGGCCGGTCGATCTCGTTCGCCGCCGGATCGTCATCGAGATCGGCGAGGAAGGGCGCCGGCTTCACCTGGCGAAACGGCGTCTTGACCGTCAGTTCATGGGCGATACGGAACCGGAATACGCCTTGCAGCGAAATCAGGTAACGGCCATCGCCGGTTTCGGAAAAGGCGATGATGCGGCCGGCGCAGCCGACATTGCAGAGCTCCGGCTCGCCATCCTCGCGCAGCGCGCCGTCGAGGCTCGGCTGGATGATGCCGATCAGCCGCGAGCCGGCGACCGCCTCGTCCACCATCTGCAGATAGCGCGGCTCGAAGATGTTGAGCGGCATGCGGCCGCCCGGCAGCAAAAGCGCGCCCTCCAGGGGAAAGATCGGGATCGTCGACGGCAGATCCTTGGCCAGCCGGTAATGCGCGTTTCCCGCTTGCACCACATTCCTCCGATCGACTTCTTCCGCCGCCAGCCGCCGGGGCTCGTCGGCTTGGCCGAAGTCAGCTTCCTAATCTGGCGCGGCCGCCGCCGACCACAAGCCCATGCGACGAAACAGCCGCCGGCTCAGGAAAACAGCAGCGCCGACAATTTGCGCCGCGCGGCCAGCGTCGCCTCGTCGGTCATGCCCCAGGCCTCGAAAAACTGCAGCAATTGCGTCCTGGCGCCGTCCTCGTTCCAGGCGCGGTCGGCCTTGATGATGGCCAGCAGATTGTCGGCCGCGGCCGTGCGTTCGCCCCTGGCGTTCTGGATCATGGCCAGATCGAAGCGGGCCTGATGGTCTTTGGGGTTCTCGGCTAGCCGCCGCTCGAACTCGGCTGGATTGCCCAGCGCGGCTGCTTGCGCGGCAAGCGCCATCTTGGCGCGCACGGCGGCGAGCGGCGGTGCGTCCTTCTTGGCCTCGGGTGCCGTTGCCAGCAACGCCTCGGCGCCTTGCGTGTCGCCGGCCTCGAACAGCAGGTCGCCCAGTCCGGCAATTGCCTCGATCGTCTCCGGCGCCTGCGCCAGGATGGCGTCAAAAATGTCGGCGGCGGTCTGCATGTCGCCGGCCTCGCGCGCTTCGGCTGCTGCCGCCAAAGCCTCGGCCACGGCCGGAGCGCCATTGCCCTTGCCACCGACCTTGGTGATGAATTCGGCGATCTGGCTCTCGGGGATGGCGCCCATGAAGCCGTCGACCGGCTGGCCGTCCTTGAAGGCGATGACCGCGGGAATGGACTGGATGCCGAGCTGGCCGGCGATCGAGGGGTGATCGTCGATGTTCATCTTGACCAGCTTGACCTTGCCGCCGGCGGCCCGGACCGCCTTTTCCAGCTGCGGCGTCAGCTGCTTGCAAGGCCCGCACCACGGCGCCCAGAAATCCACCAGCACCGGCTGGCGGCGCGATTCCTGGATGACGTCGGCGGCGAAGGCCGCGGTCGTGGTGTCCTTGATGACATCGCCGGCGGGAGGCGCGGCAGGCGCATCGCCAAGCGAGACCTTTGCCGGCGCGGGGGCGGTTCCGCCATACTGAACGGTGGTGGCATATTGGCCGCCACTGCTGCCGAATGACCCGCCAAACGGCTTGTTGTCGCTCATCTCGTCACCCTTTCGGTCGCGCCGCCGGCCCGCAGGTCGGCGCCCATGTCATTGGAAGTCGGTTTTCGCCATGCATGTGGCGATCATGCCGAGACTTTCAAGATAGCAGCATCGTGCCCGGTTGCCTCGACGAATCTGATGAGATCGCTAGCGGCGATCGATGTCGTCGCCTCATTGGTCAGCGGATGGCCATTGATGACGGCATGCGCCATCAAATCCTCGTCGAGCACCAGCTTCACCCGCTTTTCCGTGTCGTTGATGACGCCGAAGACGGTGACGGCGCCCGGCGAGACGCCCAAAAGCTCCATCAGCATCTCCGGCTTGCCGAAGGACACACGGCTGGCGGCGCCGATCAGCTGGTGGATCTGCTTGAGGTCGACGACAGCGTCCTCGCCGACCGTGACCAGGAAGAAATTGTCCTTCTTGTCCTTCAGGAACAGGTTTTTCGTGTGCCCGCCGGCGATTTCGCCGCGCAGCGCCTGCGAATCGGCCACCGTATAGAGCGGCGCATGGCGTTTCGTCGAAACGGTGATGCCGAGTTCGGCGAGAAAGGCAAAAAGTTCGGCTTCGGTCTTCGGCATCGATCGTCTTCTTCGTCGTTTTCCCGCCTTGCCGTTTACGGCCAATGCGGTGGCCGACACAAGGCCATCGCGCAAAGGGACCGTGAAATCCGCGCCAAACAGGCGGTTTGCCGGCATCGTTTGGCGTGTTGAAAAAAGCCTGCGATTTCCCTGTTGCAATCGCCGCGCTCTTCAGCCATATAGGCCCGGCTTGCGGCCAAGACGCCGTGTGAGCGGGTGTAGCTCAGGGGTAGAGCACAACCTTGCCAAGGTTGGGGTCGAGCGTTCGAATCGCTTCACCCGCTCCAATTTCCTCCAGGGAAATCAAGCATCGAAAAGCCGCGGTCCGCCGCGGCTTTTTCGCGTTTTAGGGCGGAGTGGAACCTCGACCGCCAAAGAGCCGGTCGTCACTTATGGGACTGCTGGAAGCCGGCAACGTCGTACTGAGATACGCTCTTCGGATTCTTGGAGTTCTGCGGCTGGGTGCCTGCATAATGTGTTCCCGCGTTCCCATCTGGGTTGAAGGCTGAACCCGGGGCGGTGCTGGCATTGCCGGGCGTAACACTCCCTGTCTGAGGGGTGCCAATCGTTTGATTGGGCTGACCTTTCGTCCCCGTTACCGAGTGGACGTTGGCGGCCAAAGCCAGGCCGGTGGAGGTTATGAGCAAGCCCAGCACTATGGGAATGAGGCGATGTTTCATCGTTATTCTCCCAAAAAGCGGTTTGATTTTAGGGCGCTCGCGGTCTCAGGAGCACCCAGCGAACTCAAAACAAAACGCTTTTCGGGCCACGGTTCATCCCAAGCATCGCGAATTTGTGATGTCCGGCGGCACTGGCTGCATGGGATACCCGCGCTCCCGGTGGGTGCGCGGGACATCCGGAATTCCTGCGACGCCTTGAAATTTGCACACGCGAGCCAATTTTCAGGCGACGTTGTGCCGGCCTGTCGGCGAGCCGAGATCGCCGCGGCTTTTCGTTTTCAGGCGGCGGGCCTGCCGCGCAGCGATGCCTGGTGCACCAGCGATGTCCAGCTGTTGGTCGAGGCGAGGTGGCAGTAGAGCAGGCCGAGCGCGCCTGACTTCCTGAGGTCGAGGAAGGCCTCGTCGCTCAATTTGTTGAAGGCCGGCTCGTCGATCACCTGGAAATCGGTGAGGTTGAGCACTTCGCCGCCTTCCAGCGTCACCTTGCTCTGGCGCGGCGCGAACAGGCCGTGCGCGTCGATCTTGTCGATCATCTCGCGCGTCGCCCGAAAGTCGATCTGGAACTGGTTGCAGAAGGCGAGCGCCTGCTTCGTCGCTTCGGTAGGCTCGGTGCCGCTGAAGAACGGCGCGATCTTGTCTTCACGGAAGGGTGCCATGAGCTGGTCGATGACGCGCTCGCTTGCCCTGTCCACGCACAGCGTCAGCCGGCCGGCCGTGGTCGGGTCCTCGGCAAGGATGAAGGGATAGCGGCGGACATAGGCGGGGACGTAGTGCGGCGCGGTCCACCTTCCGTCGGCGTCGACGAACAGGTTCTCGCCCTGGCGCACGCCGGTGATGATGACAGGTGCCTTGCCGGGGCCGATGAAGACGATCGGGTAGGAGCGCATCGCCGCCGGCATTTCCGACGCCACCACCGGAATGGCATGCGCGGTGCGTGCGAAGGCAAAGTCGCTGCGCGCGGTCAGGCCCAGCGAGCCGTGCCGCACCGGATTGAGCGCTTCGGGTTTGGAATAGAACAGCGGCATGGCGTCCGCCGGGGCTGCTTGCGTCATTGCCTCATTGTCAGCCATGGTCCCGTCCCTTCTCCCGCCAGCCGATCAGGCCGGTTCCTCCGCATCAGACCCCAAGACTGGCATCTGCTCTTGTTGCGCTGATCTTGGTCGGGCCAAGATTCCGGCGCTGGAACAAAGTACTACAGTGTCCGCGGCACGCATAAAAGCACGACCGCCGCGGTATTTTGCGGTTTGCCCCGGCGAATTGTCTCGCCAAGCGGCCGGACAGGCTGACGGGCCTATGGACAGCTTGCCGCGAAGCGGCGAGATTGCCGCCACGGGCAATTGCAGGAAAAGCGTGAAACGGTTTTCCCACAGCAATTGCGGGAAATGAAAGGTCGGAGCGGGTCGGCGTCAAACACTGAACCGCTCCAGCAAGCGGATTTGAGGCTGAATGGCATGGCGTCGGTAACGGATTTCGAACAGGGTCAAGAGTTCACCGTCGAGGCCGGCGGCAGGCCGGTCCCGCTGGAACTGAGCGCGGTCACCCCTATTCCCGCCAGCCCGCGTCCGGGCGGCGGCTTTTCGCTGATGTTCCGGGGGCCGCGCGAAACGCCGCTGCCGCAGGCGACCTATCGCTTCGCGGGCAAGAACGGGGTGCACGACATCTTCATCGTGCCGGTCGCCGCCGACGCGGCCGGCCGGCTTTACGAGGCGGTGTTCAATTAAGGCCCGTGAAGCGGGCTTTTTGAAGCGACGCTTGCGTCGACCGACGCGTGCCTTGGCGATTGGCGGAAACGCCCGTTTCTTCGTCATCCACGGGCGGAGCAAGGAGCGTAGCAACGCGACGCAGACCCGAGGATGACGAAGGGAGAAGGGCCTCGGTGGCTTCCCCTACCACTCGCTGAGCTTGGTATCCGGTCCGTATTCCTGGCCGTCAATATCCTTCACCACCGCCTGGCCGCAGCGCATGGTCTTGGCTTTCTTGTCGTAGGCGTAGGTCGGCGAGCCGAACAGGTGCCAGCCCTTGTTCAAGGCCGCCGTCACCTTGTGGCAGAAGCTGGCGTCGTCCGGGCCGGTCAGAAAGCGGTAGAGTTTCATGTCTCAAGTCCTGTCGTAAATAACTCGTTCTTTTTACGCAATTCCGGACGGAAAACCGCCACGCACTTTTCCTGGAATTGCTTTGGCCGGGATCATGCGCCGATGGCGGCCGCCTTCGCCAGCAGTTTTTCGGCCTGCGTCAGATGCAACCGCTCGACCATCTTGCCGTTCAGCGCGATCACGCCCTTGCCAGCATTCTCGGCACGTGAAAAGGCGTCCTTTATCAGCCGCGCCTCGGCAACCGCCTCCGTTGGGGGCGCGAAGGCGCGGTTCGCCGCGTCGATCTGGGCCGGATGGATGAGGGTCTTGCCGTCGAAGCCCATGGCGGCCGCCTCCGCGCATTCGCGGGCAAAGGCGTCGAGGTCGCGGAAATCATTGGCGACGCCGTCGAGCATGTCGAGGCCGCCGGCGCGCGCGGCCAGCACCATCTGCATGAGCCATGGCACGAGGTAGCGCCGGTCCGGCGTCACCAGCACACCGGTGTCTTTGGCCAGGTCATTCGTTCCGGCAACGAAACAGTTGAGCCGTGAGGCCGGATCGCGGCCCAGTTCGGCCATGGCGCCAATGTTGAGCAGCGCCTTGGGCGTCTCGATCATCGCCCATAGTTTCACGCTCTCCGGGGCGAAATTGTCGTCGAGCACGTCGCCGACTTCGAGGATATCGCGCGGTGCGGCGACCTTGGACAAAAGGATGCCGTCGGGTTCGACTTTCGCCACGGCCAACAGGTCGTCGGCGCCCCATTCGCTGGCCAGCGCATTGACGCGCACCACCATCTCGCAGCGATGGCCAAGATGGTTGGCAACCGGGCGGCTGGCGAAGATTGCGGGCAGCTTTTCGCGGGCGGCAATCTTGTCAGCCGGGGCGACGGCGTCCTCGAGGTCGATGATGACGGCATCGCAGGCAAGTTGCGCGATCTTGGCCAGCGCCTTGTCGTTGGAAGCCGGGACGTAGAGCACCGAGCGGCGCGGGCGGTAGGGTTCGGTCATGCCTGATCTATGCCGCGTGTGGCTGGTCGAGGCAAGCGTTGGGCTGTGCGCCCACCCTCCCCCTTGTGGGGAGGCTCGCTGCGAAGCAGCGGGGTGGGGGTGCGGCGCCAGACCCCTACCCGGACCTGCGGTCCGACCTCCCCACAAGGGGGAGGTAGAAGCTCGGCGCCTTTCCTCTCCCCCGTCGATCGGGGGAGAGGAAAGGTGCAGCCCCTGCACGAAAACTGCACCCGCCTGCCGAAAACCTCCTCGGATCCGCCCTGCCGTTTCCCAGCCCGCCTGCGAGACAGGCGGCATGCACAAGCGAGCAAAACCCCGTTGGTCCCTGCCACAGCGTCTGCGCAGCGAAGGCTGGTGGCTGGTCGATCCGCCGTGCGTGAAGCCTGCAGCGATCCTCATTCCCTTTGTCCGCAAGAGCCCGCCGCGATGGCGGCCGGACGCGATCAGGAAGGTCAGGTCATGACATCATTTTTCACAACGGCACCAAGCTATTGCAACCGCTTCGGTGTTGCCGTGCTGCTGGTCGCGGTGGCGGATTTTCTGTTCTACGGCCAGCCCGCCGGCATCACGGTCTTCCTGTTCGCCATCCTGATTGCCGCCGCCGTGGTGGCCGTGCATCCGGCAGCCTTCAGTGACATCAGGGTCTGGCTCAAGCCCGCAGCCCTGCTGGTCGCACTGCTGCCGCTCGCCGAAAATGTCAGCACCCTGTCTGTCTCAATCGCACTGACGGCGCTGGTCGTCTTCGTGCTTTCGCTGAGCGGACGTCTGCGGCACGGCATCGCCCGCATTCCCGGCCAGGTCGCGCTGTTTTGGCTGGCAGCGCCGTTCCGCTTCATCAGAGATTTCATCCGCTGGCGCAAGACGGCACGACGCTTCGGCCGGCGCCGCGTGCGGCTGGCGGCGATCGCTGTCTGGGTGATGCCGCTGACGCTGGGCGCCGTCTTCCTGACGCTGTTCGGCGCCGCCAATCCGGTCATCGAATACTGGCTGTCGCTGATCGATCTGATGAAGCTGCTCGATCTCATCCAGCTGGCGCGGATTGCCTTCTGGCTGTTGGTGCTCGCCGGTGTCTGGGTCTTTTTGCGGCCACGCCTGCCGCGTTTTTCGAAGCGCGTCTCCCGGCCGAACAATCCTCTTGCCGCTGCTCAACCGGCGATCAATCCGCAAAGGCACGTCGTCGAGGACACCGTGTTCGGCAAGGCCGCCATCCTGCGCGCGCTGATCGTCTTCAACGTGTTGTTCGCGCTGCAGACCGGGCTCGACGCCACCTATCTCTGGGGTGAGGTCTCGCTTCCCGACGGCTTGAGCTACGCCGCCTATGCGCATCGCGGCGCCTATCCCTTGATCGTCACGGCTCTGCTTGCCGCCGGTTTTGTCCTGGCGGCGCTCAGGCCGGGAAGCGAGACCTCCGGCGATCCGCTCATCCGCCGGCTGGTCTATGCCTGGGTGGCGCAGAACATCATGCTGGTCATCTCGTCGATCCTGCGGCTCGACCTCTATATCGGCATCTACGCGCTGACCTACTGGCGCATCGCGGCTTTCGTCTGGATGGGGCTGGTGGCATCCGGTCTTGCGCTGATCATCGCCCGCATCGCGCTTGGAAAATCCAACGAATGGCTCTCCTCCGCCAATCTTCTGACGTTATCGCTGACGCTTTATGGCTGCTGCTTCATCAATTTCGCAGCGACGATCGCCAATTACAATGTCGACCATTCCCTTGAAATGACCGGCCAGGGCATCCCCCTCGACGCCTGGTATCTGCGCTCGCTCGGGCCGGGCGCGTTTCCGGCGCTCGATCGTTTCTTCGATCATCAGGCCAAGACGGCTGCCGCGGGCGCTATGCGCGAACTGGAAGGATTGCGGGCCAGCGACGAAGACTGGTATCGCACCGTCCAGCAGAACTGGCGCGCCTGGAGCTTTCGCGACTGGCGGTTGCTTCGATATCTCGACAGCAAGGGGTCGCTCGTGCTTCCTCAGCCTTCGCAACCTTCCTTGCCGGGCCGCTGACCGATGCCGCATCACATCCTCGTCGCCGACGATGACCCGCATATCCGCGAGGTGATCTGCTTCGCGCTGGAAAAGGCCGGCATGAAAACGCTTGGAGTGGCCGACGGTGCGGCCGCCTTGCAGGAGATCGGGCGCCGGGCGCCGGATCTGGTCGTGCTCGACATCGGCATGCCGGAGATGGACGGGCTGGAGGTCTGCCGGCGGCTGCGCCACACATCCGATGTGCCGGTGCTGTTCCTGTCCGCGCGCGACGAAGAGATCGACCGCATCCTCGGGCTTGAAATGGGCGGCGACGACTATGTGACCAAGCCGTTTTCCCCGCGCGAGCTGGTTGCCCGCGTCAACGTCATCCTGCGCCGCGCCCGCCCGGTGCCGGCCGAACCGGCCGACGACAGGCAGTTCGCGCATGGCAAGCTCACACTGGCGGCGGCCAGCCATGCCGCAAGCTTCGACGGCAAGCCGCTCGCCCTGACCGGGATAGAATTCTCGATCCTGAAAGGGTTTCTGGCGCGGCCGACTTATGTGCTCGACCGCGACGCGGTGATGGCCAATGCCTATGCGGGAAAAATCCATGTCGCCGACCGCACCGTCGACAGCCATATCCGCAACATCCGCGCCAAGCTGGCGGCGGTGGGTTGCCCTGAAGTCATCGAGACCGTGCACGGTGTCGGCTTCCGGCTCGGCCGATGCGGCTGAGCAACAAATGGATCGGCCGCAAATGGCGGCCACGGCTTGCCACGGTCGTCGTCGCCATCCTGATCCTGGTGATGGCTCTGCCGCTGGTCGGCCTGTTCTTCTTCCGCCTCTACGAGAACCAGCTGATCCGCCAGACCGAGGCGGAGCTGATCGCGCAAGGGGCGGCCATCGCCGCCATCTACGCGCAGGAGGTGCGCGACGCCGGCATTGCGCCGGACAAGCTTGGCGCGCCGATGCCGCAAGCCGATGGCAGCGCCAGCCGAAGCGTCAATCCCGACGGACCGTACCGGCCGATCGAGCCGCGCCTCGATCTCGCCTCCGACTACGTGCTTCCCACTCGTCCCGCGGCGGTCGCCGCCACCGTCGATCCCGTCTTCGCCGCGATCGGCACGCGCCTGTCCGGCATTCTCGATGCGACGCAGAAAACCACGCTGGCCGGCTTCCGGCTGCTTGATCCCCGGGGCGTCGTCGTTGCCGGCCGCAACGAGGTCGGGCAGTCGCTTGGCGCGGTCGAGGAGGTGCGCACGGCACTTGCCGGCCGCTATGCCAGTGCGCTCAGGCTGCGCATTCCCGACCAGCCGACGCCACCGCTCTATTCGGTCAGCCGCGGCACCAAGGTGCGGGTCTTCGTCGCCTTGCCGGTGGCCGTCGATGGCCGGGTCGCCGGCGTGGTCTATGTCTCGCGCACGCCCAACAACATCATCAAGCATCTCTATGGCGAGCGCGGCAAGGTGACCCTGGCGGCGATCGCCATTCTCGGCGGCACGTTGCTCATCGGCCTGGTCTTCCTGCGCACGGTCAGCCGGCCGATCTATGCGCTGATCGACCGCACGCAGCGCATCGCCGCCGGCGAGCGCGACGCGATCCGGCCGCTCGACCACCATGGCACCTATGAAATGGCAGAGCTGTCCGCCGCCTTCCTCGACATGGCGGAAAAGCTGCAGGCGCGCTCGGACTCGATCCAGACCTTCGCCACCCATGTCTCGCACGAGCTCAAATCGCCGCTGACGGCGATCCAGGGCGCGGCCGAATTGCTGCGCGATTCAGGCAGTGCGATGGACGATGAGGAGCGGCGGCGTTTTTCAAACAACATCGTCACCGATGCTGGGCGGCTCAATCTGCTGGTCCGCCGCCTGCTCGACCTGGCCAAGGCCGAAAACCTCGCCCCCAGCGGCGAAAGCACCTCGATCGGTGCCGCGCTGGCACAGCTGCCCGTCGACACCAGGCTGGCGGTTCGCGTCGAGGCGGGCGGCGATCTCGCCGTGCGCATCTCGGCCGAGAACGCGGCAATCGTGCTTGCCAACCTCATCGACAATTCCGCCAGGCACGGCGCGACGCTGGTTTCGATCGCGGCGACAGGCGCCGGCGGCAAGGCGACGCTGCTGGTTGGCGACGATGGCGACGGCATTTCGCCGAGCAACCGGGCGCGCATCTTCGAGCCGTTCTTCACCACGCGGCGCGCCACCGGCGGCACCGGCATGGGCCTCGGCATCGTGCTGGCCCTCCTGAAAGCGCATGATGGTATGATCCGGCTGGTTGACAGCGAGCGCGGCACGCGCTTCGAGATCACTTTGCCGGTGGCATAGACAGGCCGCCGACCGGATCGGAGAAAAAATGCGCTACGACATCGTCATCATCGGCGGGGCCATCGTCGGGTCCTCGATCGCCTACTATCTGCGCGAGGAAGGGTTTTTCGGCTCGATCGCGCTCATCGAGCGCGATCCGCAATTCGCGCATGCGGCAACGACGCTGTCCATGGCCTCGATCCGCCAGCAATTCTCGATTCCCGAAAACATCCGGCTGTCGCAGTTCACGCTAAAACTGTTCCGCCGGCTGAAGGAGACATTCGGCACCGACGCCGATATCGGTTTCCGCGAGGGCGGCTATCTTATCCTGGCCGGCGAGAACGGCTTGCCGGTCCTCAAGGCAAACCATGACGCGCAGGTCGCCGAAGGCGCCGACATCGTGCTCGAGGACGCCGAGCAGCTGACGCGGCGCTTCCCCTGGCTGTCGGCCGAGGGCATTTCCGCCGGCGCCTATGGCCGGAGCGGCGAGGGCTGGTTCGACGCGCATGCGATGCTGACGCTGTTCCGCAAGGCGCTGCGCGACAAGAAGATCGATTTCATCGCCGCTTCGGTCACCGGCATCGCGCGCGCCGGCAACCGCGTCACCGGCGTCTCCCTCGACAATGGCCAGACCTTGGAAGCCGGCATCGTCGTCAACGCCGCCGGGCCGAACGCCGGCAAGGTCGCCGCTCTTGCCGGACTGGCGCTGCCGGTCGAGCCGCGCAAGCGCAACGTCTTCGTTTTCGAGGCGCGCGAGAAATATGCCGACATGCCGCTGCTGGTCGATCCCTCCGGCATCTATGTCAGGCCGGAAGGCTCGGTCTACCTCACCGGCGGCGCCGAACCGGAAGAGGTGGACGGGCCGGCCGATCCAGGGGATTTCGAGGTCGACTGGCCGCTGTTCGAAGAGGTGATCTGGCCGGTGCTGGCAACCCGCATCCCGGCCTTCGAGGCGATCAAGGCGACCCGTGCCTGGGCCGGGCATTATGACTACAACACGCTGGACCAGAACGCCGTGATCGGCCCGCACCCCGAAATCGGCAATTTCATCTTCGCCAACGGCTTTTCCGGCCACGGCCTGCAGCAGGCGCCGGCGGTCGGCAAAGCGCTGGCGGAGTTCTTGGTGCATGGCGGGTATCGGACGATCGATTGCTCGGCGTTCGGGTATGGGCGGGTAGCCGAAGGAAGGTCGTTTCGGGAATTGAACGTGATTTGAGCAAGACGGGCTACGACCTTCGGTATTTGCCAAGGCGTCCCAGTTTCTTCGTCATTCCAGGGCGGAGCAGGAGCGAAGCTCCGTCGCGGAGACCCTGGAATCCATGCCGTTACCGCTGCCGTAGGGCGCCAGCGGTGCAGAATGAAACGCCCGCGCGTTGTCCCAACAGTTGTGATCCGTCGCGACACATCGACGTCGCGGCATGGATTCTAGGGTCTGCGCCGCGTCGCTTTGCTCCTTGCTCCGCCCTAGAATGACGAAGTTCGGGGTATCACCGCATCAACCTTGAGAGCATTGCCAAGCGCGTGACCGGCAGCCGTGTTGTCGAAGATACCCCAAACCTCTGCGGCCGACGCGGCCGCGGCTCGCACTTGCTGCCCTATTCGGTCGAGCGCTTCGGCTTCATATTCCGAGTAATAGACGCGCGGCATGCCATGCCAGCGGAAATAGGCGAGGCCGGGCCAGCCGCCCGGCACTGCCGCAGCCGGGACCGGAGCCGGGTCGGCGGCAACGCGCGCGATCCTGCGGCTTGCCAGATGCGTTTCCGCCTCCACTTCAAACCAGCTCGGATGGCGTGGTTCGCATACCAGCCTGGCCTTTGTTCGCTTGCTCAGCATATCGAAGAAACCGCTCGCGACGTCCGCCTCGAAGGCCAAGCTCGGCGGCAGCTGCACCAGAAGCACGCTCAGTTTTTCGCCAAGACCTTCGACCTGCTGGAGAAACATTTCGGCCAGCGCATCGCAATCCGCCAGACGATGCTCATGGGTCATTGTCTTCGGCGTCTTGACGGCAAAGCGGAAGGGCTCCGGCACGGAGCTTGCCCAGCGTTCATAGGTCTCGCGGCGATGCGGCTTGTAGAAAGACGTGTCGATCTCGACGATCGGGAAGCGCTGGGCATAGCGTTCGAGATGTGAGCCGGGCTGCGGGAAATCTTCCTTGTATCGCCTCGGAATGCCCCAACCGGCCGTGCCTATGAAACATCCCCGCATTTCCATGCATGGGATGTGGACCAGATGAGACGTGGGTCAAGGCCGACCCGCTGCTCAGGCCCTGACCAGCCTCCCGGCCTCGACATAGTCCTGCAGCCAGGCCAGCACCCGGCCCCAACCCTCGGCATGTTCAGCCGCCGCAGCGCTGAACCCAGCAAAACCGCCATGGCATATGGTAAGACTCGTACCCCCGGTGATCGGCTGCAGCAGCCAGGCGACCGTGGTTTGCCGCCGGCCAAGCGTCGCGTGATCCCAAGCATAGGCCCGCGTCTGCACGATCCGGCGCGGTGCCTCGATCTCGAGGAATTCGCCGCCGGCCGGCAGGTCGTTGCCGTTAGCTGTGCGGACAGTGACGGTCCAACGGCCGCCGACACGAAGATCGGCTGACCAGTCGGCCAGCCGGTAGGTGTCGGCGGATCCCCACCATTGCTCGACTTCTTTCGTGACCAACGCCGTGAAGACCCGCTCTGCTGGTGCTTCGATCTCGGCGGATGCCATGATCGTCTCGCCATTGGTCATGCTTTGCACCCTGGGAAAGTGCATCATGGATGCCTCCGATAAAATTTGTTTCGATATCGAAATGATCCTTCATCCCTTTGATGGTGGGCGCTCGAAACCCTTGCCGGTCTCGAGCAGGCTTTTCAGGCTGGCCAGCACCAGCGGCCAGCCCTTGGCGACATTGCCGATCAGTCTGTGCGGCCCGTCAGCTTCATGGGTGACGGCAAGCTTCATCAATTCGCCATCCTGTTCTATGGCGAAGGTGCAGCGCGTGTAGCCGTCTTCCTTGACCTCCGGCATCCATTCATTGCGCCATTTGATGACGAGGCGTCGCGGCGGGTCGATCTCGAGGATCTCGCCCGAGTCGGCAACGCGGCCGTCGGGGAAGACCAGTTTCCAGCTGGAACCGACCTTCCACTCGCTCTCCTGGTAGGAGCAGAGGAAGAACTGCCGGTTGAATTCCGGGTCGGTCAGCGCCTCCCAGAGTTTTTCGGCCGTGGTGCGGATGTAGGTCACGTAAACAAAGCTGTTGCTCATCAGTCTTCCCTTTCGAGGCGTTTCTTCAGATCACTCAATGCATTCAGCCGTTGGCGCTCGAATTTGCCGATCCAGCGCTCGGCGATCTCGTTGATCGGAACCGGGTTGAGGTAGTGCTGCTTCTCGCGTCCCCGGCGCAGCGTGGTGACGAGGTTGGCCTCCTCCAGGATCGCCAGGTGCTTGGTCACCGCCTGGCGCGTCATGTCCATCTCCGCGCACAGCGCGTTCAGCGTCTGCCCATTCCGGGCATGGAGTTTGTCCAGCAATTGCCGGCGTGTCGGGTCGGCCAGGGCGCGAAAGACGTCATCCATGCTCATGGCTTTAATATGCAACCATTTGGTTGCATGTCAAGCGGCAAGATCGCACACAATCGGCAACCGGATGCCGTCACAGGAGAAAGAATCAGCCCTTGCGGGAGAACCAGAAGGCGTCGGCCATGCGTTTCATGCCGATGCGTTCGTAGAAGCCGACGGCGTCGGGCATGGAGATCAGGCTGATGGCGACCGATGGCCCGAGCTGCCGCCGCGCCTCGCCCATCAGGCCCTTGCCGATGCCGAGCCCCTGCGCTGATTGCGAGACGGCGAGCTCGGAGATGTAGCAGACCCAGGCAAAGTCGGTGACGGCGCGCGCCACGCCGATCAGCGGCTTGCCTTCGATGTCGAGGCGCGCGGTCAGCACAAGATTGGCGCCGGACAGCATCGCCTGCAGTCTGGCGGGATCATTGACGGGCCGTGTCTCGCCGAGGCCGGATTCCACCAGCACCTTGCGGAATTCTGCGACATTGAGCGCGGGTTCGCTTGCGTAGAGGACATGGGAATTTTCAGCCATGCCGGTGAGAGTGCACCATCAGCCCGCGAATTCGAAGCCGCTTTGTGGGGTGGCTGTTGTGCCAATGCGCACGAACAGTTGCCTTTTATTTGCCCTCGGCTTTGTGTAAACGGAGCTTCAGCAAATCTCCCGCAACGAAAACACGGGCCAAAGCCATGGAAAAATTCACCAAGCTCACCGGCGTCGCCGCTCCGATGCCGATCGTCAATGTCGACACCGACATGATCATCCCGAAGGATTATCTCAAGACCATCAAGCGCACCGGCCTCGGCACCGGCCTGTTCGCCGAAATGCGCTACAATGACGACGGTTCGGAAAACCCGGATTTCGTGCTCAACAAGCCGGCCTACCGCAAGGCGCAGATCCTGGTCGCCGGCGACAATTTCGGCTGCGGCTCGAGCCGCGAGCACGCGCCGTGGGCGCTGCTCGATTTCGGCATACGCTGCGTCATCTCGACCTCGTTCGCCGACATTTTCTACAACAACTGCTTCAAGAACGGCGTGCTGCCGATCACCGTCAGCCCCGAGGACCTCGAGAAGCTGATGGACGACGCCTCGCGCGGCTCCAACGCCACTTTGTCGATCGACCTCGAAGCCAAGGAAATCCGTGGCCCCGATGGCGGCGTCGTCAAGTTCGACCTCGACGATTTCAAGCGGCACTGCATGCTCAACGGCCTCGACGATATCGGCCTGACCATGGAGAAGGCCGGCGCCATCGCCTCGTTCGAGAAGCGCAACGCCGAACAGCGCCCCTGGGCCTGAACAGCATCATCCGAATATAGGCCCGGCCCTTTCAGGCCGGGTTTGGCGGCGACTGAAGGGAGGGACAGTCATGGCACGTTCGCTTCTTGCCGGCGTTTGCGGGCTGGCCTTGTTGCTGGTGCCCATAGCCAGTGCCTTTGCGCAGACACAGACACCCGCAGCAGCCCAGAAGCCGGCCGACGAGCCAGCGACCGACCAAGGAGAGTCGGGCACCAGCGACGCGGCGCCCGCCGACGATGACAAGCAGGCGCCGATAGCGTTCGAGGGCGGCCAATTGACCATCACCCAGCCGGAGCAGGATGGCGAGAAAGTGCTCGCCTATGACGGCAAACAGCTGGCCAGCAATTACGATGTCTTCTTCGACAAGATCGTGAAGATCGGCGACGTCAATGTCGCGCTGGTCGATGTCGGCGACGGCGGCAATCAATGCGGCCCGGCCAAGGTCATCGTCTGGAAGCCGAAGGACGGCGAGATAAAGACCACCACGGTCGAACAGGACGAATGCGGCGCGCCGCCGGCCGCCATCGCCGACGACGCCATCTATTTCGTGCCTTACCTGCTGCCGGGCGAGACAAAGGCGGCGCTGCAATGGTCGCCGACCGAAGGCCTGACGACGTCAGGCAACCTCGCCTACACGCCGGAGCTCGGCACCGACTGGAAGGACATCGATCCGGCGAAGTACGACAACATCATCGACGCCTTCCACAACGAGGCCGTCTACAAGGCGGCCAAGGCGCTGCTCGGCGACACCATGCCTGACATGGCGACCAGCCTGCTGGTCGGCGGTGGCACCGAAAAGACGGCCTCCGGCGCCTTCTACGCCACCGGCTGCGTGCCGCATGATTGCGGTGGCAATGACGGCTTCATGGCGGTCGACCCAGCCAAGCACAAGGTCTATTTCTCGCGGCGCGGCGACAATGGCGAGCCGGCGGCCTGGCCGCCGCTTAAGACCTGGCCGGACGATATCAAGAAGGCGCTCGATGACGCGCAGGGGTCGGCGAATTAGAGCGGCGCCACGCAGCCCCTGCGCTTTCGTCATCCACGGGCGAAGCAGCCGCGTAGCGGCGTCGCGAGACCCGAGGATCCATGCCGCGACCTTGCTCACGGGAAGCAACGGTGCAGAATTCTGGACCGTGGCGACAGCTTCCGAGTCCCGGCATGGATCCTATGGTCTGCGCTGCGTCGCTACGCTCCTTGCTTCGCCATAGGATGACGACAGAAGGAATGCGTCAGCCAATCTCCGAGGTTTGCGCTTCGCTTCCGGGATAACAGTTCGCCTGGCTTGGCCCACGACCGGACCACTCTCCTCTGCTAGACGACCACTCAGCAAACCCAACGAGGCCTCCCATGCGCACACTCATCTCCACCGGCTCGCCTTTCGAAAAGACCGCCGGCTATTCGCGCGCGGTGGTGCAGGGCGACTGGTGTTTCGTCTCCGGGACAACCGGCTATGACTACGCCACCATGACAATGCCGGAGACGGTCGAGGCGCAGACGCGCAACTGCCTGGCGACGATCGGCAAGGCGCTTGCCGACGGCGGGTTCGAGATGGCCGATGTGGTGCGGGCGCATTACTACATCACCGACCAGGCCTTCGTGGACGTGGTCTTCCCGATCCTCGGCGAGACATTCGGCGACATCCGGCCGGCGGCGACGATGATCGTCTGCCAGCTCAACAAGCCTGAAATGAAGATCGAGATCGAAGTCACGGCGCTGCGGCGCTCGGCTCCGGGGCGTTGAGAGCATGAAGGTCCGGCGCATCGTGGCCAATATCGCGACGAAGGATGCGTCGGCGGCGAAACGCTTCTACCAGGACGTGCTTGGCCTCGACCTACTGATGGATCAGGGGTGGATCGCCACCTACGGTTCCGACGAACAGATGCAGGTGCAGGTCTCCTTCATGGCGCAAGGCGGCTCCGGCACGCCGGTGCCGGATCTGTCGATCGAGGTCGATGATGTCGAGGCGGCGCTGGAAGGCATGAAGGCCGCAGGCTTCGCCATAGAATACGGACCGGCCGACGAACCCTGGGGCGTGCGGCGCTTCTATGTGCGCGATCCCCTGGGCCGGCTGGTCAACATTCTCTCACATCGGTGATCGCGGTTCTGAACCGCAGGCTTGCGCTGCAAGCGCTTGGCGTTTAGCAAAGCGCCGGTTCAAATTCTTTTCTGGGACGGTTTTTCCATGGCAACGAAGCATCTTTTCCTGCTCCCCGGCGACGGCATCGGCCCCGAGGCCATGGCCGAGGTCAAGAAGCTGATATCGGCCATGAACGAGAAGCTCTCTAGCGGTTTCGTCACGGACGAGGGCCTGGTTGGCGGTTGCGCCTACGACGCGCACGGTGCGGCGATCTCCGATGCCGACATGGCAAAGGCGATGGCGGCGGACGCGGTGCTGTTCGGCGCGGTCGGCGGGCCGAAATGGGATGCCGTGCCTTACGAGGTGCGCCCCGAGGCCGGCCTGCTGCGGCTGCGCAAGGACATGGAGCTGTTCGCCAATCTGCGCCCGGCCATCTGCTATCCGGCGCTGGCGGCGTCCTCCTCGCTCAAGCAGGAGGTGGTCGAAGGCCTCGACATCCTCATCGTGCGCGAGCTGACCGGCGGCGTCTATTTCGGCGAGCCCAAGCAGATCATCGATCTCGGCAACGGCCAGAAGCGCGGCATCGACACGCAGGTCTACGACACGTTCGAGATCGAGCGCATTTCGGGCGTCGCCTTCGAGTTGGCGCGCACCCGCAAGAACCACGTCACCTCGATGGAAAAGCGCAACGTCATGAAGTCGGGTGTTCTGTGGAACGAGGTCGTCACCCAGACCCACAAGGCGCGCTATTCCGACGTCAAGCTCGACCACATGCTGGCCGATGCCGGCGGCATGCAGCTGGTGCGCTGGCCCAAGCAGTTCGACGTCATCGTCACCGACAATCTGTTCGGCGACATGCTGTCCGACATCGCCGCCATGCTGACCGGCTCGATCGGCATGCTGCCGTCGGCTTCGCTGGGCGCGCCCGACGTCAAGACCAAGAAGCGCAAGGCGCTCTACGAGCCGGTGCACGGCTCGGCGCCCGATATTGCCGGCAAGGGCATCGCCAATCCGATTGCCATGATCGCTTCCTTCGCCATGTGCCTACGCTATTCCTTCGGCATGGTCGATGAAGCCGACAGGCTGGAAGGCGCCATCGCCGCAGTGCTCGACCAGGGCCTGCGCACCAAGGATATTTTGTCCGCCGGCATGACCGAGGTCGGCACCGTTGCGATGGGCGACGCGATCATCGCCAAGTTCCTGGGATAATTCCGGGGCGGACCCACTCAGCGTATCTCGCCGGCCAGCTGGCGCAGCAAGCCAACGAGTTGCGCTTCGTCCACCGGCTCGAAGAAGGCTGCGTCGGCGGCCTCGACGGCGACGATGGCGCGCTGCGCGGCGGCCGTCCCTGTCGGCGTGATGCGGATCACCTTGGCGCGGGAATCCCTGGGGTCGGCTTCCCGTGCGATCAGTCCTTTCGCTTCCAGCCGCGCGACGACGTCCGACGTCATCTTCACTTCGGCGCCGGCCTGGGCGGCGAGCTGCACTTGGTTGGGCGGCTCGCCATTGCGGCCGAGCCACATGGCCGAGGCCAAGAGCACGAACTGGACATGCGTCAGGTCGAGCGGCGCCAGCGCCGCTGTCATGAGGCGCTGCCAGCGCATGGTGGTTCGCCAGAGCAACAAGCCGGGGCTCTCCGAAGGTCCGCTGAAGCGCGTGTTCAAATCCTGTCCATCAGCCACCGTTCGCCAACTCCTTCGCCTGCTCGAAAAGCCTCGCCATCGAGGTGTCGAAATCGCCGCTGATCTGCGGGCCGAGCTCCGGCCCGACCTCGGCGGCCGAGGGGCCTGATATTTCGAGCCGATGGGTCACCTTCGTGCCGCCTTCGACCGGCACCAGCGTATGCCGAAACAGCAATTTCGTGTCACCGAACGAGGTCTCGTCGGCATAGGTGGCGTTATCGACGAGATCGACGATGGTCGATTCGAACGTGTCTTGCCCAACCGGCGTCACCGAGACACGGGTGCCCTTGGCGAACGGCCCGTGCAGCACGAAAGTGTCGGAGCCCTCATAGGTCAGGCGGCCTTCATGCAAAGCCTTCAGCGCGTTCCAGATGGCTGCTGCGGGAAGGGAGGAAATCGCGGTGTACTCATTGCTCCACATTGTCTTGGCTCCGTTCATCCTGGCCGATCGACCATTTGATCTGTGCACAGACTATCTGTGCGCGGACTATATTGCAAGAGGAATTTGCTGCCATGACGGTGCCCGGCTGAGTGACGGCTCTTTGGGGGTGACTTAACCGCTTGTTTTTATGCAGTTTCGAGCGGGAAACATTCTCGTTTCCTCGAGGCTGACCTCTAAACCTTGACCCCTGCTGGCACCGGGCCCCAGGGGTTTTCGCCCACCTGAGACTGAATCAACCCGAAGACCAGCAAGGCCGCTTCGCCAATGCCTGGGATGAAGCAGAGCAGGACAAGCCAGCCGCTCAGGCCGATGTCGTGAAGACGCCGCACGACAAGCGCAATCCACGACAGGCCGAATGCCAATGTGAAGATAAGGGCAGGTAGGAATCCTATCGAGCTCTTGCCCGCGTTGATGCCGAAGCCGTTGATGGCCAGATTGACGAGTATCCCGAAGCCAAAAAGCGCTAACTGCACAAGGATAAAGCATAGAAAAAAGGCCCAGAATTCCTTGCGGCGGGCGCGTCCGTTGAAATTGAAATAGTTCACGCTCACCGTGCGGCCGAAGTAGGCCCACAGTCCTGTGGAAGTGGCGGTCCGCTTTTCGGCAAGCTGGCCAGGCTGCGGTGGCCGGCCGGTGCCTGACGACGGCGTGGTTGAGGGCACAGCGGCTATATTGCGAGCCGTCCCGTCGTCGGGCTGGAATTCTACAAGAATGCCCCTGACGAGGGTCACCTCATGGCTTAGATCGCTACGGACAAACATATAGCGCTTGCCGTCGACCCCATTGATGTAACCGAAATCCTGGTCCCCGTCGTAGTGATAGACTGTGCCGCGCATGCTCCCCCCTTGTGATGGATGCGCAAATACTACCCAGGGTTGTTCATGATTGCAATATGCACGCCTGGCTAAATGATGACGCCCGCCGGCACCGGTCCCCACTGGTTTTCGCGGCCCTGTGTCGGGATCAGCGCGAAGACCAGGATGATCAGGCTGCCGAAGGTCGGGATCAGGATCAGCAGGCAGAGCCAGCCGGTCAGGCCGAGGTCGTGCAGGCGGCGCACGATCATGCCGAGGCTGGGCAGGAAGGTGGCCAGCAGGAACATGCCGAAAAGCCCGACCGTCATCGCTGGCACCTCGGCGTTGTCGAAATTGCCGATCTCGACATCGGCGAAAACGCCGATGCCGATGATCACCAGCAACGCAACAGTCCAGAACAGGCAATAGCCCCAATATTCCTTGCGCCGGGCGCGGCCGGCGAAATTGAAATAGTTCTGGGTCACCCCACGCCAGAAATAGGACCAGAGATCGGTGGGCTCGGCCGGCTCGGCGGCCCGGCCGAAATGCTGCGCCTGCGGTGCGACGGCCGCCGGTGCGGGGGCGGCTTGAGCCGGTGCGGCGCTGGTGCCGGCGTCGGCGGCGGGGCCTGCCGCCTGGGCGGCGATCGCGAAAACGTCACGCGCCTGGCCGCCGCCGGCCTGGAACTCGACCGCCGTGCCCCTGGGCATCGTGGTTTGCCGGCGAAGGTTCTCGCGGGTGAATGTGTAGCGGTTGCCGTCGGCTCCGGTGATGAAGCCGAAACCCTGATCCTCGTCATAGTGAAGCACTTCGCCACGCATCACCCACCCCCCTTTTATCGCCACGTCCCCGCCAAGGTGTGACACAGGGCCGAGCCCGCGGGCAAGGCCGTGCGACATGGCTACCATCTTAGCGGCAAATCGAGCATAAGGCTTCACGTGCAGCCGTCTTCGCCAAAGCAGACCATGACAGTCGAGCAATCCGATGCCAGCGCCGCGACCGCGGATGGGCAGGTCGCAAGGCCGCCGAGGCTGGCCCCTGCAGTGGCCGTCGATGCCACAGGCCTGATGTTCTGGCCGCCCGGCAAGGGCCTGGCTGGCATTCCGCGGGTTGAGAGCTTTCTCGTCAACGCGGCCTTGGCGGATCCCGACCCGGCTGTGGAGGTGGTGGCGTTCAGGCCCGGGGAAGGCCGGTTCCGGCCGCTCGCGCCTTTCGAACAGGACCATGTCGCCGCGGGCGGGATTTCACCGCATCGTGTCAAGCGGTGGCCGGGGAGACGCGCGGCGCTGTCGCGGGCTTTCGAGGCGGTGCGGCAACAGCCCTGGGACAAGCGTGACGCGGACCGCCATCTGGCCAGGACGGTGACCAATGGCGGCATGGGGATCGCCTGGCAGGCGACGCGGCTGTTGATCCGCGCCTATCGCCTGTACCAGCGGGCGCGGATCCGCTTTGGCTGGCGAGAAGATGCCCCAGCCCGGCCGGTCGAGACGGAGCCAGGCCTTGTGCTGATCAGCCATCACATCCTGACCCAGGAAGACCGGTCCGCCGTTTCCGGCGGCGCCGGCAAGCTTGCCTTCCTGTGCCACGATATCATCCCGGCATTGCGCCCTGACCTGCTCGGCTCGAGCGCCGGCGAGCGCCGTTTCGGCTCCGATCTCGAGCAACTGGTGCGCGCCGGTGCGCCGGCACTCTGCGCCTCCGACGAGGTCGGCGCGACGCTGAGCGAATATATGCGCAAGGCCGGCGTCGGCGCGCCGGTGGTGTACCGTTTTCCGATGCCTTCCATCCTGCACGAGACGGCTTCGCGCATGGGCGCGACCGCGCGCATCGAGGCCGGCGAGCCGTTCGTGCTCTACTGCTCGACCATCGAAGTGCGCAAGAACCACATATTGCTGGCCCGGATCTGGCAGCAGGCACGGGAAGAGGGCGTCAAGCTGCCAAGGCTTGTCTGCGCCGGGCGCTGGGGCTGGATGATCGAGCCGCTGCGCGCCTATCTCAAGGCGCATCCCGAGCTCTTCCAGTCGGTCACATTCACCGGACTGGTCAGCGACGAGCAGCTCATCCAATATTACCGCAGCGCCACGTTCGGCGTCTTTCCCTCGCATATAGAGGGCTGGGGCTACGGCGCCTCGGAATGTCTCGATTTCGGCGTTCCGGTCATCGTCTCGACCACACCGTCGCTGATCGAGGCGAGCGGCGGGCTGATGCCGGCGATCGATTCCGAAGACCAGCAGGGCTGGTACGCGGCGATCCGCAAGATGGCCGACGACCATGCCTGGCGCTCGTCGCTGGTGGAGCGCATCGCCCAAAACCACCGGCCGACACCGGCTTCGGCAAGCTGGGCAGCCATCAAGGCCGGTCTGCAGGCGTCGGTCTCCCGGGCTTCGAACGCCTGACCGAACCGGATCACGCGGCCGACCGGTTTCGACCCGTTACCGGCCTGGAACAATGAGGAAAAACCGAGTGCAACAGGGCTGTCTGGCGGAGGCAAAATGAAGAGCAAAAGACTTGCCCTGTACACTTTCGGCATATTCCGTGCGCCGGCCAGTGATCCCGTGAACCAGGGCTTTCATGACCGCAACGATCGCAATTTTCTGATTGCCGAAACGAGCGAGGGATTCATCGCAAGGTCGGGCTATGAGGAAGAAGCTGGTCCGGAAAGCTGGGGCACGCAAGTTTTCCCGCGCTTCTACCTTGAGCAGGGAGACGGCTGGACGCCATCGACGCTGTCGTTGTGGAAAGATTTGGCATCACCAATGGCATTCACCTACGCAGGAATTCACATGGAGGCGATGCGGCACGGGCGGGAATGGTTTCTCAAACCGGCATGGCCACCCTATGTGCTTTGGTGGGTCGAGTGGGACCATAACCCCACTTGGGAGGAGGCCGTGGTCCGACACGAATTTCTCCATGACCACAAGGCCAGCCCTTTTGCCTTCGATTTCAAAACCTGTTTCGATGAACATGGCCGCCCGACGGCGATCGACAGCCAAATGGTCAAACAAAATATGCGTTTGAATGAAAAGCGGCAGCAGCAACCAAGCTGATCTGGCGCCAAGGCGGCAATCCGCCCTGGACCTAGCGCAACGCCCGCGCCAGCAACCGCCGCAGTTTCTTACGATGGCCGCTTCGGCTTCTTGTGCTTTGGCGGGCCGGCATTGTCGAATTTCGGCTTGCCCGGCTTCTTTGCCCAGGGCTTTGCCTCATGCGCGGCTGCCGGGCGCTGGTCGACTGATGCCGGTGGACGCTTCTCGAATTTGCGCTTCGGCGCGTTCGGGTCGAATGGCGCCTTGCCGCGATGCGGCTTCTTGTCGGGGCTCGGCGGCTGATAGCCGGCCCGCGACAGGTCCGGAGTGCCGTCGAGCCGCTTCACCACGATGTTGCCCTGCAATTTGCGGTCGGGCCCGATGGCGGCGAGAAAACGATCGGCCCAGTCCTCGGCGATCTGCACGAAGGTTTCTTCCGGCTGCATCTTGATGGCGCCGATCTCGCGCTTCGAGATGCTGCCGGTGCGGCACAGCATCGGGATCAGCCAGCGCGGCTCGGCATTCTGCCTCCGTCCGACCGACAGCGAGAACCAGACGCTGGCGCCGAAATCGTCGCGGCGGCTCGGCGCCTCGTCGCGCGGCGCGAACTTTTCACCCGCCGGTCTTTCACGCGAGGGCGTGAAGGGTGCGACGTCCATGAGATCCTCGGGCGCCGAGCGGCTGGCACGGCATTGGCGCACGAAGGCGGCCGCAACCTGTTCGGCGCCATGTTTGGCGAGCAGCGCGTCGATGAAACCGCGCTCATCCTCCTTCACCGGCTCGTCGAAAGCCGGATCGGCGAGGATGCGCTCGTCGTCGCGCCGGATCACATCGTCGGCCGAGGGCGGGCTGGCCCATGTCGCCTTGAGGCCGGCGTTCTGCAACAGCCGCTCGGTGCGCCTGCGGGCGCTGCCCGGCACGATGAGCGCGCTGACGCCCTTGCGTCCGGCGCGGCCGGTGCGGCCGCTGCGGTGCAGCAGCGTTTCGGGATTGGTCGGCAGGTCGGCGTGGATGACCAGTTCGAGGTTGGGCAGGTCGATGCCGCGCGCCGCGACATCGGTGGCGATGCAGACCTTTGCGCGGCCGTCGCGCATCGCCTGCAGCGCATGGCTGCGCTCGTTCTGGCTGAGCTCGCCCGAAAGCGCGACAACGGAAAAATTGCGGTTGTTGAAGCGCGCGGTCAGATGGTTGACGGCGGCGCGCGTGTTGCAGAACACCAGCGCGTTCTTGGCCTCATAGAAGCGCAGCACGTTGATGATGGCGTTCTCGCGGTCGGCCTGGGCGACGTTGAGCGCCCGGTATTCGATGTCGAGATGCTGCTTTTCCTCGCCGGCGGCGGAGATGCGCACGGCATCGCGCTGATAGCCTTGCGCCAGCGTGGCGATGGAGCGCGGCACGGTGGCCGAGAACATCAGCGTGCGGCGTTCGGCCGGGGCGGCATCGAGGATGAATTCCAGGTCTTCGCGAAAGCCGAGATCGAGCATCTCGTCGGCCTCGTCGAGCACCACGGCCTTGAGCGCCGACATGTCGAGCGAGTTTCGCGTGATGTGGTCGCGCAGGCGGCCGGGCGTGCCGACGACGATATGGGCGCCGCGTTCCAGCGCGCGCCGCTCGGTGCGCATATCCATGCCGCCGACGCAGGACGCCACCGTGGCGCCGGTCGGCTCGTAGAGCCATTCCAGTTCGCGCGTCACCTGCAGCGCCAGTTCACGCGTCGGCGCCACCGCCAGCGCCAGTGGTGCAGTGGCCGCGCCAAAACGCTCCGCGCCGTCGAGCAGCGTCGGCGCCATGGCGAGGCCGAAGGCCACCGTCTTGCCCGAGCCGGTCTGCGCCGAGACCAGCGCATCGGCCTGGCCGAGTTCCAGCACCGCCTTCTGCACCGGCGTCAGTTCGGAATAGCCGCGTTTTTCCAGCGCCTGTGCCAGCGCCGGGACGATACCTTCAAAGTTGGACATCTCGCTCTTTCGGAATTCAGGGGTCTGCGCTCATCATGGAGCACGAGCCGGGGCTGGCGCCGCGCCAGCCAAACAATCTTGGCCGTTCGTACTTCTTGGCGTCGCTCTTGTACAGGGCGCGCCATGAAGGCCATGCGACGCACCGCCAATTGACTCCTGCCGCAAACCGCGTAAAAGCCCGCTTCGAACGGGATCGTTTTTCGATGCGCGGCCTTTTGATGGCTCTTCTTGCATTCGACGCCCCCAGCCACAATGTAAAGCATTGGGCCGGGCGCTTGGACGCGTCCGTCCGTTCCAGCAAAACCATGGCCAAAACCACCACCAAAACGGTGTGATTCCCTTGGCCTAACCACCCTCTCCCGGGTTCGGCCCGGGGGACGGAACCCGCATTGGCCGGCGGGTTTTCTCCAACAAACCAAGCGGAGAGGGACAGGAGATCTTTATGAGTTTCAAGGTTGCAGTCGTCGGCGCCACGGGCAATGTGGGCCGGGAAATGCTCAACATACTGGAAGAGCGCGGCTTTCCGGTAAGCGAAGTCGTGGCGCTGGCGTCGCGGCGCAGCCAGGGCACGGAAGTGTCGTTCGGCGACCGCACGCTGAAGGTCCGGACGCTGGATCAGTATGATTTTTCCGACACCGACATCTGCATCATGTCGGCCGGCGGCAATGTCTCCAAGGAATGGTCGCCCAAGATCGGCAAGCAGGGCTGCGTCGTCATCGATAATTCGTCGGCCTTCCGCTACGACCAGGACGTGCCGCTGATCGTGCCGGAAGTGAACCCGGACGCGATCTCGCTGTTCACGCGCAAGAACATCATCGCCAACCCGAACTGCTCGACGGCGCAACTGGTCGTGGCGCTGAAGCCGCTGCACGATTTCGCCACCATCAAGCGCGTCGTCGTCGCCACCTACCAGTCGGTGTCGGGCGCCGGCAAGGAAGGCATGGACGAGCTGTTCACGCAGACGCGTGCGGTGTTCGTCGCCGACCAGGTCGACGTCAAGAAGTTCACCAAGCGCATCGCCTTCAACGTCATTCCGCATATCGACGTCTTCCTCGACGACGGCTTCACCAAGGAAGAGTGGAAGATGGTCGCCGAGACCAAGAAGATGCTCGATCCCAAGATCAAGCTGACGGCGACCTGCGTGCGCGTGCCGGTGTTCATCGGCCATTCCGAAGCGGTCAACATCGAGTTCGAAAAGCCGATCACCGCCGATGAGGCGCGCGATATCCTGCGTGACGCTCCCGGCTGCCAGGTCTTGGACAAGCGCGAGGACGGCGGCTACATCACGCCGCTGGAATCGGCCGGCGAGGACGCCACCTTCATCTCGCGCATCCGCGAGGATTCGACGGTCGACAACGGCCTGTCGATGTGGGTCGTCTCCGACAATCTGCGCAAGGGCGCGGCGCTGAACGCCGTGCAGATCGCCGAGCTTCTGGTCGAGCGCGGCCTGATCCAGCCGAAGAAGAAGGCGGCCTGACGGCAGTTCTTTTTCGCTCACGGGCCGTATCGCCGCTGCCGCGGCGGGCCCTCCGCGAGGGCGCCGGGGCGGCCCGCGGTCGCGGGCTCGGCCTTCGGCTGGGGGCGCTTCTTCCTTCTCCCCGTTTACGGGGGTGAGAAGTGCTCCGCGAAGCGGACGGAAAGCCAATTGCTTGGCTTTCCGAACGACGAACGCCCGGAGCGATAGCGAAGGGCCGGCATGCCGGCACGGGGATGAGGGGCAGCGCCGGCCTCTGATATGAAACGACCATGAGCGATCCCGCCAAAGTCACGCTGCGCCCGGCCATCGGTTCTGACGCCGCTGCTATCGCTAGACTCATGCGGGCAGCACTTGGCTCGTTTGACTGGATGCCGGTCATCCACACGCCGGCCGAGGACCTTGCCTTCATCAGGGATATCGTGCTGCCTCGGCAGCAGGTGACGGTCGCCGAGGCCGGCAAGGAGATAGTCGGCTTCATTGCCGTCAGCGGCGATTGGGTGGAACAGCTCTATCTCGACCCGGCCTGGACGGGGCAAGGCATCGGCAGCCGGTTGCTGATGGACGCGACCGTTGCGCTGTCGGTCACGAAACTCCATTGCTTCCAAGCCAACAGCGGCGCCAGGCGCTTCTATGAGCACCATGGTTTTCGCGCCGAGTCGTTCGGCGACGGCACGACCAACGAGGAAGGCCTGCCGGATATTCTGTATGTCCGCAGGCGCTGACGTCTTACTCAACCCGTCCGTTCTCTGCCGCCAGTCCACGCAACAAGACCATTGCCTGCTCCGCCCGCTCCGCCGGGACGAACAGGTGATCGTGGTAGAACGCCGAGACCGGATTGACGCCCATGCCAGCGCTGGCCAGCCGCGTGGTGATGGCGGCGAGGAAGCCGACTGCTTCCAGCGAGGAATGGATGTTCAGCGTTATCATCCGGCAACGGAACGAGGCGGTCAGTCCGGCTGCCTTTGCTGCTTCCTCGGTCACGATCAGCGTCGTGCCCTCGCGTTCGCGGAATATCATGACCGGTTCGAGGTTCTTCGGCTGGGAAACCCCAAGCGCCAGCGTGGCGAAGACATAAATGCCGTCGAGCAATTCCGGCGTCATCGATGCCAACAGTGTTTTCAGATCGGTTTCGCCGGTCATTTTTCTCGCCTGAACTGGGACGGGCAACAGGGCTTCTTGATATCCGCAACCGGCACATGCCGATAGTCCGCGCCGCGCACGACATGGCGATGTCGCTGGCGGCCGGGCTTGCGGATCTGTCGCATCGCACAATAGAGGAGCTGAGGGCCGATGCCGGTCCGTGAAAGGCCCGACCATGATCGTTCGCCCGCGCCCCAATTTCCTGCAGCTGTTCTTCATCATGCGCGGCTCCGTGGTGCCGCGCATCCTGCCGCAGATCTTCGGCTTCGCTATCTATTCGGCGGTCATCCTGGTCCTGGCGCGATGGTTCGAGCTCGATCTCGGCGTCTTCAACATCACGCCCTTCGGGCTGGTCGGCGTGACACTGTCGATCTATCTGTCGTTCCGCAACAACGCCGCCTATGACCGCTGGTGGGAAGCGCGCAAGCTGTGGGGCACGCTGGTTTTCGAAATCCGCAACCTGGCGCGCGCCACGACCAGTCTCATTTCGGACCCCGCCGAGCAGCGCGCCTTGCTGATGGAGGCGCTGGCCTTCTGCCATTTCCTGCGCGGCCAGTTGCGCAAGACCGACAGTGTGAAAGATGCCCGCGCCTTCATCGATGCCGAGGCGGACACGGCGGCAAACTTCGCCAATCCGGCCGACGAGATGGTCAGGCGTATGGGCCGCCGCGCCAACGCACAGCGCCGGGCCAGCGCGGTCGATTCGATCGGCTTTCGCATCCTCGACGAGAGGCTGGCATCAATCACGGCGATTCAGGCAGGCTGCGAGCGGATCGCCGGCACGCCACTGCCTTTCGCCTACACGCTTTTGGTGCATCGCACGGCCTACATCGTCTGCCTGCTGCTGCCGATCGGGCTGATCTCGACCACCGGCTGGGCGACGCCGCTGTTCACCGCGCTGATCGCCTACACCTTCTTCGGCCTCGACGCGCTGTCGGAGGAGCTCGAGGATCCGTTCGGCACCGAGGCCAACGACCTGGCGCTGGACGGCCTGTGCCGTGTCTGCGAAATCTCCGTCTTCGAGGCGCTGGGCGAAACGCCGCCGAAAATGATCGCGGCCGAGAGGTTTTACTTCTCCTAGAATCCGGTCTGGCTTGACTGCCGGCCAAGAACGAATCGAAAAACCCAGCCCCTGTAGGATTGCTGCCTCATGCCGCGTCCTTGGTTCGACCCCGGCGAAAAGGGATCGAACCATCAGGAGAGGGAACACCCATGAGCATTTCTGAAACCGCGCCCGTCTCATCGGCCGCCTTGTGGACCGGCCGCGTGCTCAGCGGCGTCATCATCCTGTTCATGATCTTCGACGGCGCCATCAAGCTGCCGCCGCTCGATGTGGTGACGCAGACGATGGTGCCGCTCGGCTGGCCAGCTGATCCGAATGTGGCGCGCCTGCTCGGCGTCATCGGCCTGATCGCGACGGCGCTCTACGCGCTGCCGCGCACTTCGGTGCTCGGCGCCATCCTGCTCACCGCCTATATGGGAGGCGCCATCGCCACCAATGCGCGGATCGGCAATCCGCTGTTCTCGCACACGCTGTTCGGCGTCTATCTCGGCATCATCCTGTGGGGCGGCCTCTATCTGCGCGACCCCAAGGTACGTGCGCTGATCCCGTTCGGCCGATAGTTTTTCAGGGAGAGAAAGATGTTCAGCACCATCCTCATCATCCTGGTCGTCATCATCGCCGCCGTCCTCATCTATGCCGCGACGCGGCCTAATGATTTCGTCACCACCCGCACCGCCACCATCAAGGCGCCGCCGGAGGCGATCTTCCCGCTGATCAACGATTTCAGCCGCTGGCCCGAGTGGTCGCCTTACGAAAAGCTCGACCCGAACATGAAGCGCACGCTTTCCGGCGCGCAGAGCGGCAAGGGCGCCGTCTATGCCTGGGAAGGCAATGGCAAGGCCGGCAAGGGGCGCATGGAGATCGTCAATTCGGTGCCGTCCTCGCTGGTCGCGCTCAAGCTCGATTTCGAGAAGCCGTTCCGCGCCAGCAACAGTGTCGACTTCACCTTGACGCCATCGGGCGAGAACACCGCCGTCAGCTGGTCCATGCGCGGCAGCCGGCCCTTCATCGCCAAGCTTATGGGCCTGTTCATGAATTTCGACACGCTGATCGGCCGGGATTTCGAGGTCGGCCTCGCCAATCTGAAGCGCAACACCGAGGCATGATCCGACTGGACACAGCCGCTCGCCGGAAGTCGCCCGAGCGAGCGGCGCCAAGATCTTCATCCTCTCTTGGATCAAATTGGCCGTCCGCGAGTTAAGCACTTGGCGGAGCGATGGCGATCCCCCTGTGAGAGGAACAAAAATGAAGAAAATCATGACCATTCTGGTGCTGACGATGGCATTGGGCGCGTGTTCGCAGACGGAAAAAGGCGCAGCTATCGGTGGACTGGGTGGCGCGGCGGTCGGTGCCGCGGTCGCCGGTGATCCGGTGCAAGGCGCGGTCGTCGGAGGCGCTGTCGGTGCGGTGGCCGGGGCGCTGATCGGCCATGCCAGCGAAAGCGGCCAGTGCCGGTATCGCGACCGCCATGGGCGGGTCTATGTCGACCGCTGCCCGAGCGGTTATTGAGCGGCGACCAGCAGCGAAAACAGCAAGACGGCGGGCGTCTGGCCCGCCGTCTTCGTTTGAAAACACCCTACAGCAGGTTCCGGATCAAGTCCCAAGCGTCGCGGCCGAGACGCGCATCGGCGTGATCATTGCCGCCATGGGCGTGCGACGCGGACCGCGGCGTGGTCTCGCCCGGCAGGAGAATGCGGTGGCCGGCATCAGGGCTTGAAACGAGACGCGTGGCCTTTCCGGCCTGCTTTCGACGCCGGACAATCAATTCCGCAAAATCCAGGGATGGCCACAGCGCATCATCGCTGCCCGCGACCAGCACAATCTCCGCTGAGATAAGCTCGACGGGAATGGCGGCCCTGTCGGCTTCCTGTTTGAAGCTTGTCAGGCAGTGCTGGAAAAGCCCCCTGTAGGACACAAGGCCATCGACGTAGGTCGCGTCCCAATTCGGTTCGGTCGGAACGAACGGGAGCGGAACCCCCTTCAGCATCCATGACGATCGTTCGGGCCAGCTGGCGCCGTCGCGGCCCGGACCGATATTGCCCCAAACCACCGATGTCGGGCTGATCGCTACCACGGCATCGATGCGCGGGTCGTGAACCGCCGCGAGCAGGGATGCCTCGGCACCTTTCGAGGTTCCGACATAGACGATGCGGCGGCATCCCAACCCGACAAGACAGTCGGCCGCGGCGAAAAACGTCTCCAAGGGGATTTCACAGATTCCAGGCACTTGGCCTTCGCCGCCAAACCACTGGAGCGCGAGCGTGGACGCCCCTTGTCTGGCAAACAGCCGGGCGCGGCCGACGTCGACACGGCCGCTGGATCCGCTCAGCACGACGACGCCCGTTTTGGCGTCAGCGCATCGCAACAGCGTTCCGGCAACACCGCCGGACAGGATTTCTTCCGTGACGGCCTGTTTGCTCATCCGCTCCTATCAGCCTCAATGCCATGGCACTGTCGGACAATAGCAAAACGGCGGGCACTGGCCCGCCGTTTTGTCGTTGTGATGAAGCGATATTATTCGGCCGTGACGGCTTCGGCGGGTGCCGCGGAAGCGGCCGCAACGGCGGCGGCGGCGTCTTCCTGCGCCTTCTTCAGCAAAGCGGCGCGTTCCTGCGCCTTCTTGCCCGGCTCGGCCTTCTTCGGGTTGGAGCGGGCGTCGCGCTTGGCAAGGCCGGCCTCGTCAAGGAAGCGCAGCACGCGGTCGGTCGGCTGGGCGCCGTGCGACAGCCAGTGCTTGACGCGGTCGGCGTCGACCTTGACGCGCTCGCCGTCCTTCGGCAGCAGCGGGTTCCACGAGCCGAGCGACTCGATGAACCGGCCGTCGCGCGGCGAACGGGCGTCGGCGACGACGACGTGGTAGTAAGGACGCTTCTTCGAGCCCGCACGGGCCAGTCTGATCTTCAGTGCCATTTTCTTTTCTCCTAAAAGCTCTGATTTCGTTGAGTGGTTGAAGGCTGGTTGGGTCAGCCGGTTTTCATCACGCCGTTGGCAGCGGCGATCTGTTCGTGGTGGCGGATCACTTCGCGGACGACGAAGTTGAGGAATTTTTCCGCGAAATCGGGATCGAGATGTGCATCCTTGGCCAGCTGGCGAAGACGGGCGATCTGCTGTTGCTCGCGCGCCGGGTCGGCCGGCGGCAGGCCGTGCTCGGCCTTCAGCACGCCCACCGCCTTGGTGCAGCGGAAGCGCTCGGCCAGCATGTGGATGAGGGCGGCATCGATGTTGTCGATCGAGGCGCGGTAGCCGGCCAGGATGGTGCGCGCGTCGGCCATGTCTTTTTCTTCGTTCATAGCGTCCTCACTTCTTCTTGCCGAGACCTGGCAGTCCGCCGCCGCCGAGGCCGGGAAGCCCCGGAAGTTTCATGCCGCCGGGCAGGCCGGGCAGGCCACCGCCGCCGGGAAGGCCGCCGGGCAAGCCCTTCATGCCACCGAGGCCGGCGGCCTGCGCCTGCTTCTGCAAGGCTTCGAGCTGCTTGGGGTCCATCTTGGAGAGATCGGGCATGCCACCCATGCCGCCCATCCCGCCGGGCATCATGCCGCCAAGGCCCATCTTGGAGGCAAGGCCGCCCATCATGCCGCGCATGAGGCCGCCGCCTTTGCCCTTGCCGCCCATCGCCTTCATCATGTCGGCCATGCCGCGATGCATCTTGAGCAGCTTGTTGATCTCGGCGGCGTCGGTGCCGGAGCCGGCGGCGATACGCTTCTTGCGGGAATGCTTGAGAATATCGGGATTGGCGCGCTCCGCCTTGGTCATCGAGGAGATGATGGCGAGCTGGCGGCCGAACATCTTGTCGTCGAGACCGGCGGCGGCCATCTGGTCCTTCATCTTGCCCATGCCGGGCATCATGCCCATGATGCCGCCCATGCCGCCCATTTTCGACATCTGCTGAAGCTGCTGGGCGAGGTCGTTCAGGTCGAACTTGCCCGACTGCATCTTCTTGGCCATCGCCGCCGCCTGCTCGGCGTCGATGTTTTCCGCGGCCTTCTCGACGAGGCTGACGATGTCGCCCATGCCGAGGATGCGGTCGGCAATGCGCTTGGGGTGGAACTCCTCCAGCCCGTCCATCTTTTCGCCGGTGCCGATCAGCTTGATCGGCTTGCCGGTGACGGCGCGCATCGAAAGGGCGGCACCGCCACGGCCGTCGCCGTCCATGCGGGTCAGCACAAGACCGGTGATGCCGACGCGTTCGTCGAAGCTCTTGGCCAGATTGACCGCGTCCTGGCCGGTCAGCGAATCCGCGACCAGCAGGATTTCGTGCGGGCTCGACACCTTCTTGATGTCGGCCATCTCGACCATCAGCGGCTCGTCGATATGGGTGCGGCCGGCGGTGTCGAGGATGACGACGTCATGGCCGCCGAGCTTGGCCGCCTGGACGGCGCGCTTGGCGATGTCGACCGGGTTCTGGCCAGCAATGATCGGCAGCGTAGCGACCTTGGTCTGCTCGCCGAGCTGGCGCAGCTGCTCCTGCGCGGCAGGCCGCCGCGTGTCGAGCGAGGCCATCAGGACCTTCTTGTTCTGACGCTCGGAAAGCCGCTTGGCGATCTTGGCCGAAGTGGTCGTCTTGCCGGAGCCCTGCAGGCCGACCATCATGATAACGACGGGGGCCGGCGCGTTGAGGTCGATGGCGACGCCTTCGGCGCCCAGCATGTCGACCAGCTCGTCATGGACGATCTTGACGACCATCTGGCCAGGCTTGATCGACTTCAGCACCGCGGCGCCGACGGCCTTTTCGCGCACCTTGTCGGTGAAGGAGCGCACCACTTCCAGCGCCACGTCAGCCTCGAGCAGCGCACGGCGCACCTCGCGCAGCGCCGCCGAGACATCAGCCTCCGACAGCGCGCCGCGGCCGGTGAGGCCGTTCAGGATGGAGCCAAGACGCTCCTGCAGCGATTCAAACATACTGTTTCCTTTTCCCTGGCACCCGGATGGTGCCCGAGAGGTAATGCGTTCGCGCCAACTGTCCAATCAAAAGCAAAGCCCAAAACCAAAAAGCACCCGGGGGCGCATTGCGCTGCCGGGTGTTGGCCTCCAGGATCTCTTTACAGCACCCACCTCAAAGAGGCTTCGGCGTCCTGGTCGGCTTGCTCGGAGGGATACTCGTCGCGGAATTCGAGGCGTGTAGACAGGAAATCGGCCGTGGAGTCAAGACAAGGGCCGAGTCGCGCCCGTTCCTTGCGCCGCAATCAGGCCGCGCTTTGGCATCCGAAAGCTCGGCCGCGACCCTGAGCGGCGGGAATGCAGCCTTTTGCGCGCAATCGTCCTCGTTCGGCGCGATAGGGTTAAATCCGCTCGTCGCCCTTCGGGAACTTCGGCGCCGCCCCCCATCGCCCTGCCTTTCCTCTCCCCCGATCGACGGGGGAGAGGAAAGGCGCTGTCCGAACCGGATAGATAGGTAACAGAATGGACCGATAGCATGGGTGACAGTTTTCTTGTCCGCCGGAGGACCGGCGATGGTTTGGCGAGAGACTGGCATCATGGACGAGCGGCTACGGTTTGTTGTGGATTGCCTTGCGGGTGAGGAGACGATGAGTGCGCTTTGTGCGGGTTACGGCATCTCGCGCAAGAGCGGCTACAAATGGCTTGGGCGTTATCGGGAGTTTGGCCCGGAAGGTTTGCACGATCGGCCGCGAGCGCCGCTCAATCACGGCCGGGCGACGCCTTGGGATGTGGTGGAGCGGATCGTGGCTATGAAGGAGGTCCACCCGTTGTGGGGACCCAAGAAGATCATGGCCAGGCTCAAGCGTGCGGAGCCCTGCTGCGGCTGGCCTGCGGTCTCGACGGCCGGTGAGATTCTGAAGCGGCATGGACTTGTGGGGCGTAAGCGCAGGCGCTGGAAGGCGGCAGGCAATGGTCCATGGCCGAAAGCTTCAGAGCCGAACGCGGTGTGGACCGGGGACCACAAGGGCTGGTTCCGGACCCGTGACGGGTGGCGTTGTGAGCCGTTGACGGTGATGGATGCATCGAGCCGCTACCTTCTGGCGCTGGAAGCGACGGGTTCGACGGCGGACGCCGAGGCCTGGCCGGTGTTCGAGCGGCTGTTTGAAGAGCATGGGCTGCCGGATCGCTTCAGAAGCGACAATGGCCCACCCTTCGCATCGCCCGGCGTCACGGGTCTGACGCCGCTTGCGGCGCGCTTCATCAAGCTTGGCATCACGCTGGAGCGGATTGCGCCCGGCAAGCCGCAGCAGAACGGACGCCATGAGCGCTTTCATCTGACCATGCTGCCGATGGCTAAGGAACCCGCGGTCGACAGAACAGCCCAGGGCCAAGCCTTCGAGGCCTTCCGGCGCAGCTACAATGAGGAACGCCCGCATGAGGCACTGGCCATGGACACCCCAGCCCAGCATTACCGCCCCTCACGGCGCGCCATGCCAAGAACGCCGCCCGAGCCCGATTATCCGGACGAGGCGGCGGTGCGCCGTGTGCGCCACAATGGCGAGATCAAGTGGAATGGCGGCTTCGTCTATGTCTCGCAAACACTGGCCGGCGAAGCGGTCGCCGCCGCAGAGACCGAAGACGGCGAATGGATGCTCAGCTTCCATGCTCATCCGCTCGGCATCATCGACACCAGGCGCATGAAGCTTGTCCGTCGCAGCGCCGCGCCAACCAAACCGCTTGGCGCTGCGACGGACGCATAGGGGGAGAACTGTTACCCATGTATGGAGTGCGCCCCTCGGGGCGGACAGGATCAAGCGGCAGTTTTGACCATCTTCCGGGCGTGTTGGTCTTCGAACTGTTGCGGGCTGAGATAGCCGAGCGCTGAATGCAATCGGCGGGTGTTGTAGACCTCATCAATGAAGCGGGGAAGGTCCTCAGCGACGTCGGTGAAGGTTTCATAGGCCATCGGATAGATGGCTTCGACCTTCATCGTCTTCATGAAGCTTTCCGCTTTGGCATTATCGTAGGGATTGCCGCGCCGACCCATCGATCCAATAAGATCGTGCTCGGCGAGAAGATTGCGATAGAGGCGCGCGGCATATTGCGCCCCTCGATCCGAGTGATGGACGCAGCCCGGCGGCGGCTTTCGCCGTACGATTGCCGCCTTCAATGCTGCAACGGTCAAGCGCGCGTCGATCGACCGGCCGATGGCGTAACCAACGACCTTGCGGGACCAGGCATCCAGGATGACCGCGACGTAGACGAAGCCTGCCGCAATCGCCACGTAGGTTATGTCGCTTACCCAAAGCCGGTTCGGGCCATCGAGTGTCACGTCCTTCGCCAGGTTCGGGAAGATCGGCAATTCATGATTGCTGTCCGTGGTGGCGATGAAGCGTCGCCTGATCCTGGGCTGCAGATCATGCTCGCGCATCAATCGTCTGATCTTCTTGTGGTTCACGACAATGCCGCTCTGCCGCAGCGCCGCCTGCATGCGGCGATAGCCGTAGGCTTCGAAGCTGTCGGAGATCTCACCCATCGTCTCGACGAGCGCTGTGTCATCCACGGCGGTTTCGGGCTGATCGTAGTAGGTTGATCGCGCGATCCCCATCAGCCGGCATCCTTCAGCGATAGAGACACCGCGGGGCCGGTGATCACGGATGTAGGCCCGCTTCTGGGATGTGGTGCGCTTTTCAGAGCCCCCTTTAGAAACTCGATTTCCAAGGCTTGCCGGCCTACCAGCCGCTCCAGCGCGGCGATCCGAGCCTCATAGGTCTGCATCGTCTCGGCCGCCGCTACATCCTCGTCGAAGGCGCCGGCCTCGTATTTCTGGACCCAGATACGGATCAGGTTACGCGCTAGTTCGTGCCGCCTGGCCAGACCATGAAGCGTCTCGCCGGAGAGGAACTCTTGCACTACCTGACGTTTGAACTCGATGCTGTGCGCGCGATGTGCAGTCATGGCTTCCATCCTTCGAAAGCCCGGCTTCCAAGTCAATTCTGCTTAGTCAAGCTGTCCGCTCCGAGGGGCGCACTCCAGTATCCGGTTTAAAGTGTTACCCATCTATCGGCTGGACAGCGCCACCTTTGGTGATTGGCGCTTTCCAATATAGGCAACCCGTTGCCGCGATCGCGACCGCTGGCTTCAATCAACGCACCACGTACATGATGCGCCGTGTCTGCGGATCGATCAGCGCCGGCTGACCGTTCACATAGACATATCGGTAGTTGTAGTCAGGAATTTCGCGCAGCTCGACGGTGTCTGGCAAGGTCGCGCCGGTCACCACCTCGCCGTCGAGATAGACGGGGTCGAGGCGATGCGTATCGACATAGGTGCGGACTTCGGTGGGAGGCGGGGGAAAGACGTCCTCGGCCGGCTCGCCGCCGACAATCGCCCCGGTATAGTCGGTCGAATAATTGCCGATGTCTTCCGGCGGAGAGACGATTGCAACGCTGGAGCCGTGGGGGCGCTGCGTCAGGATTACCCGGCTGCCGCTGAAATCGGCCGTCACATAGTCGGAATAGACCCAGCCCTGGCCGCCGGCTTCGGCAATGGTGCACCATTTGCTGTTTTCGATGCAGCCATTGAGCGTCGCCGATTGGCCGGCGGCGAGCACGCCGATGACAGGATATTGCGGCCCGGGGCCGGCGCGCACGTTGAGATCGGTGACGGCCGAGACGGCGGTGTCGGCAAAAGCGGCACCCGACATCACGGTCATCATCCCGGCGATCGCGGGAAACACTAGGGATTTCATGGTTTTCTCTCCGTTTTCATGGTCCCTCGGGGGTGAAAACGGGGCAGCGGCGCATGCGTTCCGGCTAAAACGCCCGCGCCCACTCACGATTTGTTCCCGTGTCCTTCGGCAGACCGGTCAAAAGCTCGTGAACGAAGGCCAGTTTTCGCGCCGTCACGTCCGAAATGACGAAGGGATAGAGGTCTGGCAGACCCATGCAGCGGTTGATCGAGTTGGAGGCTTCCGACAGCACCAGCCAGCGGGCCAGGACCTTTTCGAAGGGCTCGGGCGCGTTCGCAGGTTCCGAAGGGGCCGCCTGCGGTTCGCCGCCTGTGTCGCCTCGCGGCAATTCATTGGCTTCCACCGTCTCCAGCCGGCCGAGCGGGAAGTTCAGCGCATGGACCATCTCCAGCGTGTCGGTGATGTGCAGATGGTGGGCCCAGGTTTCGGCCCAGTCCTCCCAAGGGTGGGAGGTGGCATAGGCCGAGATGTGGTTTTGCTGCCAGTCGGGCGCAGCACCATTGGCGTAATAGGCCTTCAGCGCCTGTTCGTAATCGGCGCGGTCGTCGCCGAACAGAGCGCGGAAAGCGTCCAGCCTTTGCGGATTGTCGCGGATCAGGCGGTCCCAATAGTAATGGCCGAGTTCGTGGCGGAAATGGCCGAGCAGCGTTCGATAATTCTCCCCCATCTCGATGCGGCGCTTTTCGCGCTCGGCGGAATCGGCCTCGGCGACATTGAGCGTGATCAGGCCATTGTCATGGCCGGTGAGGATGCGTTCGCCGCCAGGGCCGCCGCCGATCGGGTCGGCGAGGAAGTCGAAGGCGAGGCCCACCTCGTCCGTCGAGTTCTGCTTGGGCGCCACCGGCAGGCCAAAGGCGAGCAGCGAATAGATGGCGCGCTTCTTCGCCGCCTCGACCCGGATCCAGCGGCGGCGGTTGCCGTCGACGGAGAGATCGGGGATCAGCTGGTTCAGCCCGCAGGCACGGCAAAACCCGTGTCCCGGTTCGGCCATCCAGTTGCAGGCGCATTCATCGGCATTGGTGCACTGGAAGATTCCGTCGACACCCGACAGGGCAAAGCGGGCATGTTCGGGATCGTAAAGCACGAGGCTTGAGCAATTCAGGCACTGCGCGTTCTCGAAGTAGAGACGGTGGCCGCAATGCGGGCAGTCGAAGAGTTTCATGTCGGTCTCAAACCATCAGAGCCAGCATATAAGTGTGCGGCGGCAGTGCCTAACGCCAATCGCCGGCCGGCGTTCCGCATGTCTCGAAGCTATTTCGCCGCAAGCTGGGTGGCCACCTGTCTTGCGACCTCTTCGCCGCCGCAGGTCTCATGGCTATTTCGACCCCGCCACAATAATCACTTGATCGTAGGCAAATTGCCCGGCATTCGCCAGCATTGCGGCGCAGACGGTGACAAATGCGCGTTTCGCTGGCAAATTCGCAGATGGGACGTGAATCAGGCAACCAGGAGAACAACATGGCATTTCTTGCCAAGGGTAGGATTTTAGCGGCAGCGGTGGTGGCTGTGCTTGGGCTGGCGGCGGGTGCACAGGCGGCGCCCAGTTGCGGCAAGACCGGTGCCGGCTTCGATGCCTGGAAACAGGATTTTGCCGCGGACGCCAAGTCCGAAGGTGTCGGTTCGAAGGGTCTGGCCGCACTGGCCGGCGCCACCTATGCAACCAGGACGATCTCGGCCGACCGCGCCATCCACAAGGCCTTCAGCGGCTCGGTGGACGATTTCATGAAGCGTCGCGGCGGGGCCGCGATCATTTCCAAGGGCCGTGCGCTGAAGAAGTCGAACGCGGCGCTGTTCAGCCAGATCGAACAGAACTACGGCGTGTCGCCGGGTGTGCTGCTTGCCATCTGGGGCATGGAGACCGGCTTCGGTGCTTCCATGGGCAACCAGAATACGGTCTCCGCCATTTTGACGCTTGCCTATGATTGCCGCCGCCCGGACTATTTTCACCCGCATGCCATCGCCGCCCTGAAGCTGGTCGATCGCGGCGCGTTGACCGCCTCGTCGGTCGGCGCCATGCATGGCGAGGTTGGCCATACGCAGTTCCTGCCTGGAAATGTCTTGAAATATGCAGTCGGCAGCGGAAATCTGCGCGACAAGGCGACAGCGCTGGCTTCCACCGCCAACTTCCTCAAGGGCCATGGCTGGCGGGCCGGCGCGAGCGCGAGCGCGAATATGGGCGCGATTGCCGGCTGGAATTCCGCAAGCGTCTATCAGCAGGCCATCGCCCGCATCGCCGACGCGATCGACGGCGGCTGATTGAACCCTCTGTTCGACGAAAAGCCCGGCCATGCGCCGGGCTTTTTTGTTGATGGGAGCATTGCTGATGTCCGGGATAGGTCGAAGCCTCCCCAACGTCGTCATCCCTGGGCGTAGCAGCCGCGGAGCGGCGTCGCGGAGACCCTGGAATCCATTCCGTGACGTTAATCGAAGCGTGCAGCGGAGCAGAATTCTGCACCGTAGCGACGCTTCGAAGTCGCGGCATGGATCCTATGGTCTGCGCTGCGTCGCTTCGCTCCTTGCTCCGCCATAGGATGACGAAGTCATTGATGTTGCCCGCTAATCGCCAACGTCAATCGCGTAGGAGCAGCCGGCCAGCGTCTTGCCGGGATGGGAATCGACGGTCGAGACATTGAGCGTGATGTGCGTGGCAAGGCTGACGCCGCCGGTGTCCTCGGTGCTTTCGGCCACAACCTTCTCGCCAAGGAATTTATCCGGCGACGAGACCATTGCCGGGACGTCGAGCTGCCGGGCGAGGTCGGGCGCGGCAATGCCCTCAAGCACGGCCATCGGCCCTGTCGCGGTGAAGACGATTGTCTCCGTCTCGCGGCCGAAGACATGGGCAGGGGCGGGCAGTTGATACTGCCGCAGGAAGGCATTGCCTGACGGCACCTCTTTCCAGCCCAGCGTGCTGGCCGCGCCGGGATCACCGGCCAGCCAAAGGGCATAGCCAGTATAAGCCGACAGGTCGGCCCTGCACTCGATCAGCGCGGCAAGGTCGAGCGAGGCGGGATCATAGTCGTCGGCTTTGGCAACAACCAAACTCGCCAGGACGGCCAAAGCGGGCAGGAAACCGATTCTATGAGTGGTCGAGCCCCTGGGCACATGACTCTCAATAATGCGCGTAGCCGCTCAACGGGCATTTCTGGGAAGCGGGAACCTGAAAAGTGCCGTCAATACCGCTGCAGTTACGGAAGTTGGGCGACCGCGGCGCCTGGGCTTGGGTGGGCGCAGCCGCTTTCGGCTTGCCCTTGAGAACCATCCAGATCTCGGTCGGCTGGTCGAGCTGCAGGTTGTTTATGTCGGAATAGCTGATGCGGCCGCTGCGTATCCCATCGGCGAGGCGCTGGCAAAACAAAGCCGGCATGCGCTCCTGCGAGACGCCCATGAACAAAGCCATGTCATGCTTGAACGTAAGGTCCCGCGTGCGGGCGGAGGCGATACATTCGTTCATATCCGCCTTCGGGTCACGCTTCGCGCCTGCCTGCGAGGACTGGCACACCACCAAGACGACGACCACGCCAAGCAGAAGAGAAATACTATTCTTCACTGTCAAACCCCCTAAACCCACAAGTGAACTTAGATGATGCCGCCAAAAGGTCAAACAGGAACCGAGTTCAGGCGCCTTCATTTTTCTTATATTAGAAGACCCAAATAAAAACCCGACGTCTCCGTCGGGTTTCTTAGGTATGATTGATAGCGTTTGGCTGCTGTCTGGATATCAGCCCTTGCGGTTGCGTGCGGCCAGCGTGCGCAGCCTCAGCGCATTGAGGCGGATGAAGCCGGCGGCGTCCTTCTGGTCGTACGCGCCGCGATCGTCCTCGAAGGTGACCAGCGCGTCGGAATAGAGGGTCTTTTTCGACTTGCGGCCGGTGACCATGACGTTGCCCTTGTAGAGCTTCAGCCGCACCGTGCCTTCGACGTCTTCCTGGCTCTTGTCGATCATCGCCTGCAGCATCAGGCGCTCGGGCGAGAACCAGAAGCCGTTGTAGATGAGCTCGGCGTAGCGTGGCATGAACTCGTCCTTGAGATGCGCGGCACCACGGTCGAGCGTGATCGATTCGATGGCGCGGTGCGCCACGATCAGGATGGCGCCGCCGGGCGTTTCGTAGACGCCGCGCGACTTCATGCCGACGAAGCGGTTCTCGACAAGGTCGAGCCGGCCGATGCCATTGTCGCGGCCGAGATCGTTGAGCGCGGCCAGCATCGTTGCCGGCGACAGCTTCTTGCCGTTGAGCGCGATCGGATCGCCCTTCAGGAACTCGATCTCGATCTCGGTGACCTTGTCCGGCGCGTCCATCGGCGAGACGGTGCGCTGGTGGACGAATTCCGGCGGCTCGCTCCACGGGTCTTCCAGCACCTTGCCCTCGGAAGAGGAGTGCAGCAGGTTGGCGTCGACCGAGAACGGCGCCTCGCCCCTCTTGTCCTTGGCCACCGGGATCTGGTGCTGCTCGGCGAAGTTGATCAGGTCGGTGCGCGACTTGAACGACCAGTCGCGCCACGGCGCGATGACCTTGATGTCGGGGTTCAGCGCATAGGCCGACAGTTCGAAGCGGACCTGGTCGTTGCCCTTGCCGGTGGCGCCGTGCGCAATCGCGTCGGCGCCGGTCTCCTTGGCGATCTCGACGAGGTGCTTGGAGATCAGCGGCCGCGCGATCGAGGTTCCCAGCAGATAGGTGCCTTCATAGACGGTGTTGGCGCGGAACATCGGGAAGACGAAGTCGGCAACGAATTCCTCGCGCACATCAACGATGCGGATGTCCTTGATTCCCATCATCTCGGCTTTCTGGCGCGCCGGCTCCAGCTCGCCGCCTTGGCCGAGATCGGCGGTGAAGGTGACGACTTCGGCACCGAGTTCGGTCTGCAGCCATTTCAGAATGATGGATGTGTCGAGGCCGCCGGAATAGGCGAGCACGACCTTCTTGACGTCTTTGGTCTTGGACATTTCTGCTCCGTCGATGGCGGACGCCTGGGGCATGGGCGTCACGGCTTGTCGGAGCGCCTTTTAGCAGGAACGGCAAAGCGAGCAAGTCTGCTGATCCAGCGCGCGGCAGGCGGCGATCCCTCTCTTGTTGGGGCGTGCTCTCTGGACAAACCGAAACCATCTGTCCGTGAAAACCGGTTCCCACCTTTCACCGGCCCGGTCCTTCGGTTCGGGATCATGCCCTCGGGGAAACAACCTGCTACAATCATGGGCTGCATTTCTGCCCAGGATTTAAGCAAGTTTTCATGTCCTGCCGCTAAACCAGTGAGACAGAGCTGCGGCGGCCTTGCAACCGGTCGATGCAGCTTTTGCCTGCTCATTGCGGGTGTCCTCAGGCTTGGACCATTCTTGATGCGCGTTATATCATGCATCGTCACGGAGCATAATCTGTGGCTTGTCCTGCTGGCGGCGCTGATGTGCGTCACCGGCTGCTGGGTAACGATCGGTCTCCTGGATCGCGCGAGGAAAACCGTCGGCGTGCAGATGCGGGGATGGCTGTTCCTGACCGCGGTCGCCGCAGGGTCCTCGATCTGGTGCACGCATTTCATCGCCATGCTGGCCTATCAGCCCGGTGCGCCGATCACCTTCGATCCGGCGCTAACCATGATATCCCTGGTCATCGCCATGGTCGGAACCGGGGCGGGCTTCGGCCTTGCGCTCGACAAAGGTCGTGGCCTGGCGTCGGAATGGGGCGGCTGTGCCGTCGGCCTGGCGATCTCGGCCATGCACTATACCGGCATGATGGCCTATCACGTGGCCGGCATCGTCGAATGGGACGCCCGCTACGTCGTCGCTTCGGTGCTGATCGCGATGGCATTCTCCGCCGTGGCGATCGGCCAGGCGGTGCGGCGGCCGCGCCGCTGGTCGCACTATCTCGGCATCGGGCTTCTGGTGCTGGCGATCGTCGGCCTGCATTTCACGGCGATGGCGGCGGTGGCGGTGACGCCGCTCTCCTTCATCACCACGGGCACCAATCCCGATATTCTCGAAGCGATGGCCGTCGCGGTTGCGGTCGTCGGCCTGATCGTCGCGGCCACCGGCTTCGCCAGCTATCTGATCGACGAGCGTGGCCGGCTCGAGAGTTTCGAGCGGCTGCAGCATCTGGCGCTGAACGACTCGCTCACCGGCCTTGCCAACCGGGTCTCCTTCAACGACCGCCTCGACCATGAGATCGAGCGGGCGCACGAGGATAAGGACACGAAGACCGCCGTCATCGTTATCGACCTCGACCGTTTCAAGGAAATCAACGACCTCAGGGGACACGCGGCCGGCGACCAGGCGCTCAAGATCATTGCCCGCAGGCTGGCGAAACTGGCCGGCGACGGCGAGTTCGTCGCCCGGCTCGGCGGCGACGAATTTGCCGCCATCAAGCGCTTCAAGGACCAGAACGAGCTGCTCGGCCTGGTGTCGCGGCTGGAAAAATCCTTGTTCGAGCCGTTGCGGATCGACGATTTCGAGACCGTCACCGGCGCCAGCATCGGCGTCGCCGTCTTTCCGCGCGACGGGGCCGACCGGGAGAGGCTGGTCAGCAATGCGGACCTGGCCATGTACCGGGCCAAGAACGACGTGACGCGGGCCGTCTGCTTCTACGAATCGGTCATGGACGAGACGGCGCGGGCGCGCCGGGCACTCGCCACCGACCTTCGCCTGGCGATCGACCGCGGCGAACTCTCGCTGCACTATCAGGTGCAGACCTCGGTTGCGACCGGCGCCACCTGCGGCTATGAGGCGTTGCTGCGCTGGACTCACCCCGTGCATGGCATGGTCCCGCCCGCCGAATTCATTCCGATCGCCGAGGAGAACGGCTCCATCCTGGCGATCGGCGAATGGGTGCTGCGCACCGCATGCCGCCAGGCGGCCTCCTGGGACAATGGCCACAAGATCGCGGTCAATCTGTCGCCGGTGCAGTTCGCCCATGCCGATCTCGCCACGCTCGTCCATCAGATCCTGATCGAGACCGGCCTGTCGCCGAAGCGTCTCGAGCTTGAGTTGACCGAATCGACGATCGTCGCCGACAAGGTTCGCACACTGCACGTGCTGCGCCAGATCAAGGCGCTGGGCGTGACGATCGCGATCGACGATTTCGGCACCGGCTATTCCTCGCTCGACACGCTGCGCTCGTTCCCGTTCGACAAGATCAAGCTCGACCGCTCCTTCATGGCCGATGTCGAGCGCAGTCCGCAGGCCAAGGCGATCATCCGCGCCGTGCTGACGTTGGGGCGCAGCCTCGACATTCCCGTGCTCGCCGAAGGCGTCGAGACCCATGTCCAGCTCACCATCCTGCAGGTCGAAGGCTGCAACGAGGCGCAAGGCTATTTCCTCGGCCGCCCCAAGCCGATCGATCAGATCTTGTTGATCGCGGGGCTCGACCCCCAGGATGGTCCACCCACCCTCGAGGGACCTGTCAGGGTGCTGGCTGCCGCCGGCTGACGCGCTCGTCTCGCCCGCTCTTGACGACTTCGACAATGAGGGGTCTCTGCCCTAAGCGGAACCAGCAGTTGCCTAAGCGATTGCGGAGCTGGATCACCGCTTCATCTGGCGCCGACGCAGCACATCCTGTATAGGCTCGCGCGTTCCCCGGAGCCCTCCATGTCCTTCATTCCCGACACCGCCACGCTGATCCAGTTCGCCATCGCCACGGTCATCCTGGCGATCACGCCCGGGCCTGACATGACCTTGTTTGTTTCGCGTACGCTGAGCCAGGGGCGTGCCACCGGCTTTGCCTCGATGGCCGGCGCGCTGTGCGGCACGCTGATCCACACCACGCTGGTGGTGGTCGGCGTCTCGGCGCTGATCGTCGCCTCGCCGATGGCCTTCTTCGTGCTGAAGATTTTTGGCGCCGGCTATCTCGTCTTCCTGGCCTGGCAGGCGATCGCCAAGGGCTCGGCGTTTTCGCCGGAGAAGAAGACAGGCCCGCAAATCTCGCTGTTGCGCAGCTGGGCGGCGGGGCTTGGCGTCAATTTGCTCAACCCGAAGATCATCCTGTTCTTCATGACCTTCCTGCCGCAGTTCGTTTCCGCGCATGATCCGCACGCGCCGGGAAAGCTGTTCTTCCTGGGCTCGATGTTCATCGTACTGTCGATCCCGGTGACGGCGCCGATGGTGCTGGCGGCGGAGAAATTCTCCGCGGCGATGAAGGCCAGCCCGCGCGTCACGCGGGTGGTCGACTATCTTTTCGCCGGCGTGTTCTCGGCCTTCGCGCTCAAGATCCTGACGGCCCAGGCGAAATAGGGTCTTTTCGTTTTACCATGATCTCAGGACAAAACGGAAACCGTTTGTCCGAGAAAACCGGCTTCCACTTTTCGGGGTCATGGTCTGACCTCGTCCTTCCACCAGCTTCCGGCCCAGCGCCCGGCGCTCAGCCAGTAGAAGATGCCGCCGACCATGCCGCCGCCGATCACCGCCATCATGGCGCTGGTGTCGGTGACCGCGAAGGTGGAATCGGGCGCGTGATCGACCAGGCCGAGGAAGACGGCCGCCACCACCGCGCCAGCCAGCGCATAGTACAGCCAGTCGCGCCGGCCGAGGATTTCGGCAAGCAGGATGACGATCACCGAAGGCAGGAAGGCGAAATAAGCGACGAACAGGGCGACGAAGGGAATCGAGAAATACAGCGAAGCCGTCGCCGTCGGGTGCGTGTGGTCAGGCGTGTAGCCCAGCGAGGCCAGGAACAGGACGTTGAGGAAGGCGCTCGCCGCCAGCGAGGCGACGGCATAACCGAACAGGATCATGGCAAAGCGCACGAGATAGGAAACGAAGCGGCCCATCAGGGGTCTCGCTTCACAAGACGGCCGGACCTGCGCCCAGCCAGGAGCCAGTAGACCGAACCGGCGACGGTGCCGGCCGTGGCCAGAAAGCCGAGAAATCCCGGATTGAAAACAAACCCTCCGGCCGAGCCCGGGACAAGAACGCCAAAGGCGATCGAGGTGATCGCCCCCGTGACCGCGAAATAGAACCATCCCCGCAGCGAAAGCCATTCGGCGACCAGGATCGCCGGGCCGACGATCAGCAGCGCGCAGAGCGCCACGGTCAGCACGGCGAGCGGGAAGGAACCCAGCCAGTCGAAGGTGAAAACCATGGACCAGTTGCCATATTCGATCCCTTCCAGAAGCGTGATCAACAGCACAGGCACCAGGATAGAGGTCAGCACGCCGGCGATATAACCGACTGCTATGATGGCGATGCGTTTGAGTCCGGCGACGAGACGGCTCACGCCTCGCCGTGCCCCGCGATCATCATGGCTTCCAGCGCCAGCCGGTCCACTTTTCGCATGCGCTCGGATTCCGACTTCAGCTGGCCGCAAGCAGCGAGGATGTCGCGGCCGCGCGGCGTGCGGATCGGCGAGGCATAGCCGGCATTGTTGATGTAATCGGCGAATTTCTCGATCGTCTCCCAGTCCGAGCACTGGTAGTTGGTGCCCGGCCACGGGTTGAACGGGATCAGATTGATCTTAGCCGGAATGCCCTTGAGCAGCTTGATCAGGCCCTTGGCGTCCACGATGGAATCGTTGACGTCCTTCAGCATCACATATTCGAAAGTGATGCGCTTGGCGTTCGACAGGCCGGGATAGGCGCGGCAGGCGGCGATCAGTTCCTTCAGCGGATACTTCTTGTTGATCGGCACCAGCAAGTCGCGCAGATCGTCATTGGTGGCATGCAGCGAGATCGCCAGCATGACGCCGATTTCCTCGCCAGTGCGGAAAATCTCAGGCACGACGCCGGAGGTCGACAGCGTGATGCGTCTTTTCGACAAGGAAAGCCCGTCGCCGTCGGACGCGATCAGCAGCGCCTTCTTCACCGCCTCGAAATTGTACAGCGGCTCGCCCATGCCCATCATGACGATGTTGGACACCTTGCGGCCCTCGGCCGGGACGATGGCACCGTCCGGCGTGTCGCGGTCGGGGAAATCGCCGAGCCGGTCGCGGGCTGTGAGCAATTGCGCCAGTATTTCCTCGGCGGTCAGGTTGCGCACCAGTTTCTGCGTGCCGGTGTGGCAGAACGAGCAGGTCAGCGTGCAGCCGACCTGCGAGGAGATGCAGAGCGTGCCGCGGCCTTCCTCGGGAATATAGACGGTCTCGATCTCCACCGGCCGGCCGGCGCCGCGCGGCGGAAAGCGGAACAGCCATTTGCGGGTACCGTCGGAAGAAATCTGCTCCTCGACGATTTCGGGCCGGGCGACGGTAAAATGCCTGTCGAGCTCGGCGCGCAGATCCTTGGAGATGTTGAACATGCCGGCAAAGTCGGAGACGCCGCGCACATACATCCAGTGCCAGAGCTGCTGCGCACGCATCTTTGCCTGGCGCTCCGGCACGATGCCGGACGCGACCAGCGCCTCCGCGAGCTCGGCGCGGGTCAGGCCGATCAGCGACGGCTTCTCGGGCGTGGCGCGGGCGCGCAACGCGTCGCGGGCACCCTCAGTGGTGAGGTCGAAGGAAAGGGTCATGGTCGCACTGATATAAGCTGTTTGCGGCCGATTTCATCCATCGTGCCGGGAACTGAAGCGCGGCGCATAGCACAGGTTGAGGGCGGAGTCATGCGGTGGCGAACACAACCCCGAGTGGGCCGGCAATGTTTCGATCGCGAATGTCCTGATCGACAGACGGTCTCTGGCGTTTGAACCGAGAGTTCATCGGACCAACCAGTTTGTCGCACGACAACAGCTCGCTACGACCGACTGGCAGCCTTGCACCCAATCTTCCCGCCACGCGGGAGCCGATCACATAGTCGTGTTGACGTAACGATTCCCTTGCCGCCTTCGAAGGCTGAAGGGGGCAACCACGCCCTTGCAAAATGGGAGTACGCAGAATGAACTCGATCAAGCTCGCTGTCATTGCCGGCCTCGTCGGCTTGTCCGCCTCGCAGGCCTTTGCCGAAGACGCAATGGGCACAATGACCATGATGAAAGGCGGGGAGGTGATGGCAATCATGCCCGATGGACACATGGGCACCATGATGCCGGACGCAAAGATGGGCGCAGAGATGATGAAGATGGCAAAGCCGATCAAGCATTGCATGATGATGATCACCGACGCCAAGGGCAAAGCCTACATGATCGATACGTCGACCAAGAAGGCCCAGGCCGAATGTGAAAAAATGGCCATGTGAAACCTGGATCTGTAGAGACCGCTCCCGCCTGCAAGAGCCGGCGGGAGCATTCTGCGCGCAGATCACTGCCGCTGGCGCCAGCCCTCGGGCCGCGTCCAGGAACAGCCTCCAAACAGCCCGCGCATCTTCAACAGCTGCGACCGCAGACGTTTGGCGGGTGCTCCTTCTTCAAGGGATCGCGTGACAGCGGCTTTATCCGACAGGCTTGATCGACGTCACGTTCATGCTAGGGCTGGGCTTCGATTACGAGGACGGACATGGCCGGCACATCGCGAAAATACCCCATGCTGCGGCGTTCGCGCGCCATGCTGGGCTCACGGCGCGTCTGGCAGCCGCGGCTGGTGTTCTGGGCCGGCGCGTTGTCGATCGGCGTCATCAGCGTGCTGTTCGCGGTGCTGGCCGACAAGGCGCAGGCGCTGTTCCACATGATGATCGGCGACGGCGGCGGCCGGCGCTTCTATCTGCCGCTCATGGTCACGCCGCTGGGTTTCGTGCTGTGCGCGTGGCTCGCCCACGCCTTTTTCCCGGGCTCGCAAGGCAGCGGCATTCCGCAGGCGATCGCCGCGCGCCATTTGCGTGACGACGCTGATCGCAGCCACCTTCTGTCGCTGCGGCTGGCGGCGGGCAAGATCGCGCTCACCGTCGTCGGCCTGTTCTGCGGCGCTTCGATCGGCCGCGAGGGCCCGACCGTGCAGGTCGGCGCCTCGCTGATGCTGCAGGCGGCGCGCTGGGGCGGCATGGCGCAGGCGCGGGGCCTGATCCTGGCCGGCTCGGCCGCCGGCATCGCCGCCGCCTTCAACACGCCGCTGGCCGGCATCGTCTTCGCCATCGAGGAGATGGGCCGCACCTACGAGGCGCGCACCAACGGGCTGGTGCTGACGGCGGTGATCCTGGCCGGCCTCGCCTCGCTCGGGCTGCTCGGCAACTACACCTATTTCGGCGTCTCGAAGGAGACAATCGCCTTTGGCGCCGACTGGCCGCTGGTGCTTGGCTGCGGCATCATCGGCGGCGGCTTCGGCGCGCTGTTCTCGCTGCTGGCGCTGAAGACCACGCGGCGGATCCGGCGGTGGCGCACGCAGCAGCCCTTGGCGCGTGCGCTGCTGGTGGCTGCTGTCTGCGGGCTTGGCGTGGCGGTGATCGGCATTGCCTCGGGCGGGCTGACCTTCGGCACCGGCTATGCGCAGGCGCGCGGCGCCGTCGAGGGCACGCCGCTGCCATGGTTCTTCTTCGTGGAAAAATTCCTCGCTGGGCTGCTGTCGATGGTTTCCGGCATTCCCGGCGGCATTTTCGCACCATCGCTCGCGGTCGGCGCCGGCATCGGCAGTTCGCTCGGCCTGCTGTTCGGCGCCAGCGCGGGTGCCGCCGCGCTGCTCGGCATGGCGGGCTATTTCGCCGGCGTCGTGCAGGCGCCGATGACGGCTTTCGTCATCATCCTGGAGATGACCGGCAATCACGACAATGTCATCGCGCTGATGCTGGCCTCGATGCTGGGCTACGGCACCGCACGCATGATCTCGCACGAGCCGCTCTATCACGCGCTGTCGCGGGTGTTCATCGCGGAGGCGATCCGACGGCGGCGAGCGGAGGCAGCGCCGTAACCGGTCCAGACCTGACAACAAAAAGGCCGGGCTTGTGGCCCGGCCTTCGGGTTCAAATGCGGCTTGTGCTTACTTGCACTTGGCGATCGACGACAGCGCGGCCGAAATGCCCTTCAGCGAGAAGACATAGGATGTGGGATTGCCGCGGCCGGACTTCGCCGTCACCTTCATGTCGGTGCCGGTCTTCATGGCGGCGATCAGCACCGGTTCCTCGGCGGCATTCTCGACCCAGGCCGACTTGCCTTTCGTGAACATCGAGAAGGACTTCTTGTCGATGGTGACGGTGGCCTTGGAGCCTTCCTGAAAATTGTAACCGGCGATGAATTGTGGCTCGTAGGACACCTGCTGGCCGGGCCGCTGGCTGACGAAGAAGAACATGTCGCCATGGTCGAGCGTCGGCGGCTGCTTGTCGGTCGGCACGGTGAGCACGTAGCAGACCTTGCCGCCCGATGCCTGGTAGCTGTAAGTGCCCCAGGCATTGTGCTGGCCGATCTTGGTCGCCTGCTGCGCCAGTGCCGGCGCCGCCGAGGCCGCCAGGACCAGGCTCGAAACGAGTGCTATCAATCCGCGCATTGTCTTTCCCGTATTCCAAATGGTGCGGAGGCGGGCCGCATGGCGTCCTGCCGTCGCTTCATTTTGATTTAATCTGGGTTACCAAACGGTGAATTTCCCTCAACAAAAGGACGCTCACCCCAGGAAACCGCCGCCATTCCCGCGCCACCGCCGCTTCAGCGGCCGGCGCAACGTCCCTTCGGCGACTTGGAGGCCACGAAAGCGGCAAGAGTTTGACTTTTCAGCTGGCCTCCAAACGCCTCTGCCCACAGGGCGCGCGCCACGTGAAGACGCTCAGCCCTTGTCGGCGATGGCGTCCTTGGCGGCCTGACGATGCGCCGGTGTAATATGGGCGCTGACGGCGGTGATCGCGGCGGTCAGCACGGCGATGTCGTCGGTGAAACCGAGGCCGAATATGAAGTCGGGGATGAGGTCAAAGGGCAGGACGAAATAGCCGAGTGCCGCCACCAATATGCCCTTGGCGCGCAGCGGCGTGTTCTTGTCCATGGCGCAGTAGTAGGCGGCGACGACCTCTTCCATGAACGGGATCTGCCGTGCGGCCTTCTTGGCCGTGCGCCAGAATTTTTCGCGCACTTCGCTTTCGCCGCCAAGCTTGTCGCCAAAGCCAAAGAAATCAAAACCGGGTTGTTGCGCCATCAATCACTCCTTGCGGGTCTCATGCGCATCCTGGCGCATGCCTCGCGAGGGAAAATGTGGTGAAAGGTGAACCCGGCTGCAAGATGCGGGTGCCAATTTGGGTCGCCGCTAACGGCCAAGCGTACACTCAGTCGCCGAAATAGCGGTTCATCTTCTTGGCCAGCGCGATGTCGAGCGCCGTGACGCCGCCGGCGTCATGGGTGTTCAGCGTCACCTCCACGGTCTTGTAGACGTTTGACCAGTCGGGGTGATGGTCCATCTTTTCGGCTGCCAGCGCGACGCGGGTCATGAAGGCGAAGGCTTCGGAAAAATTCTTGAACACGAAGCTGCGCCTGATCGAGGCACCGTCCGTGGCCAGCGACCAGCCGCCGAGTTCGGCAAGGGCGGCGTTGATGGCGTCCTTGCTGAGTTTTTCTCTCGTCATGATGATTTCCCGTGCTATCTCGAATTTGACCCTCACCATAATGCAAGTCGCCCAAAAGTGCTTTGCGGTTTTGGGGTCACAAATGCACAAACGGCGCATATCGCATGAGCATAAAGCCGATAAATTCCATACTCTTCGTCTGCCTCGGCAACATCTGCCGCTCGCCATTGGCCGAAGGCGTGTTTCGCACCGTGTTGGCGGAACGCGGGCGCGACATGCTGCTGGACTCTGCCGCCACCAGCGGCTGGGAGGTCGGCTCACCCCCTGATCCACGCTCGATCGCGATTGCCCTGCGTCACGGCATCGACATTTCCGGGCAGAGGGCACGCAAGGTCAGGCCGGAGGATTTCTCGCGTTTCGACCTGATCCTCGGCATGGACCGCTCGAATGTCGCCGACCTCAAAGCGCTGGCGCCCGGGCAGGACCGGGTGCAGCTGTTCCTGGAGTTCGCGCACGGGCAGGCGCGCGACGTGCCCGATCCCTATTATGACGGGCCGGAGGCTTTTGCCGAGGTCTACCGCATGATCCGCGAAGCGTCGGAGGCGCTGGCGACACGGCTGGCGGCGCGGGCGTCTGTGCCCGACAGCGGCCAGGCTTCCTCGACGATATAGGGGCCGCCGCCAACCGAATCGCGCGACGACATCAGGACGAAGCGGCCGATGCGGAAGGGTAGCGTCGAGAAATTGCCGCGCGCCGACAGATATTGGGCGACGTCCAGCGGGCTCGAATTGCGCAGCCGCGCAAGGGTTACATGCGGCATGAACTTGCGCGGATCGGCGGGAATGCCGAGCCGCTGGCAAATGCGCTCGATCTCGCCCTGAAGCGCTGCCAGATCGGGCGAGGCGGAGGCGCCGGCCCAGACAGCGTGCGGCTTTTTCTGGCCGAAAGCACCGACGCCTGACAAGGTCAGCGAGAAGGAGGGCCGGTGGACCCGGTCGAGCGCGTTGGCGATCTCGTCGGCGACATGACCTTCGACATCGCCGATGAAGCGCAGTGTCAGATGGTAGTTTTCGACATCGATCCAGCGCGCCCCGGGCAGGCCGCCCCGGAGCAGGGACAGCGAAAGGGCGGCGTCACGCGGAATTTCGAGGGCGGTGAAAAGACGCGGCATGAAGAGCCTCCCTTCCTCGAATCGAACTGTCACCTATAGCGAATCATCGATAGTCGAACGGAGCAAGAGGTTTATTAGTCACACGCTTTGTTAAAAGTTTCCGCTAGGGAAGGCATTTTATCCGGCCTCACGAACCTCCAGGCACCGCCGCAATGGCCTTTTCGACCGTCGGCAGGATGCGCTCGACCATCCGGTCGACCCCCTTGGCGTTCGGGTGCAGGCCGTCCTCGAGCTGCAGGCCGGGCTGGCCGGCGACGCCGTCGAGGAAGAACGGATAGAGCGTGAGACCGTATGTCTTCGCCAGGTCGGGAAAGATGGCGTCGAAGGCGTTTTGGTAGTCGGCGCCGAGATTGGGCGCGGCGCGCATGCCTGCCAGAAGCACGGCGATCTTGCGCTGTTTGAGCTTGCCCAGCATCTCGTCGAGGTTCTTCCTGGTGATATCGGGCGAGACGCCGCGCAGCATGTCATTGGCGCCGAGTTCGAGGATGACCAGCTGGGTGCCGTCCGGCACCGACCAGTCGAGCCGCGCCAGGCCGCCGCTGGTGGTGTCGCCGGAAACGCCGGCATTGGCGACGGCCACGTCATGGCCCTTGGCGCGCAGGGCTGCCTGGAGCTTGTCGGTAAAACCCTCGCCGGGCCCGAGGCCGAAGCCCGCCATCAGGCTGTCACCGAAGCCGACGATCTTGAAGGGCTCGGCCTGTACCGACGAAATGGCGCTGCAAAGGGCGAGGAAAAGGATGAGCCCTGCGGCTATCTGGCGTTTGAAAGACATGCGGCAGGCCCCATATGACAAAAACATTCTTCCGGGCGACGGCTTCCGGCAAGCAGAGCCTTCATCCCTGATATAGGACGCTTTCATTTTGACAGAAGCCGTCATCGCGCTGAAAGACGTATCTCTGACGCTCGGCGAAGGCGCCTCGTCCGTCCACGTGCTGAAGGGCGTCAGCCTAGACGTGGCGCGTGGCGAGGCGACCGGCATCGTCGGTCCTTCAGGGTCCGGCAAGTCGACCTTGCTGATGGTGCTGGCAGGACTGGAAAGGGTCGATTCGGGTACGGTACGAATCGCCGGCGAGCTCCTCAACGGCAGAAGCGAGGACCAGATTGCTTCGTTTCGTGGCCGAAACATTGGCATCGTGTTCCAGTCCTTCCACCTCATCCCCAACATGACGGCGCTCGAAAATGTCGCGGTGCCGCTGGAGCTGGCCGGCCATGCCGATCCGTTTTCGGTGGCGGCGCGCGAATTGGCGGCGGTCGGCCTGAGCGACCGCGTCACACATTATCCCGGCGAGCTCTCCGGCGGCGAGCAGCAGCGCGTGGCGATCGCCCGGGCGCTGGCGCCGGCGCCGCGCATCCTCATCGCCGACGAGCCGACCGGCAATCTCGACCAGGCGACGGGTCGGCAGGTTGCCGACCTCCTGTTCGCCAAGGCGGCCGAGCGCGGCATGACGCTGGTGCTGGTCACCCACGATCCCGCGCTTGCAGCGCGCTGCTCGCGCCAGGTGTCGATGCGCTCGGGCCGGATCGAGGCGCCGGCACCGTTGAAGGTCACCGCCTGATGCCGCTGGCGCAGACGCTGAAGCTCGCTGTCCGCTTCTCGCTGCGCGAAATGCGCGGCGGCCTGTCCGGCTTCCTGATCTTCCTTGCCTGCATCGCACTCGGTGTCGCGGCGATCGGCGGCGTCAATTCGGTTGCCCGTTCGATCAGTGCCGGTGTTGCCGACCAGGGCCAGACGCTGCTTGGCGGCGACCTCCGCTTCCAGATCAATCAGCGTGACGCCAGCCAGGCCGAGCGCGGTTTCCTCGACGGGCTGGGCACCGTTTCGCGCACCGCCAGCATGCGCTCTATGGCGCGGCTTGCCGACGGCTCGGACCAGGCGCTGGTCGAGGCCAAGGCGGTCGAAGAAGCCTATCCGCTCTATGGCGCGCTGGAAACCGAACCGAAGCTGTCGAAGCAGGAGCTGTTCGGCGAGGAATTCGGCGTTTTCGGCGCGGCGGCGCCCGATCTGTTGTTCGAACGGCTGCATCTCAAGCTCGGCGACCGGCTGAAGCTCGGCACCGCCACCTTCGAACTGCGCGCCAGGTTGGTCACCGAGCCGGATGCTGTGTCCGACGGTTTCGGCTTCGCGCCAAGGCTGATGATCTCGACCGAGGCACTGGCGGCGACCGGACTGGTGCAGCCGGGCAGCCTGGTCGAAAATGCCTACAAGGTCCGGCTGCCCGCCGGCGCCGACGAGGCGCGGCTCAAGGCCATCCAGGACCAGGCGGCGAAAGATTTTCCCGAGGCCGGCTGGTCGATCCGCACGCGAAGCAATGCAGCCCCGGCGCTCTCATCCAACATCGAACGCTTCTCGCAATTCCTGACGCTGGTTGGGCTGACGGCGCTGGTGGTCGGCGGGGTCGGCGTCGCTAATGCGGTGCGCGCCTATCTCGACGGCAAGCGCGGCGTCATCGCCACCTTCAAGAGCCTGGGCGCTTCCGGCGGCTTCGTCTTTGCCGTCTATCTCGTGCAGATCCTGATCATCGCCGCCCTCGGCATCGTGCTCGGTCTCGTGCTCGGCGCGCTGATGCCGTTCGTGGCGAGTGCCGCCCTCCAATCCGTCATCCCGGTGCCAGCGGAGGGCGGCTTCTATCCCGGCGCTCTCGCCATGGCGGCGCTGTTCGGCCTGCTGGTGACGCTGGCCTTCGCGCTTTTGCCGCTCGGCCGCGCCCGCGACGTGCCGGCGACAGCACTGTTCCGGGAGATGGGGCTGGAGGGCCGTGGCCTGCCGCGCCCCGTCTATGTCGCATCGGCCATCGGCATTGCGCTCATCCTGGCGGCACTCGCCATCCTGTTTTCGGGCGACCATCGCATCGCCTCGATCTTCGTCGGCGCCACCATCTTCGCCTTCCTGGTGCTGCGGCTGGTCGGCGCGCTGGTGCAATGGGCAGCAAGGAAAAGCCCGCGCGTGCGCTTCGTCGCGCTCAGGCTCGCCGTCGGCAACATCCACCGGCCGGGTGCCCTGACGCCATCGGTGGTGCTGTCGCTGGGGCTCGGGCTGACGCTGCTGGTGACGCTGGCACTGATCGACGGCAATCTCAGGCAGCAGATCTCCGGCAGCCTGCCGGAGCGGGCGCCGAACTTCTTCTTCGTCGACATCCAGGGCAGCGATGTCGATGCGTTCTCCGCATTGATCGGCAAGGAGGCGCCAAAGGGGACGCTGGCCAAGGTGCCGATGCTGCGCGGCCGGGTGATGGCGCTCAACGGCGTCGATGTCGACAAGGTCAAGGTGCCGGCCGAAGGCGCCTGGGTGCTGAAAGGCGATCGCGGCCTGACCTATGATGCCAGGCAGCCGGAAAACGCGACGCTGACGGAGGGCAAATGGTGGCCGGACAATTATACCGGCGAGCCGCTGGTTTCGTTCTCGGCGCAGGAAGGCAAGGAAATCGGGCTGAAGCTCGGCGACACTGTCACCGTCAATGTGCTCGGCCGCAACGTCACGGCCAGGATCGCCAATTTCCGCCAGGTGCAATGGGAAACGATGGGCATCAATTTCGTCATGGTGTTCTCACCCAACACATTCACCGGCGCCCCGCATGGCTGGATGGCGACGCTGACCGAAAAGAGTGCCACCACGGCCGACGACGCGCGCATCCTCAATGCCGTCACCCGCGCCTTCCCGGCGGTGACGACGGTGCGCGTCAAGGACGCGCTCGATGTCGTCAACCGGCTGGTCGGCCAACTCGGCACGGCGATCCGGGCAGCGGCGGGCGTGGCGCTGATCGCTTCGGTGCTGGTGCTGGCCGGCGCCCTCGCCGCCGGCAACCGGGCGCGCATCCACGACGCGGTGGTGCTGAAGACGCTGGGCGCCACCAGGCGAACGCTGATCACGGCATTTTCTCTCGAATACATGCTGATCGGACTGGCCACCGCCATCTTCGCGCTGGCCGCCGGCGGCATCGCGGCCTGGTACATTGTCGCCCGCATCATGACGCTGCCATCGCATTTCATGCCGCAGGTGGCGGTGGCGACCATCGTCTTTGCGCTGGTGATCACGGTCGGCATCGGCCTCGCCGGCACCTGGCGGGTGCTCGGCCACAAGGCTGCACCGGTGCTGCGCGAGCTGTAATTCCAGGGCCGGAGCGGCCATCCCGGATTAAATCTTGGTAAGGATGCCGGTTGGAAAGCCCGGGAATCGGCCTTTCGGCCTCTCACGAACCGTTACATCCGGTTACGGTCTTGTTCTTGACGCGAATAACCATCATATTTCGCCACAGGCATGCTGGAGCCCTGCCAGCGGCGCCTGGGTCCGCAAGAGGCCCGACACCGGACGGGGCAGAAGCAATAGAGGATTCCAATGGCTGATCCCATTCGCAACTATCAGACGTCGGCGGTGCCCGGCGTCCGCGCCGACATCGATCAGGGTCTGCGCGCCTATATGATCAAGGTCTACAATCTGATGGGGCTTGGCCTCCTGATCACCGGCCTTGCCGCCGTCGGCACGATCATGCTGGCCACCACCACCGATCCGGCCTCGGCTGTCGCAACGCTGCCGACTGGCGAGATGTTGACCTCCTTCGGCGTTGCGATCTTCGGTTCGCCGCTGAAGTGGGTGGTGATCTTTGCCCCGCTGGCTGCTGTGATGTTCCTATCGTTCCGCGTCCAGTCGATGAGCGTTGCTGCGGCGCAGACCACCTTCTGGGTCTATGCCGGCCTCGTCGGCCTGTCGCTGTCGTCGATCTTCCTGATCTACACCCCAGCCAGCATCTCGCAGACCTTCTTTGCCACCGCCGCCGCCTTCGGTGCGCTGTCGCTGTTCGGCTACACGACCAAGCGCGACCTGACGGCGATGGGTTCGTTCTTGATCATGGGCGTGTTCGGCATCATCATCGCGTCGCTAATCAACCTCTTCCTGCACTCGTCGGCTCTGTCCTTCGCCGTTTCGGCGATCGGCGTGCTGGTCTTCGCCGGCCTCACCGCCTACGACACGCAGAAGATCAAGGAGATGTATTTCGAGGGTGACGCTTCCGATGTCGCCGGCCGCAAGGCCATCATGGGCGCGCTGAGGCTCTACCTCGACTTCATCAACCTGTTCATGTTCCTGCTGCAGTTCATGGGCGATCGCCGCTAAGGCTTCGCGTCATGGTCTGAACTGGACCATCGGGTTTGGAAGGGGCGGCCTAACGGCCGCCCTTTTCTTTTGCGCCGGTCTTTGCTGTTATCGCAGGCACATGGAAGGCTTGCATAAAGAATGAGCAATATCGTGATTCGGGCGGCCAATGCCGCCGACCTCGACACCATCACCGAAATCTATGCCGACGCGGTGACACATGGCACGGCGAGCTACGAGTTGGAGCCGCCCAGCCGCGCCGAAATGGGCACGCGATTCGACGCTCTCACCGCCGGGGGCTTTCCCTATCTGGTGGCTGAAAAGGATGGCGCCGTGCTCGGCTATGCCTATGCCGGCGCCTTCCGGCCTCGCCCGGCCTACCGCTTCATCGTCGAGGATTCGGTCTATGTCGCGCCTGAAGCCAAGGGCCAGGGCGTCGGCCTCATGCTGATGCAGAGCCTGATCGCGGCGGCCGAGGCGGCGGGCTTCCGCCAGATCATCGCGGTGATCGGCGACGGCCATCCCGACAGCGCCTCGGTCAAACTGCACGAAAAACTCGGCTTTCGCCCTTCAGGGCGGCTCGAAGGCTCCGGCTACAAGCACGGGCGCTGGCTGGACACGGTGTTCATGCAGCTGTCGCTGAATGGCGGTGCGTCACTGCCGCCCGATCCCGATTCGCTGCCGGAGCGGAAGTTTCGGGGAGGGAAATGAAGAGGAATTGAAGAGCTGAGGAATTGAAGAACTGAAGAAAAATGATTTAATATCAGGCGTTTAGCGCCTAGTTCCTCAGTTCCTCAGTTCCTCAGTTCCTCAGTTCCTCAGTTCCTCAGTTCTTCAATTCCCCAGTTCCCCTTCACGCCTCAACCACCCTCAGCTTGCTGTCGAAGACGCCAAGCACGCGGCCAAGCTCCTGGCCGCGTTTGAGGATGCGGCCGCCGGCGGCGATGACAGCGAAGGCGCCCTGCTTGCGGGCCAGTTTCGGATCCTTGACGATCTGGAACAGCGGTACTTCGCTGGCGCGGCGGAAGACGGAAAACACCGCCCTGTCGGTCAGATGATCGATGGCGTAGTCGCGCCATTCATTGGCGGCGACCATGCGCCCGTAGAGCCTGAGGATCTGGTCCAGTTCACGCCGGTCGAAGCGCACCGGCTGGTCGAGGCGTGCACTGCGCGCCTCATGCAGCGGGATCAATATTGCGGATGCGTCACCATCCCCCATCCCGCCGCTGTCGTCAGTCATGCCTCGATCCTTCAAAATGAATCTTTGCCAACCAAAATTGGCCCCTTCGCGCTGCAATTGCAAGAGCCGGTGACGAGAGGCGGCGGCGCGCCGTTTTTGATGCGTCCAGTCACTTTTGTAACGCAGCCTGTTGGAATTGGTGATGCTTCGCCACATTCTCGCCATTTTTTATCCGCGCTCATGCCCCAATGTCCGACGAATTTACCGGCGTTGCCTGAGACGGTTCGGTCCGGCACCGGCTCGTAAACCCCAAGCCCCCCGCCCACGGGTCTGCGTCGGATCGAACCAACCTCGGTTTTTCCTCGGAAGAATCGGGTGCGACGATCCCAAACCTAAATGACCGGCGTCAGAAGCAAGCTGACGTCGGTTTTTTCATGCCCGAGCCGTCGTCATCCCAGGGGGGGAGCGACGCGAAGCGGCGCGCAGACCCTGGGATCCATGCCGCGACATCAGCCGACGTACGCGGCGGTCCAGGATAAGCGGTCGCACAAGGTTGCCGTCGGCCAGGCCCAGTCGAGAGAAACGCTTGATCCTGGACCGCTTTTACATGCAGCAAGTGTCACGGCATTGATCCCGGGGTCTCCGCGACGGAGCTTCGCTCCTGCTTCGCCCCAGGATGACGAAAGCAGCGTTGTTTCCGACAAATTCCGTCAGGGCTTGTGGATGAAGGCGGCGCCGAGGATGGGGCCTGGCATGCCGTCCTTGCCGACCGACTGCAAAAGCACGGCGCAGCCGCCCTTCTTGGTGATCTCGCTCAACGGCAATTCATAGCGTTGCGCCTTGCCGTGCCACATGCCGGCGGTCTGGATGCCGGTCACCGCGTTCCAGTAGGTCATCTTGCGGCCGGAGTTCTCGCCCTGGGCGATTTTGACCGTCTGTGGCGCATCGAAATAGACGATGACGACATGGGCGTCGTTGGGGCCGGCGCCGGCATCGCCGGCATCGATGATGACGCGGTCGCTGGTGCGGCTGACCTTGATAGGGACCCGAATGCCTTCGCCGCCTCTGGCCATGCGGGCGAGCGCGCCGTCGACCTCGCCGCGATTGGCGCCGTTGACGTGGACGCGGCCATTGAGGACCGCCTGTGGCGTATAGACGGAGCGGCTGCCGAAGGCGCGCATGTAGTCATATTGCCGTTCAGTGTTTTCCTTGCGGCTCAGCGTGTCCTTCCAGCCGAGATAGTCCCAATAGTCGACGTGATAGGAGAGCGCGACAATGTCTTCCTTGGTGGCAAGTTCGGCGAAGAAGGCATCGGCGGGCGGACAGGAGCTGCAGCCCTGGCTGGTGAACAGTTCGACCACGCCGAGCGGCTTGTCGGGCTGGGATTTTTCGGCCTGGATTCTTTCGGACTCGGCGGCATGGCCGGCACCGGCAAAAGCCGAGAAGGCCAGCGCAAAGGCTGCCAGCCAAAGTGATCTTCGCCAGGCCATGACCATTCCAATTCCCGCCGGTGGCGCCGGCTTTGTTCTGATTGTCTGAAATATGTGGCAGAAGCGGAAGTCAACGGGAAGTCACGTTGCGGTGAAATTTTGCCATTGTGGCCACAGGTAAGGTCGCAATAGGAGAGGCACTGCATTTCACGACGTGGTTCGATTCGGGAGCGGCATCATCACCATGTGGCAAACTCTCCTGACCCCTGTCGATCTTTATTGCGAGCGGACCGGTCCTGGACTTTGGGCCGAGCCGGCTAATGCTTTGACCAACCTCGCTTTCATTGCCGCGGGATTGTGGGGTGTGCGGGAAGTACGCCGATGCAAGGCCGGCACCTTCGCCGAGGTGCTGGCCTGGTGGGTGGTGGCGATCGGCATCGGCTCGACGATCTTCCATACCTTTGCCACCAAGGGCACGATCTGGGCCGATATCCTGCCGATTGCCAGCTTCACCCTCGCCTATACGCTGTTCAACCTGCGCCGCTTCCTCGGCATGGAATGGGGCAAGGCGACCGCGGTCTTCGTCGTCTTCTATGCGGTGGCCGGGGCGATTACTTTCGCCGTGCCGGACTGGCTGCGCCAGGCGTCGAACGGTACGACAAGCTATCTGCCGCCATTCCTGGCGCTCGCCTTCTTCGGTGTCTGGGTAGCAGTCAGCGGCAACCGGGCCGGCTGGTACAATCTGGCGGGGTCGGCGATCTTCGTGGTGTCCGCCATCTGCCGGATGATCGACCCGATGGTCTGCGCCAGCTTTCCGCTCGGCACGCACTTCCTGTGGCACATCTTCAACGCGCTGATGTTGGGCATGCTGCTGGCGGCGACGGCTCGGTTTGGGGCGCCGAAGGGCAGTAGGGCAGTAGGGCAGTAGGGCAGTAGGGCAGTAGGGCAGTAGGGAGATGAGTTCCTTGCCCTACTCCCTTACTGCCCTACTGCCTTATTCCCTTACTAAGCAGCCAAATCGCGCAGCACGTACTGCAAAATGCCGCCGTTCTTGAAGTAGTCGAGCTCGTCCAGCGTATCGATGCGGCAGATGATCGGCACGTTCTTCACCGTGCCGTCACCATAGGTGACCTTGGCGGTCATCGTCTGGCGCGGCTTGATGGCGCTCAATCCGTCGATCTCGACCAGTTCGTCGCCCTTGAGGTTGAGCGAGGCCCAGGAGGTGCCTTCCTCGAAGACGAAGGGGATGACGCCCATGCCGACCAGGTTGGAGCGGTGGATGCGCTCGAAGGACTGGGCGATGACGGCGCGGACGCCAAGCAGGTTCGTGCCCTTGGCCGCCCAGTCGCGCGACGAACCGTTGCCGTATTCGACACCGGCGAAGATGACCAGCGGCACGCCTTCCTTCTTGTACTCCATCGCAGCGTCGTAGATCGATTCCTCTTCCTTCGACGGGTAGTGGATGGTGTAGCCGCCCTCGCGGCCGTTCTCGCCCAGCATGTGGTTGCGGATGCGGATGTTGGCGAAGGTGCCGCGCATCATCACCTCATGATTGCCGCGCCGCGTGCCGTACTGGTTGAAGTCGGCCACGCCGACGCCGTGGTCGGTGAGGTATTTGCCGGCCGGCGAGGCGGCCTTGATCGAACCCGCCGGCGAGATGTGGTCGGTGGTGATCTTGTCGCCGAACAGGCCGAGCACGCGGGCGCCCTTGATGTCGCCGATCTTGCCGAACCCTGCGGTCATCCCGGCGAAATAGGGCGGGTTCTGCACATAGGTCGAATTGTCGTCCCAGGCATAGGTCTGGCCTTCCGGCGCCTGCACCTTCTGCCAGTGCTCGTCACCCTTGAAGACGTCGGCATATTTGCGGGCAAACAGCTCGCGGGTGACGTTCTTCTCGATGAATTCCTGGATCTCGGCCGAGCTCGGCCAGATATCCTTGAGGTAGACCGGATTGCCGTTCTTGTCCTCGCCGAGTGGCTCGGTGGTGAGATCCTTGGTGACCGTGCCGGCCAGCGCGTGCGCCACGACCAGCGGCGGTGACGCCAGATAGTTGGCCTGCACGTCGGGCGAGACGCGGCCTTCGAAATTGCGGTTGCCGGAGAGCACGGCGGCGGCAATCAAGCCCTTGTCGTTGATGGTCTTGGAGATCGGCGCCGGCAGCGGGCCGGAATTGCCGATGCAGGTGGTGCAGCCGAAGCCGACCAGGTTGAAGCCGATCTGGTCGAGCTCCTTCTGCAGGCCGGACTTTTCCAGATATTCGGCGACCACCTGGCTGCCGGGGGCGAGCGACGTCTTCACCCACGGCTTCTGCTTCAAACCGAGGCGGTTGGCGTTGCGGGCCAGAAGGCCGGCGCCGATCAGCACGCTCGGGTTCGAAGTGTTGGTGCAGGAGGTGATGGCGGCGATGACGACGTCGCCATGGCCGAGATCATGGTCGGTGCCTTCGACAGCGTAGCGCTTGGAGATTTCGGCGGCCTTCTTGTATTCGGTCTCCATCGCCTTGGCGAAGCCGGCCGGAATGCCTTCGAGCGCGACACGGCTCTCGGGGCGCTTTGGGCCGGCCATCGACGGCACGACGCTGCTCAACTCGAGTTCGAGCAAGTCGGTGAAGACCGGGTCGGCGGAGCCGGCCTCGCGCCACATGCCTTGCGCTTTGGAATAGGCTTCGACCAGCGCGATGCGGCTTTCCTCGCGGCCGGACATTGTCAGGTAGCGGATGGTCTCCGAATCGACCGGGAAGAAGCCGCAGGTGGCACCATATTCGGGAGCCATGTTGCCGATGGTGGCGCGGTCGGCGAGCGTCATGTTGGACAGGCCCGGGCCGAAAAACTCGACGAACTTGCCGACGACGCCCTTCTTGCGCAGCATCTGGGTGACGGTGAGCACGAGGTCGGTGGCGGTGACGCCCTCCTTGAGCTTGCCGGTGAGGCGGAAGCCGATCACCTCGGGCAGCAGCATGGAAACCGGCTGGCCGAGCATGGCCGCCTCGGCCTCGATGCCGCCGACGCCCCAGCCGAGCACGCCAAGGCCGTTGATCATGGTGGTGTGCGAATCGGTGCCGACGCAGGTGTCGGGATAGGCTGTGGTTTCGCCATCCTCGGTGTTGGTCCACACCACCTGGCCGAGATATTCGAGGTTGACCTGGTGGCAGATGCCGGTGCCGGGCGGCACGACGCGGAAGTTGCGGAACGCCTGCTGGCCCCATTTCAGGAATTTGTAGCGTTCTTCGTTGCGCTCATATTCGAGCTCGACATTGCGGGCGAAGGCCATCGGCGTGCCGAATTCGTCGACGATGACGGAATGGTCGATGACCAGGTCGACCGGCACCAGCGGGTTGATCTTCTGCGGGTCGCCGCCGAGCGAAGCCATGGCGTCGCGCATGGCGGCAAGGTCGACGACGGCCGGAACGCCGGTGAAATCCTGCATCAGCACGCGGGCCGGGCGATAGGCGATCTCGACGCCGGCAGTGCCCTTGTCGGTCAGCCAGCCAGCCACCGCCTGGATCGATTCCTTGGTGACGGAGCGGCCGTCCTCGTTGCGCAGCAGGTTTTCCAGCAGCACCTTCATGGAATAGGGCAGCTGGGCAATGCCGGTGAGGCCGTTCTTCTCGGCCTCGATGAGGTCGAAATAGGTATACTCGGTGCCGCCCGCGGTCAGCGTGCGACGGCAATTGAAACTATCGAGGGATTTTGACACGTGCGATCCGTCCTTGTCTGTTCAGCCTGAAAGGGAACGGACGCCGATGGCATGCAATCACGCGCAAAGGTGCGGGTACGGCCATTTCCGCTGTCCGTTCCCAAGCAACCCGAGCCGTTCAAGGCGGCGCGTGCGCTGGTTCGGCGCTAATTCTGTTCCCGCGCCGACCGCTGGCACGGATGCACCGCATATAGAGAATTTTCTGGAATAGTTCTAGACAGTCAAAAAGCAAATTTGTGCGATGCGGCAGCGCTCGCGAAACATTGTTTTCAGGGCAGGCGAGGGATGCGGCTTATCGCCGAAAATCTGGGCGGCGAACGCGGCGGCGAGGCGGTTTTTTCCGGCATTGGTTTTGCGCTGGACGACGGCCAGGCGCTGGTCGTCACCGGGCCGAACGGATCGGGCAAATCAACCTTGCTCAGGATCATTGCCGGGCTGCTGCCGAAGGCGGAAGGCCGGCTGCTGCTCGAAGGCGGCGGTGAGGCGTTTCCGTCTGTTGCCTCGGCCTGCCATTATCTCGGCCACCAGAATGCGATGAAGACGGCGCTGAGTGTCACGGAAAACCTGCGCTTCTGGCACGACTTCAATGGCAGTGGCCATTCGGATGTCGAAGAGGCGCTGGACACGGTTGGGCTCGGCGGCATCGGCCATCTGCCGTTCGGCTATCTCTCGACCGGGCAGCGGCGCCGCGCGGCGATCGCCAAGCTTTTGGTCAGCCACCGGCCGCTATGGCTGCTCGACGAGCCGACGGCGGGATTGGACAAGGCTTCGGAGGCGCGGTTCGCCGGGCTGATGGCGGGGCACTGCGCCGGAGGTGGGATGATTGTCGCGGCGACGCATTTGCCGCTGGGGTTGGAGGGGGCGGAGGAATTGGTGATGGGGGATTGATGTCCGTGCTAAACCCCCCTCTCTGCCCTGCCGGGCATCTCCCCCTCAAGGGGGGAGATCGGCTGTCACCCCGGCTTTCGCCAATCTTCAACCTCGGTAGGCAGGCGCGGCGTACAAACTGCCAATCTCCCCCCTTGAGGGGGAGATGCCCGGCAGGGCAGAGAGGGGGGCCTGGGCGCAGGCGTCTCCCATCATGCTAGCCCTCTTCCTCCGTGACATCCGCCTCAACATCCGCGCCGGCGGCGGGGCGTTGACCGGCGTCATCTTCTTCCTCGCCGTCATCGCCACCATCCCCTTCGGCGTCGGGCCGGACCTGAAGCTGCTGGCCCGCATCGGCCCGGCGATCTTGTGGATCGGCGCGCTGCTTTCCTGCCTGCTCGGGCTCGACCGGCTGTTCCAGGCCGATCGCGAGGACGGCTCGCTCGATCTGCTGGTGCTCGGCAATGACCGGCATATGCTGGCGCTGACCGTATTGGTGAAATGCCTGGCGCATTGGGCGGGCAGCGTGCTGCCGCTGGTCGTCGCCGCGCCCCTGCTCGGCCTGTTCATGAACATGGAGCCGCTCGCCATCGGCGCGACCGCGCTGACCCTGCTGGTCGGCACACCGGCGATCACCTTCATCGGTGCCGCGGGTGCCGCGGTGGCGGTGGCGCTGCCGCGTGGCGGGCTGTTGATCTCGGTGCTGGTGCTGCCGCTGACCATACCGGTGCTGATCTTCGGCGTTTCGGCGAGCTATGGGGCGACGGCCAATCCCGATCCGTTCCTGCAGCCCTTCCTCATTCTTGCCGCGCTGACGCTGTTTCTTGCCGTGCTGGGGCCGGTCTCGGCGGCGCTGGCGCTGCGGCATGGAACGGATTGATGTGGCCGCACAGGGCGCGACGCAGCGTCCGATTGCGAAGCCGAGGGCGCAAAGCTATGGGAAGGCGATGATCGAGCACGGTGAAGCAATAGCGGAAGATCATGTGGGGTGCGTCGCATGAGTGCGCATGCGCTCTATGTCACCGCAGCCTATGGCATCACGGCGATCGTGCTGGCCGGGCTGATCGGCTGGATCCTGTTCGACCAGCGGGCGCGCAAGCGCGAGCTTGCCGAACTCGAAGCGGCCGGCGTGCGGCGGCGTTCCGACAAGGCGGAGAAGCCATGAGCAGCGAAACCGAAACGCCGCCACCCAGCCGCCGCCTGTTCGTGCTGTTGCCGCTGCTGGTCTTCCTCGGCCTCGCCGGCCTGTTCCTGTCGCAGCTTTTGTCGGGACGCGATGTCTCGGAAGTGCCCTCAGCGCTGATCGGGCTGCCGGCGCCGCAGACCAATCTGCCCGCGCTTGACGGCTCAAACCTGCCGGGGCTCGATTCCAAGGCGTTCGCCGGCAAGGTCACGCTGGTCAACGTGTTTGCGTCATGGTGCGCGCCATGCCGCGAAGAGCATCCGGTGCTCTTGGCGCTGGCGCAGGACAAGCGGTTCGTGATGGCGGCGCTGAACTACAAGGACCAGCCGGAAAACGCCCGCCGGTTCCTCGGCGACCTCGGCAATCCGTTCCAGGCGATCGGCGTCGACGAAGCCGGCCGCGCGGCGATCGACTGGGGTGTCTACGGCGTGCCGGAGACCTTCGTCATCGGCAAGGATGGCAAGATCGCCTACAAGCATGTCGGCCCGCTGACGGCGGAGTCGGCGCGGGATCTGCTCTTGCCGCAGATCGACAAGGCGCTGGCGGCGCCGGGTTAGGCGCACCCCCTTCTTTCGTCATTCTAGGGCGAAGCAAGGAGCGGAGCGACGCGGCGCAGACCCTAGAATCCATGCCGCGACATTCGTGACAGGCGAAAGCGGTTCAAAGATCGATAGCGGTTCGCTACCGAAAAAAGCCCTGTTCTGGGTCGCTGCGTTTCTCGTTGGCGTCGCGGCATGGATCCTCGGGTCAAGCCCGAGGATGACGAACGCGCGAGGGCTGATCAGGCTGGACTCAGCCGTAGATCTGCTTGTGGATCTGGTAGAGCATTTCCGAGCGGTCGGCGCGCATGTCGGCCAGGTCGCGACTGGTGAAGCTGTCGATTTCGGCGACGAGGCGGTTGTAGTGCTTGCGCTTGGCGATGCTGCTGCGAGCGCGGGTCATGAGATCGTTGAAGATCATAGCAAGGGTCCTTTCGTGCCGCATTCTGGCGGCGGGTTTCTTCCTCCCTTGGTCAATACGGAACATGACATAGGAATGGTGCATTGCAAAAAGAAGATGTTGCAATGCACCATTGCGCGCAGCGCATAGCCGGTTAATCGAGTCCTAAGGCGCGTGGCCACGGGCCGGACCCGGTCCTCTCCGTTTTGTCATACAAATTGCGACGGCTCCGTCTTGCCAGATCGATCGCGGGCTGGCTTGATCCGGTTTCACATGATGCCGGGAGGAAATGCATGGCGGCCGCAGATTATTACGAAATTCTCGACCCGCGCTTCGCGCGGCTGTTCAACGGCAACGCGCAGGTGGACAAGCTGTTCACCGGATGCCGCTGGGCGGAAGGGCCGGCCTGGTTCGCCGCCGGGCGCTACGTCGTCTGGTCCGACATCCCGAACAACCGCATGCTGCGTTATGACGAGACGGACGGCAGCGTCAGCGTCTTCCGGCAGCCGTCGGGCAACTCCAACGGCAACACCGTCGACCGGCAGGGCCGGCTGGTCACTTGCGAGCATTCGGGCCGCCGCGTCAGCCGCACCGAATATGACGGCTCGGTCACCACGATCGCCGCCAAATGGAAGGGCAAGCGGCTGAACTCGCCCAACGACGTGGTGGTCAAGTCCGACGGCTCGATCTGGTTCACCGACCCGACCTACGGCATCGACACCGACTATGAGGGCGACAAGGCCGAGAGCGAGATCGGCGCCTGCTATGTCTACCGGGTCGATCCCGACACCGGCGAAGTCGAGGCCGTCATCACCGACATGGTGAGGCCGAACGGGCTTGCCTTCTCGGTGGATGAAAGCCTGCTCTATGTCGTCGATACCGGCCGCACGCATGGCGCTGAGAACCCCGCGCATATGCGGGTGTTCAACATCGGCAAGCACGGCAAGAAGGTTTCCGGCGGCAAGGTCTTCGCCGACTGCACCGCCGGCCTGTTCGATGGGTTTAGGCTCGACGCGGACGGGCGCATCTGGACCAGTGCCGCCGACGGCATCCATTGCTACGATCCGGACGGGACGCTGATCGGCAAGGTCAAGGTGCCGGAAGTGACCGCCAATTGCGTGTTCGGCGGCGCCAAGCTGAACTGCCTCTACATCGCCGGCACCACCTCGCTCTATTCGGTGCGGCTGATGGTGAACGGGGCCAAGACTTTTTGAGTGAGACCGTTTGGAAATTCTACTCTGGCGGCCATCTGAAGGCGTTTTCTGCGCTTCCGGTGCTCACGGACCCAAATGTCCGCTGCGCTCCGGTTCTCGAAACCACCATCATATGACCCGCCAGAGCGAATTTCGAAACGGTCTCCCAGCGGCGTTAGCTATTTGAAGGGGAGGACGTCATGCCATTCGTCAACATCCGCATCGTCAAGGAAGTGATCGCCGCCGATCCGGCAGGCAAGAAGGCTGACATCGCCAAGAAAGTCACCGCGGCCATCATGGAGGCCACCGGGCTCGGCAATGACGATGTCTGGGTGGTCTTCGAAGAGGTCAACGCCCGCGACTGGTATGTCGGCAAGACCGATGTCGAGACGCTGCGGAAGGGGTAGGGCGCGATCTTTCCTTCTCCCCCTGCGGGAGAAGGTGGATCGGCGCGCAGCGCCGAGACGGTTGAGGGGTGGGTGACGGAGTGCTGTCGGCGCCAAGCTGGAGCACCCCTCATCCGACTTCTCCCACAGGGGGAGAAGGAAGAGAGGCCGCGGGCTCACCGCGTGCGGATGAAATCCGCGAAAGCAGATAGCGCATCCCGCATCGCCAGCACATTTCCCGGCTCAGCCAAAATAGCCTCTACCTCCGGCGGCTTCTTCCCCAACAACGCAATCTCGAGCCCGCCCTCATACATCGCGAACGACATCGTCCGCATGATCTCGGCCAAAGCGGCGCGGGCGAACAGCGAACGCGGCGAGGCGTGGACCAGCATGGCCGGTTTGGCGACCGCGGCGTCGCGTGAGACCAGCCAATCGAGCGCGTTCTTCAGCCCGCCCGGCACGCCATGGGCATATTCCGGACAGGAGACGATGATGCCGTCGGCGCCGGTGACGGCGTCGATCAGGAAGGCGGCTTCGGGCGGTGTCCGCTCGCCTTCGTCGTCGGGGTTGAAGATCGGCAGGCGGCCGAGCCCGTCATAGACGGTGACGCGGCAGCCGGCCGGCGCGTTGCGCGCCAGTGCCGCGACGAGGGCCGAATTGGTGGAGGCCGCGCGCAGGCTACCGGAGATGGCAAGGAGATTCAGCAAGGTATGGGGCCAGTCAGGACGAATCGTCGTCCGTAAAACCTACCACATCGTCTGCTTGTATTCCTCGTCGAGCCAGCGGTCGGTCGCATCGGCCGACTCGGCAACCACCAGCTGGTCGCGCAGGATCTGGCCGAGCGTCGGCAGCGTGGCGCGATCGTACCAGGTGTCCGGCTTCCACAGATCGGAGCGCATGAAGGCCTTGGCGCAATGCATGTAGGCCGCCTTGACCGTAACCACGACGACGCTTTGCGGCTCCTTGCCATCGACGACGAGGCGTTCGCGCAAACCGGCATCGACGGTGATGCGGGCATCGCCATTGACGCGCAGCGTCTCGTTCATGCCGGGGATGAGGAAAAGCAGGCCGACCGAGGGATTGCGCAGGATGTTCTCCAACGTATCCAGCCGGTTGTTGCCGGGCCGGTCGGGGATGGCGATGGTCCTGTCGTCGAGAATGGCGGCGAAACCGGGCTTGTCGCCCTTGGGCGTCACATCGGCATTGCCTTCGCCGTCTGACGAGCCGATCAGCACGAACGGGCTCTTGCCGATGAAGGAACGGCAATGGCCGTCAAGCGCCTTCAATTCCTTGCGGATCGAACCGTCGGTGGGCCGGGGCGTCTTGTAGATCGTCCGCAATTCCTCGCGCGTGGTGACGAATTCCATGGCTCTCCCCCTTATTTTCCAGCCCCTATTTGCCGGGCTTTTCTTCCCCGCTCGCCTTGTCGTCCAGCGAATGATGCAGGATCAGCGGCATCTGGCTGAAGGTGAACAGAAGCGTGATCGGCATGATGCCCCAGACCTTGAAGGTAACCCAGGCGTCGGTGGAAAAATTGCGCCACACCACTTCGTTGACGACGGCCAGGAACAGGAAGAACAGGCCCCAGCGGAAGGTGAGTTTGCGCCAGCCTTCGGCATCGAGCTTGAAGGCTGAATCGAAGACATAGCCGAGCAGCGACCTGCCGAAGTAGAGGCCGCCCAGCAGCACGCCGCCGAACAGCGTGTTGACGATGGTCGGCTTCATCTTGATGAAGATGTCGTCCTGCAGATAGAGCGTCAGCGCGCCGAAGATGAAGACGACGACACCCGACACCATCGGCATAATCGGCAGCGTGCGCGTCAGCAGCCACGAAGCGATCAGCGCGATGGCCGTTGCGGCCATGAACAGGCCGGTGGCGACGAAGATGGGGCCGCCGAATTCGCCAAGGACAGGGAATTTCTGCACCAGCCATTCGCCGCGCGCATTGGCGAAGAAGAAGACCAACAGCGGCCCGAGCTCCAGCACCAGCTTGAGCACGGGATTGACGCCTTCCTTCTTCTCTTTCTGCGGGTCGGACGGATCGCGTTCGAGAATGGGTGGGTTCATGATCTTCCTTCTTACGCACGATCCCGTTCAAAAGGGATCATGCCGTTACGCCACTCCAGCGATCGCCCTGGCGAATTCGCTTGCGGAGAAAGGTTCGAGGTCGTCGACCTGTTCGCCGACGCCGATGAAATAGACCGGCAGTTTGTGCTTTGCCGCGATCGCCACCAGAATACCGCCGCGCGCCGTGCCGTCCAGCTTGGTCATCACCAGGCCGTTGACGCCGGCGATGTTGCGAAAGATCTCGACCTGGTTCAGCGCGTTCTGGCCGGTGGTGGCGTCGACCGTCTGCAGCACGGTGTGCGGCGCTTCCGGATCGAGCTTGCCGAGCACGCGGACGATCTTTTCCAGTTCCGCCATCAGCTCGGTCTTGTTCTGCAGCCGGCCGGCGGTGTCGATGATCAGCACGTCGGAGCCGGCTTCTTTTGCCCGTTCGAAGGCGTCGTAAGCGAGGCCGGCGGCATCGGCGCCGAGCTTGGAGGCGATCACAGGCGATTTCGTCCGCTCGCCCCAGATCTTCAGCTGCTCGATCGCGGCGGCGCGGAACGTGTCGCCGGCGGCAAGCATCACCGACAGGCCGCCATCGGTCAGTTTTGCCGCCAGCTTGCCGATGGTGGTGGTCTTGCCGGTGCCGTTGACGCCGACCACCAGGATGACGTGCGGCTTGTGCGAGAGATCGAGCTCCAGCGGCCGGGCGACAGGGGTCAGCACCTTCTCCACCTCGGCCGCCATGACGGTGCGGACATCCGTATCGGAGACGTCCTTGCCGTAGCGGCTGGCGGCCAGCGCGTCGGTGATACGAAGCGCTGTCTCCATGCCGAGATCGGCGCGGATCAGCACGTCTTCCAGGTCCTGCAGCGTCTCTTCGTCGAGCTTGCGCTTGGTGAAGACGCCGGCGATGTTGCCGGTGAGTTCGCGCGACGAACGGGCAAGCCCGTCCCGCATGCGCTGGAACCAGGAGCGCCGCGGCGCCGGCTCCGGCGCCTTCACCGGCTCGGCCTTCTGCTCGACCTTTTTGGCGACGGTCACCTTGCCGGGCGCGGGTTTTGGTTCGGGCAGGGGTTGGGGTGGGACCGGTGCTACCTTGGCGATGACAGGCCGCGGCTCGACCGCCGGGGGCGCAGCTTCGACCGGCGTGCGCTTTACCTCCCCCTCGATGGGGGAGGTCCCGAGCGCAGCTCGGGGGTGGGGGTGACTGGCGCCGGCGTCGGCGCCATCACCCCACCCCGACGCTTCGCGTCGACCCTCCCCATCGAGGGGAGGGTGGGGCATCGGCGCGGCTTCAGCGAGCGGCGCTATTTCTTTGATGTTCGCAAGAGGAGGCGTCGGCGCTTGAGGGGCGGCGCTAACATCCGAAGTTGGCTGTGCGGAAGGTGCAGCCGGTGGCGGCACCTCGACCGGTGCTGGCGTCTCGACCGGAATCTCGGCAGGCGGCGCCGGCACTTCGATCGGCGCCGGTTCGGGCTGCCTTTCCGGACGCGACGGCGCAATTTCCGGCTCGGCTGGCGCCGGAGCAGGGACTTCCTGCGGCTGCGGTTCGGGAGCGGGCCCCGGGGCGGCGGGGGGAAGCGGAATTTCCTCCGGCGCCGGGGGCTCCGGAGGCTGTGGCGCGGGTGCTGGTTCCTCGACCGGCGCCGGCTCAGGCAGCGGTTCCGGTTCAGACGGAACGGCCGGCTCCGGCTCAGTCGGAATGGTTGGAGCGGGCTCGGGTGCTGGCTCTTCGACAGGCGTCGGCGCGCTCTTTACCTCCCCCTCGATGGGGGAGGTCCCAAGCGCAGCTTGGGGGTGACTGGCGCCAGCGTCGGCGCTGTCACCCCTCCCCGCCACTTCGTGGCGACTCTCCCCATCGAGGGGAGGGTGAGGGGCTGGTTCTGGCTCGGTCGGCGCTATCGGCGCAAGTTCCGCCTCGGGCAGGGGCCCGTCGCGCTTTAGAAACTCGGGAACGACCTGTTCGGCCGCCGGTTTCAGCGCATCGAGCTGGTCCCATTTGATGGGTGGCAGCGGGGCGGTCTCGTCGACGCGCTCCTCGACAACCTCTTTCTTGCCGAACGAAAATATCTTCTTGAAAAAACCAGCCATGCTTTGCGTTTCTCAGGCGGCGCGTGCGGCAAGCGGGGCTGCGTTCAGCCTGATACCATCGTGGCCAGTAATTGTCGCTTCGACGATCTCGCCCGGCGCGCCGGTGCCGAGCGCGGCAAGCGTAAATCCTTCGGTGCGGCCAAGGCCGTCGCGCTCGATCAGGATCGATTGCCGGGTGCCGGTCAGCGAGGACAGATGGCGCCGATACGCGGCCTCGCCGGCGGCGCGTAGCCGGGCGGCGCGCTGCTTGACCAGTTCGCGGCGGACCTGCGGCATGCGCGCGGCAGGCGTGCCTTCGCGCGGTGAAAACGGGAACACGTGGAGATGGGTCAGGCCACATTCCTCGACGATCTTTATCGAGTTCTCGAACATGGCGTCGGTCTCGGTCGGGAAGCCGGCGATGATGTCGGCGCCGAATACGATTGCAGGACGCAATTTGCGTACATCCTCGCAGAAGCGGATCGACTGGTCGCGCAGATGCCTTCGCTTCATCCGTTTCAGGATCATGTCGTCGCCCGATTGCAGCGACAGATGCAGATGCGGCATCAGCCTGGATTCGCTGGCGATGGCGTCGAGCAAATCGTCGTCGGCCTCGATCGAATCTATGGAGGATAGCCGCAGACGCTTCACGTCGGGCACCTGTTTCAGGATGGTCTTGACCAATTTGCCGAGCTTGGGCGCGCCCGGCAGGTCGGCGCCAAAAGACGTCATGTCGACGCCGGTCAGCACGATCTCGGCATAACCGTTGCCGGCCAGCCGCTTGACCTGCTCGACCACAGCGCCCATCGGCACCGAGCGAGAATTGCCGCGGCCATAGGGAATGATGCAGAAGGTACAGCGGTGGTCGCAGCCATTCTGCACCTGAACGAAGGCGCGGGCGCGGCCCTCGATGGCGTCGACCATATGGCCGGCGGTCTCGCGTACCGAGAAAATGTCGTTGACGCGGGCCTTCTCGGTGTCGTTGACGCCGAAATCCGGCAGCGCGCGATAGGAGTGTGCCTTCAGCTTCTCTTCATTGCCGAGCACGAGATCGACCTCGTCCATGGCGGCGAATTTTTCCGGCTCGGTCTGGGCGGCGCAGCCGGTGACGATGATGCGCGCCCCAGGGTTGTCGCGGCGCGCCTTGCGGATCGCCTGTTTGGCCTGGCGCACCGCCTCGCCGGTGACGGCGCAGGTGTTGAAGATCACGGCGCCGCCTTGCAGCGCGCCGAGCCCGGCACTTTCGGCCTCGCGCCGCATCACTTCGGATTCATAGGTGTTCAGCCGGCAGCCAAAGGTCACCACGTCAATGCGGCTGGGGGCCTCGGAAAGGGAGCCGTCGAAATCCGGGCTCTTGGACAGAGCAACCGACATCAGGCCGCGCTTTCGGTGTCGCGGGCCCAGGTGCCGGTCGAAGGATCGAAATTGCCGGAAAATTCCCATTCGGCCGCACCGGTCAGGATGACGTGGTCGTCGTCGCGCCATTCGACATGCAGCGTGCCGCCGCCGGGGGTCAGCAGGCTGACGCTGCGTCCGGTGCGCCTGGTGCGGGCCGCGGCCACCACCGATGCGCAGGCCGCGGAGCCGCAGGCCTTGGTCAAGCCGGCGCCGCGCTCCCAGGTGCGGATGATCATGCTTTCGGGCGACGTCACCTGGGCGATGGTGATGTTGGCGCGTTCAGGGAAGATCGGGTGGTTTTCGAGCAGCGGACCGAAGCGTTCGAGCTCATAGGACCAGACGTCACGGTCGACCCAGAAGATGGCATGCGGATTGCCCATCGAGACGGCGGAGGGCGAATGCAGCACCGGCGCGTCGATCGGGCCGATCTGCAGTTCGATCATGCGGGTGTCGCGGAATTCTTCGGCCAGCGGAATCTCCTGCCAGCCGAAATGCGGGATACCCATGTCGATCGAGATCGTGCCGTCGGCATGTTCGCGGGCGTTGAGGATGCCGGCACGGGTCTCGAAGGTGAAAGTCTTTTGGCCGGTTTCGGCGGCGAGCGCCTGCACCACGCAGCGCATGCCATTCCCGCAGGCCTGCGCACTGGTGCCGTCGGAATTCAGGATGTCGACATAATAGGCAGTGCCCGGTGTCTTCGCATCATGGATCGCCATGATCTGGTCGAAGCGGGTCGCGGCATCTGCGTTCAGCGCAAGTGCGGCGGCCGCCGTCACCTGATCGGCACGGCCGCGCATATCGGCGACGATGATCTCGTTGCCGATGCCGTTCATCTTGGCGAAAGGGGCAGTGCTTGCCATTGCTCCGCGAAATTCCGTGTCCGTTTGGCGCTATATGGCGGAAACGGGCGGGAATTACCAGTGCGCAGGCGTGTTCAGTCACGGCGAAGGTGCCGGACCTGGTCACGGCGAAGACGCCGGACTTAGGTCACGGCGAAGATGCCCAGCACCACCAGCAGGAAGATGACGAGAACGATGCCGATAAGGATGCGCGCGCCGGTGGCCGCGGCTCCGGCCAGCGCCGGCATGCCGAGCAGGCTCGCCGCAGCGGCGACGATGAGCAGGATTATGATCCATTTGATCATGGGAATGCCTCGCAAGCCGATAGATTTTGAAGCTGCAGGAAAACGCTTCTGTCGCGCTTGGGTTCCCGCCGGCTGTGAGGCACAAGTGTCAAAAACTAGCCGGCGATCTCGATGTCGGTGCTGAACGGCGCCGTCTTGGTCGAATTCTGGTCATGCATGAGGAAGTTGCACTTATATTTCCCCGCCGGCAGGCCATCGAGGGACAGGTCGAGCTTGAAGAAGAGTTCGCGGTTGTGCGAGCGGGAAGCGACCTGAACGCTGCCGATCTTCTCGAAAGTGCCCAGGGCTTCGCCCGTGTCGGAAAGCACGGTGAGGTCGACGGAAAGCGCGATCTGGCTGTTGCCGAGGCCGTCCGAGCCATAGCCATAGCCGACCGGTTCCATGTAGAGCACGACCTTCTCGCCGGGCTTGTAGATGTGATTGGCACGCTCGCTGTAGATGCCGAAGCCGCCGGCCGAATCGACCTGTTTGACGTTCTGCACGGCGAGCGGCATCGCTTGCCACAACGCCTCCTCGGCGCCGCGGAATTTCTCCAGCGCGCCGGCGCCATCGCCTGCTTGCAGCGCCTTTTCGGCCTCGGCGGCGCGATCGGCGATGTCACCCGCGAAAGCCGCCGGCGCCGAAATTGCCAGTGCCATCAGTGCTGCAAGGATCGATTTCATCTGAGGTCCCCTTTTTTGCTGGCCGGACCATCGGCGAAAATGACCGTGCCGTAAATGGCCAATGCGGACTTCAGCCGTGCTCGACCTCCGGTACCTTCCAGACCTCACCGGGCAGCAAGGCGCGAAAACGTTCCGGCGGCAGGCCCTCTGCCTCGAGCGCCTCGGTCAGTTTGCGGGGCGGCTCGTCCATCGGTTCGTCGGTGAGCTGGAACGTGCCCCAGTGGCAGCCGGCGGCGAAGGCGGCCTTGCACAGGACCATGCCTTGCACCGCTTCCCCCGGGTTCTGGTGCTGCGGCGCCATGAACCAGCGCGGCTCGTAGGCGCCGATCGGCAGGATGGCGAAGCGGAAGCCGCCATGTTTGTCGGCCATCAGCCGGTAGTTGATGCCGTCATGGAAGCCGGTATCGCCGGCGAAATAGATTTTGCCGCTCGGCGTCTCGATGACGAAGCCGGCCCACAGCGCCATGCGGCGGTCGCGGGCACCGCGCGCCGACCAGTGATGCGTCGGCTCGATGTGGATGGCGGTGCGGTCAGCGATGTCGACCCTATCGCCCCAATCATGCGCCGACAGCCGCATATCGGGAACCGCCGCGCCGATCAGCACATCGTTGCCGAGCGGCGTCACCACGCGCGGATCGTGCTTTTCCTTCAGCCGCTTCAGCGTGGCAATGTCGAGATGGTCATAGTGATTGTGGCTGACCAGAACGAGGTCGATCGGCGGCAGATCGTCGAAGGCGATGCCTGGCGGATTGACGCGTTTTGGCCCGGCGAAGGAAAACGGCGAGGTGCGCTGCGACCAGACCGGATCGGTGAGGATGTTCAAACCCGCCGACTGGATCAGCAGGGTGGAGTGACCGACCATGGTCACGGTCAGATCGGAACCGTCTGCCCGCGCGGCTGGCCTTGCCTGCGGAAAGGGGCTCGGACTGATCGCCGGCCATTTCGCGCGCTGGCCGTTGAACTGCCATTTCAGCAGATCGGTGAAGCGGCCGGGCATCCGGCCGCCGGGATTGAAGAACAGAGTGCCATCGAAATGGTCGCTGGACGGACCGCTGTAATAGCGGTTGGCGGCTTTCTTTCTGGCGGCCAAGGTCTGCGCTCCAGCGGTTTCGGCTCCTTGACATAGGTTCTGTGCCGGTTGGCGCAAGCATTGCCTTGTGGAATTCCAAGGTCGCGGCGCCTGGGGCAACAGGCTGCGCGCTGTGACGGCCACAACTTTCGGTGTACCATCGGCAGGCGGAATGAGGGTTCACCATGCGGCGGCTGGCAATTCTTGTGATCATCGCAATCGCGTCGATGTCGTCGATGGCTGCGGCGCAGACACGGCAAGACAAGCCCGGCGCCTGCAGCCACGCACCAGCCATCATGGCGGCGGCCGATTTTCTGCTCGCCGAACCGGCGCAGTTCCCGAATTTCTGGCGCGATCGGTACGGGGACGACGCCGCGTATCTGAAGATACGCTATGGCGATCTCACCTATGCCGAGGGCTCGGCGCTTCTGGCTGACTTGGAAAAACGCAGCCATCCGCCGCTGCGCATTGCCGAACTGAGGCTCGCTTATGCAACGACGCCGGAGCGGGCGGCGATGATGGTCGGCATGCAACCGCTGCCCAACGCGAATTCCATTGTGCCTCAGCTCGGGGCCTCTGCCTGGCGCGCGCTCATCACCGAGGATGGCGGCGAGTGGCTTTTGGGCGAACTGGCGCGCTGGCAGACATCCGATGCCTACAATGCATCGGCCGCCGTGGAGGGGATCGCGCCGGCCCTTGCCGACCTCGACGATGAGGCAAAGTCGCGTCTTGCCAAAAGGGCGGAAGATGCCGGCATCTGGCGGCTGGCTCTTCGGTTGCGGGCAGCTCAGGATGATCTCGCGGACTATGTCGCGTACCTCGATCGGCTTCCGGCCGCAGCCGACAAGGACGCACGCGCGCAGTTGGTACGCGAGGCGCTGTACGTCGCCGACCTTCGTCCTACCTTCGATATTTCCAAACAGCCGGCAGAGGTCCAAGCGATCGACCGCAAGAATGGCATGGGCCCGGTTCTGCGGGCGATCGGGCGGCTTGTCGCCTATGTTCCGCAAACCGCGATGCTGCTGCAGGTGATGAATTACAGCGGTGATCTGCGCGTCGGCACAACAGTGGCCGAAGGCCTCAACGCGCGGATTGAAGCAAAACAGTTCGACCCGATCAACAATCCCGATGCCGTCACGGCAGCGATGCTCGATGGGCTCGACTATGTTCTCGGCCGCAAAGAGCGGGAGAATATCCTGGCTGGCTTTGGGGTCTCCGAAATGCGGGGTGAAACGGCCGAGGCTTTCGTCGAAAGGGCGTTGGCGCGGGTTACCTTGGCGCCCTTCATGCAAAGCGGTGGGACGGAACCGCCACCGCGCCCGCAGCAGCTCGCCGCGGACTTCCCCTGGGAACAGTGGGTTGGATTGGCCGGCAAGCTGAAGGCAGGCGCACCGATCTCTCCGGAAGATCGCGTCGTCGCGGCGGATGTCATGATCGCGGCCGACCGCCCGTCAGATGCCATGGCCCTGCTGAAAACGGCCGGCGATTGGAAGGCGGCAGTCCTTCGGACTCATGGTCTGGCGCTTGCGCTGGACCGCCGATGCGCCGACCTGCTGCGGCCTCCAGCGGCTCTCGCGCAATCGCTCTACCGGTTCGATCCGCGCTAGCCCGGGCAGGACTCGGCAATTGGCCCACCCGCAGGTTGCCCGAGCGCTTGGGAGCAGGCCTGTGACCGCGGGTATTGCGATAAATTTGCAACAATTCTTGCCGCAAACCCTATTTTAACCATATCGGGTTGAAATTTCGCCACCTTCTCCATCTTGGTGGAGGTGAGATTGCGCGGACGGCATCCCCCCAGCCGGCTCCGACGGAGGTTGTAATGAATTTTTCGAAAAGCGGTCTGGTGGCCGTATCGCTGGCGGCGCTCGTTGCGAGTGGCTGCTCGACCACACGCTTCTCGTCGATGGAGGACCAGCAGCCCGCGCCACTGCCTGCGGCTCCGGCCGGCCAGGTGAGTTCCAACCAGCTGCCGCCGCCGGCCTCGCCCGGCACCACCGACCCGTCGCAATTCCCGACCGCACCGGCAAACACACAGGTTGCGTCCTTGCCGCCTGACGGCGCGGCGCCCGCCGGCGCCTCGGATCTCAACGCGGCAAGCGTGGCCGGGGTCTGGAACGCCAGCGTTTCCGGCCAGAGCTGCAAGATCGCGACGCCGCAGACCAAGTTCGGTGCCGGCTTCCGCGCCGGGCCGCTGCATTGCCCGGCGCCGATCGACGGCATCAAGTCGTGGAACGTTGCAGGCAAGCAGTTGACGCTTTACGATGAGAATGGCGGCTCGCTGGCGCGGCTCTATTCCTCGGGCGGCTCGAAATTCGACGGCCAGACTTCCAACGGCCAGCCGATCTCGCTTACAAGATAGGCCCGACCTCCCCAGTGCATGTCGCACAAACGGCCCCGGTTTCGGGACCGCGACACGCATAGAACAAACGACGTGACCTATGCATCTGCGTGACGGCCTCCAGACCCATGCGACCGTCAGGCAGCGCTACGACCATCTGGTGGAAACCGGCGCGGTCGAACGCGACTTGGCGCAGGAACGCATCGCCGCTGCGCTCGACCGGCTGACCGATGAAATCTCGGCCAAGCGGCTGGCGCACAAATCGAGTGCGCTGGGCTGGCTGTTTGCCCGTAAGCGCGAGACGCGGGACATCGTCAGGGGTCTCTACATCCATGGCGGTGTCGGCCGCGGCAAGACCATGCTGATGGACATGTTCTTCGAGCTGCTGCCGGTCCGTCGCAAGCGCCGCGTGCATTTCAACGACTTCATGGCCGACGTGCAGGACCGTATCCAGAAGCACCGGCAGGCGCGCAAGAATGGCGACGTCAAAGAGGACGATCCGATCCCGCCGGTGGCCAAGGCGCTGGCCGAACAGGCCTGGGTGCTGTGCTTCGACGAATTTTCGGTCACCGACATTGCCGACGCGATGATCCTGTCCAGGCTGTTTTCGGCGCTGTTTGCCAATGGCGTCGTACTGGTCGCCACCTCGAACGTGGCGCCGGAAAATCTTTACCGCGACGGGCTCAATCGCCAGCTGTTCCTGCCGTTCATCGGCATCCTGGAACGGCATGCGCAGGTGCTGTCGCTCGACAGCGATAAGGATTACCGGCTGGAAAAGCTCGACCGCACGCCGGTCTATGTCACGCCGGTCGATGAAGCGGCCGACCGGGCGCTCGACGAGGCTTGGCGGACGATGACGCGCGGCGCGCCGACAGAAGCGACGTCGCTGACGCTGAAGGGACGGCATGTTGTGGTGCCGGCCGCCGCCGGCAACGCGGCCCGGTTTTCCTTCGCCGATCTCTGCGAAAAACCGCTCGGCGCGCGCGATTTCCTGGCCATCGCCGGGCGTTTCTCGACGGTCTTCATCGATCACGTGCCGGTGCTGGGCGAAGGCAAGCGCAACGAAGCCAAACGCTTCATCCTGCTGATCGACACGCTCTACGACCACCATGTGCGCCTGGTGGTGAGCGCCGAGGCCGCGCCGCAAGAGCTCTATGTGGCCAAGCGCGGCGTCGAAGTGTTCGAGTTCGAACGCACGGCCTCCCGCCTGATCGAGATGCAGAGCCGCGACTGGCTGGAGGACTGGGCGGAACGGCGGAAAGCGAAGGCGAACAAACCGGGAGGCCGGCACGGCGAGCCTCCCGTCGCCACGGCTTGAACCCTTCAGGCGGTTGGCAAACTGCCGGCAACAACTGTGTAGTGATCGACGAATTCGGATTTCTCCAGGAGATAGCGATCATCTTCAGGGTAGTAGCGGGCCAGTTCCGGTGCGTCGCCGGCAAAACCTCGCACGGCATCCATTGATGTCCACCAGCTCAAGGTCACGATCTCCGTCGTGTCGTCGCCACGATCACGCATAAGCATCTGGAAGCCGCGATTGCCTGTCGTGGCCGCGTAATCGAGCCCCCCTGTCCTCCCGACATAGGCGGCATAGGCAGCGCGATCCCGTGTACGGATGACGGACGACCAGCGGCGCAGAATGAGAGGTTCTGTTTCGGCCATGGCTAACCTCCTTGTTGTCGTGGCCGCACAGCGACCCATCTGCATGGTCTAGAGCCTGTAAACGTACATCACGAACGGCTCGGCCACCGAATCGCGCGACTCATAAAGCGCGCGGGCCGGGACGTTGTCGGGCTCGGTGCCGACCCAGGCCTCTTCGCAGCCATGCTCCCTGCCGATCGCGAACATCGCGTCGAGCATTCTGCGCGCGATACCCTGGCGTTGGAAGGCGGGCGATACGCCGACCTCGTCGATGTAGAGTTCCGCAACCTTGTCGGGATGGCGGTGGATCACCGCCGCGCATTGTCCGACAACCACGCTGTCAGCCAAGGCCACGATCATGAAATGGCCTGGTTGCCTGAGATAGGCTGCCAATCGATCTGGCCTGACCGGCTCGTCGAACACATCCTCGGCAACCCGCATCACAAGGGCGTCATCGCCGGCTTCAAGTCTTATGATCTCCACCTTCATGGTGTACTTTCTCCCAAGTCGGCTTACGAACTTTGACGTTTACGTAAGTCCCAATCCATCTAACCGATTGAAAATGCTCACTCCAAAATAATCGTTTGAATTTATCTTGCACCGGGGCTATTGGGTGCGGCGAAATCTCACGGGTTTCCGCAGCATTCCGGCCTCTTCCTCGATGCCGTCATCAAGTCACTAAAGACTTGGGGCACCGTAACAGACAAAGGGAAAATATCCTCACATGGCACGCAACAAGATAGCGCTTATCGGCTCGGGCATGATCGGCGGCACGCTGGCCCACATGATCGGCCTCAAGGACCTCGGCGACGTGGTTCTGTTCGATATCGCCGAGGGTATTCCGCAAGGCAAGGGGCTCGATATCGCGCAATCGTCGCCGGTCGATGGTTTCGACTCCCGGCTAACCGGCGTCAACGACTATGCCGGCATCGAGGGCGCCGATGTCTGCATCGTTACCGCCGGCGTGCCGCGCAAGCCGGGCATGAGCCGCGACGATTTGCTCGGCATCAATCTCAAGGTCATGGAGCAGGTCGGCGCCGGTCTGAAGAAGTACGCGCCCAAGGCCTTCGTCATCTGCATCACCAACCCGCTCGATGCCATGGTGTGGGCGCTGCAGAAGTTTTCCGGCCTGCCCAAGACCCATGTCGTCGGCATGGCCGGCGTGCTCGACAGCGCACGCTTCCGCTATTTCCTGGCCGAGGAATTCAAGGTCTCGGTCGAGGACGTCACCGCATTCGTGCTCGGCGGCCACGGCGATTCCATGGTGCCGATGATCCGCTATTCGACAGTGTCGGGCATTCCGTTGCCCGACCTCGTCAAGATGGGCTGGACCTCGAAGGAGAAGCTCGACCAGATCGTGCAGCGCACCCGCGACGGCGGCGCCGAGATCGTCGGCCTGCTCAAGACCGGCTCGGCCTACTACGCGCCGGCCGCCTCGGCGATCCAGATGGCCGAAGCCTATCTCAAGGACAAGAAGCGCGTCCTGCCTTGTGCCGCGCACCTCTCCGGCCAGTATGGCGTCAAGGGCACTTATGTCGGCGTTCCCGTGGTGATCGGCGCCGGCGGTGTCGAGCGCATCATCGAGATCGACCTCAACAAGACCGAACAGAAGATGTTCGAAAGCTCGGTGGCGACGGTGCAGGGCTTGACCGAGGCCTGCGTCAAGATCGCACCGCAGCTCGCCTCGAAGTAAACCCCGCCAAAAGACAACCCCGGCAAAAGACCTGGAGATAGTTCCCAATGAACATCCATGAATATCAGGGCAAGGCGCTGCTGAAGAGCGTTGGCGCGCCCGTGGCCGAAGGCGTGCCGGTGTTCAAGGCAAGCGAGGCGGAAGCCGCAGCCAAGGCGCTGCCCGGCCCGCTCTATGTGGTGAAGAGCCAGATCCATGCCGGCGGCCGCGGCAAGGGCAAGTTCAAGGAGCTCGGCCCCGACGCCAAGGGTGGCGTGCGGCTGGCGAAGTCGGTCGCCGACGTCGTCGCCAACGCCAACGAGATGCTCGGTCACACGCTGGTGACCAAGCAGACCGGCCCGGCCGGCAAGCAGGTCAACCGGCTCTATATCGAAGACGGCGCCGACATCGAGCGAGAGCTCTATCTGTCGATCCTGGTCGACCGTTCGGTCGGCCGCATCGCCTTCGTCGTCTCGACTGAAGGCGGCATGGACATCGAGGCGGTCGCCCATGACACGCCGGAAAAGATCATCACCGTCGCCATCGACCCGGAAAAGGGTGTGACGGCGGATGACGTCAAGGCGCTCAACGGCGCGCTCAAGCTCGACGGCGACGCGGCCAAGGACGGCGGCACGCTGTTCCCGATCCTTTACAAGGCCTTCGTCGAGAAGGACATGAGCCTGCTCGAGGTCAACCCGCTGATCGTCATGAAGAACGGCCGGCTGCGCGTGCTCGACGCCAAGGTATCGTTCGACAACAACGCGCTGTTCCGCCACCCCGACGTGCTCGAACTGCGCGACACCACTGAAGAGGACGAGAAGGAAATCGAGGCGTCGAAATACGACCTCGCCTATGTCGCGCTCGACGGCAATATCGGCTGCATGGTCAACGGCGCCGGCCTCGCCATGGCGACGATGGACATCATCAAGCTCTATGGCGCGGAACCCGCCAACTTCCTCGATGTCGGCGGCGGCGCGTCGAAGGAAAAAGTGACGGCTGCGTTCAAGATCATCACCAAGGATCCGGCGGTCAAAGGCATACTGATCAACATCTTCGGCGGCATCATGAAGTGCGACATCATTGCCGAGGGCGTCATCGCCGCGGTCAAGGAAGTCGGCCTGAAAGTGCCGCTGGTGGTACGCCTCGAAGGCACCAATGCCGAGCTCGGCAAGAAGATCATCAACGACAGCGGCCTCAACGTCGTCTCGGCCGATGATCTCGACGACGCAGCCAAGAAGATCGTGGCGGCGGTGAAGGGCTGAGCGGATGCCTCCGCGCAAGATAAACCTCGTCGAGGTGGCGGACGCGAAGATCAAGAAGGTCTTCGATCCGCATATCGCCGGCGACGTCAATGACAGCCAGGCGAAGGTCGCCAAGTTCGGCGAGGCTTTCGACTGGCACGCGCATGACAATGAGGACGAAGCCTTCCTCGTGCTGCGGGGCAGGATCGCCATCGATTTCCGCGATGGTCCGGTCGAACTCGGCGAGGGCGACTTCATCGTCGTGCCGCGCGGTGTCGAGCACCGGCCGCGTTCGCTGACCGCCGAGCCGGTGGTGCTGATGTTCGAGCCGGCGACGACGCTCAACACCGGCAACGCCAAGAGCGATCTGACCGTCACCGACCTGAAGCGGCTCTGACCGATGAACGCTGCCTCCTTCTCCTCACTTTCCGCCGATCACCAGCGCCTGCTGGCGCTGGCCGGCGCGTGGCGCGGCGAGGAAGAAGTGGCGGACACACAATGGGCTGATGGCGGCCAAGCGACTTCGGAGGTGCTGGCAGAGGCACAGTTCGGCGGCCTGTTCGTGGTGCAGCGCTATCGCCAGCGCCGCGACGGCACGATTTCCTTCGGTGCGCACAATGTGTTCGGCTTCGACCAGCCGAACAGCGTCGTCACCATGCATCAGTTCGATTCGATGGGCTTCGTGCCGGCCTCGCCGGCCACAGGCACATGGAGCGGCAATGAACTGGTTCTGGAACGGTCGTCGCCGCGCGGCTCCGCACGCGTGACGTATATTTTTGACGATGCCGACACCTACCGCATGCGACTGCATTTCAAACCCGCCGGCAGCGATGGCTGGCAAGACATGGTGAGCGGCGTCTACCGGCGCGTCTCGCCTTCCTCGATCAACAGTCTTTAGAAAAGGGCTCCGATGTCCATTCTCGTCGACAAGAACACCAAGGTGCTGGTGCAGGGCCTGACCGGCAAGACCGGCACGTTCCACACCGAACAGGCGCTGGCCTATCACGGCACCAAGATGGTGGGCGGCATCCATCCCAAGAAGGGCGGCGAGACCTGGACCGGGTCGAAGGGCGAAAGCCTGCCGATCTTCGCCACCGTCGCCGAGGGCAAGGAAAAGACCGGCGCCAATGCCTCGGTCGTCTACGTGCCGCCGGCGGGTGCCGCCGAAGCGATCCTGGAAGCGATCGAGGCGGAAATCCCGCTGATCATCTGCATCACCGAGGGCATTCCGGTGATGGACATGATCAAGGTCAAGGCGCGGCTCGACCGCTCGACCTCGCGGCTGATCGGCCCGAACTGCCCGGGCGTGCTCACCCCCGACGAATGCAAGATCGGCATCATGCCCGGAAACATCTTCCGCAAGGGCTCGGTCGGTGTTGTTTCGCGCTCGGGAACACTTACCTATGAGGCTGTGTTCCAGACCACCAATGTCGGCCTCGGCCAGACCACCGCCGTCGGCATTGGCGGCGACCCCGTCAAGGGCACCGAGTTCATCGACGTGCTCGAGATGTTCCTCGCCGACGACGAGACCAAGTCGATCATCATGATCGGCGAGATCGGCGGTTCGGCCGAGGAAGACGCCGCGCAGTTCCTCAAGGACGAAGCCAAACGTGGCCGCAAGAAGCCGATGGCCGGCTTCATCGCCGGGCGCACGGCGCCGGCCGGCCGCACCATGGGCCACGCGGGCGCGGTCATCTCCGGCGGCAAGGGCGGCGCCGAGGACAAGATCGCGGCGATGGAATCGGCCGGGATAAAAGTATCGCCCTCGCCGGCACGGCTGGGCACGACCTTGGTCGAGGCGATCAAGGGTTAAAGTGGGTAGCGAGTAGTGAATAGCGAATAGGGAGAAAGAGTAACGGGGCGAGCACGGGAAATCCCTACTCGCTATTCGCTACTCCCTATTCGCTCCAACAGGAGACGGAGCGCGGCTCCGCTGAAACGACATGGCAAGACAAGATCAGGCCAACGACCAATTTTCGCTCACCTCGTTCCTCTATGGCGGCAATGCCGATTATATCGACGCGCTCTATGCCGCCTATGAGGACGATCCCGCCTCGGTCAATCCCGAGTGGCAGGAATTCTTCGCCGGACTGAAGGACGATGCCGGCGATGTGCGCAGGAATGCCAAGGGCGCTTCCTGGGCAAAACCTTCCTGGCCGCTGCAGGCCAATGGCGAACTGGTGTCGGCGCTCGACGGCAATTGGGGCATCGTCGAGAAGCACCTGGAGAAGAAGGTCAAGGACAAGGCGGTTACCAACGGCGTTGTCTTGTCGGACGCCGACGTGCACCAGGCGACACGCGATTCGGTGCGCGCCATCATGATGATCCGCGCCTACCGCATGCGTGGCCATCTGCACGCCAATCTCGACCCGCTCGGCATCGCCAAGCCGCTCGAGGACTACAATGAATTGTCGCCGGAGAATTACGGCTTCACTGCAGCCGATTATGACCGGCCGATCTTCCTCGACAACGTGCTCGGCCTCGAATTCGGCACCATCCGGCAGATGCTGGAGATACTCACCCGCACCTATTGCTCGACGCTGGGCGTCGAGTTCATGCACATCTCCGATCCCGAGGAGAAGGCCTGGATCCAGGCGCGCATCGAGGGTGCCGACAAGGAGATCTCCTTCACCAACACCGGCAAGAAGGCGATCCTGCAGAAGCTGGTCGAGGCGGAGGGCTTCGAGCAGTTCATCGACGTCAAGTACAAGGGCACCAAGCGCTTCGGCCTCGACGGCGGCGAGGCGCTGATCCCGGCGCTGGAGCAGATCGTCAAGCGCGGCGGCCAGCTCGGCATGAAGGAGATCGTGCTCGGCATGGCGCATCGCGGCCGCCTCAACGTGCTGAGCCAAGTCATGGCGAAGCCTCACCGCGCCATCTTCCACGAGTTCAAGGGCGGCTCGGCCGCCCCCGACGAGGTCGAAGGCTCGGGCGACGTGAAGTATCATCTCGGCGCTTCGTCGGACCGCGAGTTCGACGGCAACAAGGTGCATCTATCGCTGACCGCCAACCCCTCGCACCTGGAAATCGTCGATCCGGTGGTGATGGGCAAGGCACGCGCCAAGCAGGACTATCTGTTCGGCCGCGGCCGCGAGGAGATCGTGCCGCTGGAGGAGCGGGCCAAGGTGCTGCCGCTGCTCCTGCATGGCGACGCCGCCTTCGCCGGCCAGGGCGTGATCGCCGAAATCCTCGGCCTGTCGGGCCTGCGCGGCCACCGCGTCGCCGGCACGCTGCATTTCATCATCAACAACCAGATCGGCTTCACCACCAATCCGCGCTTCTCGCGCTCGTCGCCCTATCCGTCCGACGTCGCCAAGATGATCGAGGCGCCGATCTTCCACGTCAATGGCGACGACCCGGAAGCCGTGGTGCATGCCACCAAGGTGGCGATCGAATTCCGCATGAAGTTCCACAAGCCGGTGGTCGTGGACATGTTCTGCTATCGCCGCTTCGGCCACAATGAGGGCGACGAACCGGCCTTCACCCAGCCGATCATGTACCGCAACATCCGCACCCACAAGACGACGGTGCAGATCTATGGCGACCGGCTGATCGCCGAGGGCCACATCACCCAGGCCGAGCTCGACCAGATGAAGGCCGACTGGCGCGCGCATCTGGAGCAGGAATGGGAAGTCGGCCAGGCCTACAAGCCCAACAAGGCCGACTGGCTGGATGGCGCCTGGTCGGGCCTGCGCACGGCCGACAACCAGGACGAACAGAGGCGCGGCAAAACCGCCGTGCCGGTCAAGACGCTGAAGGAAATCGGCAAGAAGCTGACCGAGGTGCCGAAGGGTTTCGAGGCGCACAAGACCATCATCCGCTTCCTCGAAAACCGCCGCGAGGCGATCGAGTCCGGCGAAGGCATCGACTGGTCGACGGCCGAGGCCTTGGCCTTCGGCGCCATCCTGCTTGACGGCAACCCGATCCGCCTGTCGGGCCAGGATTCCGAGCGCGGTACCTTCTCGCAGCGCCATTCCGTGCTCTACGACCAGCGCGACGAAACCCGCTACATCCCGCTCAACAATCTGTCGGCGGCACAGGCTGGCTACGAAGTCATCAACTCGATGCTGTCGGAAGAGGCGGTGCTGGGCTTCGAATATGGCTACAGCCTCGCCGAGCCGAAGGCGCTGACCTTGTGGGAAGCGCAGTTCGGCGACTTCGCCAACGGCGCCCAGGTGGTGTTCGACCAGTTCATCTCGTCGGGCGAGCGCAAGTGGCTCAGAATGTCGGGCCTCGTCTGTCTTCTGCCGCATGGCTATGAAGGCCAGGGTCCGGAACATTCCTCGGCAAGGCTCGAGCGCTTCCTGCAGCTTTGCGCCGAAGACAATATGCAGGTGGCAAACTGCACCACGCCGGCCAACTACTTCCACATCTTGCGGCGGCAACTGAAGCGCGACTTCCGCAAGCCGCTGATCCTGATGACGCCGAAGTCGCTGCTGCGCCACAAGCGGGCGGTGTCGACACTGCCGGAAATCTCGGGCGAAAGCTCGTTCCACCGGCTGTTGTGGGACGACGCCCAGCTGTTGCCCAACCAGGCGATCAAGCTCACCAAGGACAGCAAGATCCGCCGCGTCGTGCTGTGCTCGGGCAAGGTCTATTACGACCTCTATGAAGAGCGCGAGAAGCGCGGCATTAACGACATTTATCTCTTGCGCGTCGAACAGCTCTATCCATTCCCGGCCAAGGCGCTGATCACCGAACTGTCACGTTTCCGCAACGCCGAGATGGTGTGGTGCCAGGAGGAGCCCAAGAACATGGGCGCCTGGTCGTTCATCGACCCGTATCTGGAATGGGTGCTGGCGCATATCGACGCCAAGCATCAGCGGGTGCGCTACACCGGCCGCCCGGCGGCCGCGTCGCCGGCGACCGGCTTGATGTCCAAGCACCTTGCCCAGCTCGCCGCCTTGCTCGAAGACGCGCTTGGCGAATAAAGCAGAATTGGGCGAATAACAGAACGAAAGAAACGGACAGGCACAATGGCTACCGAAATCCGCGTCCCCACTCTCGGCGAATCCGTCACCGAGGCGACCATCGGCAAATGGTTCAAGAAGGTCGGCGATGCCATTGCCGTCGACGAGCCGCTGGTCGAACTCGAAACCGACAAGGTGACGGTGGAGGTGCCTGCGGCCGCCGCCGGCACGCTGGGCGAAATCGTCGCCAAGGAGGGCGAGACGGTCGCTGTCGGCGCTTTGTTGGGCTCGATCTCGGCAGGTGGCTCTGCTCCGGCGACCAAGCCGCAGGCGGTGTCGCAGGCCTCGTCGCCGGATGCGGCGACGACCGGCAAGCAGGCCGCGGCCGAGACCGCCAAGGTCGCCGGCGATGCCGGCGCGGTCGAGCCGCGCAGCATGCCGCCGGCGCCGGCCGCCGCAAAACTGATCGCCGAGAACAATCTGTCGGTCGACCAGCTGTCCGGTTCGGGCAAGCGCGGCCAGGTGCTCAAGGGCGACGTGCTCGACGCCATCGCCAAGGGCGCGCCGTCGCAGCCGGCCGAGACACCGAAGGCGGCTCCGGCACCTGCACCGATTGCCGTTCGCGCGCCGTCCTCGGGCGACGATGCCTCGCGCGAAGAACGCGTGCGCATGACCAAATTGCGCCAGACCATCGCGCGCCGGCTGAAGGAAGCGCAGTCGACCGCCGCCATGCTGACCACCTTCAACGAGGTCGACATGTCAGCCGTTATGGCGCTGCGGACCAAGTATAAGGACGTGTTCGAGAAGAAGCACGGCGTGAAGCTCGGCTTCATGGGCTTCTTCACCAAGGCCGTCACCCACGCGCTGAAGGAAATCCCGGCGGTCAATGCCGAGATCGACGGCACCGACATCATCTACAAGAATTTCGCTCATGTCGGCGTCGCCGTCGGCACCGAGAAGGGCCTCGTCGTGCCGGTCGTGCGCGATGCCGACCAGATGTCGATCGCCGAGATCGAGAAGGAGATCGGCCGGCTGGGCATCGCCGCGCGTGACGGCAAGCTGTCGGTCGCCGACATGCAGGGCGGCACGTTCACGATTTCCAATGGCGGCGTCTATGGCTCGCTGATGTCGACGCCGATCCTCAACGCGCCGCAGTCCGGCATTCTGGGCATGCACAAGATCCAGGACCGGCCGGTCGTGGTCGGCGGCCAGATCGTCATCCGGCCGATGATGTATCTGGCGCTGAGCTACGACCACCGCATCGTAGACGGCAAGGAAGCCGTGACCTTCCTGGTGCGCGTCAAGGAAAGCCTTGAGGATCCGGAACGGCTGGTGCTTGATCTGTGAGCAAGGCTGACCCCCGATGAGCGGCTGGCTGGAGCGGTTCGGTTACAGCCTGGGCCGGCGAGCCGGTGGCGTCCTGCGGTCTATTGGCCTGGCCGCCGCCGTCGTTCCGTCGCTGGCGACGGCAGCCCAATGGGACCCTTCGCAGGCGAGCAGCAATCTTGGCATTTTCGCTTTGAGCGATGCTCAACTGGAAGAGCGGAAGATCACCGTCACTCCGATCGGCGAACTCGAATTGCCGACCGGTGAAATCATCGCGTGCGATCCTCTGATCAGCGATACCGAGATGCCGGCCTTGAGCCGTAGGGTCAAACCGGGGCGCTACCCGGTTTCGCTGCTGGAAGCCCAGGGCCGCGTCGCGATTTCGGTGCTGCGCTTCAAGCCCGGCACGCCGGTTCGCTGGGAACTGGCGACAGTGCCCGGCCAGGATGCGTCGACCTTGAAGGGCGACGAGATCTTCGGCTATCCCGTCGATGCCGGCCTTGGCTCGTTCATGGACAAAACGGCGATGGCGCTGATGTCGGGTGAGCAGGACAAGCTCAAGGCCGAGCAGAATTACTATGACGACGTGCTGGCGGCCGAATTCGCGCCCAACCAGGACAGGTTCGTCATGCATCATCCGGTTGCCGGCAACCCGCTCAACATCGCCATGTTCTGGAGCGGCTGGGGCGACGGATTCTATCCATCGTTCTGGGGGCTGGACGCGGCCGGCGAGCCGCTGCTGCTGATGACCGATTTTGGCGTTCTGGAAAACGCCGATGGCCGCGAGAGCCAGTAGGGCACCGCGATGCAAAGCGCAATGTCGCCCACCATCCGATGTCTCGCTGGATTGCTGGCGATCTTGTTTACCAACTCTGCCGCTTATGCCGCCTGCCCGATCGAACTCGCCGTCTATGGTGACGCGCAGAGTGGCAGCGAGATCGACTTTACGCCGACCGGGACCTCAGCTGTTGTCACCAACAGTTACCGCATGATCCTCGACAACAATGTGGTGCTGAACGGCATTGTGATGTGGAGCTCGGGTGAAGCGCGGCCGAACGGTTCCTTGATGTACAAATGCCCCGAGGGCGACGTCACCGGCGGCGAACTTGCCGCCTGCACGCTGTGGAACGGTGTGATCTATACGTCGGATGAAAAGGGCGCGATCGGGCTGTTGCCGGCCGAAGGTGTCGATGCGCCGAAGACACTGATCTTTCCCGATCTTGGGCCGTCATTGCGGCATTCGCTGGCCTATGGTGGCAGCGGATTCTCAAAAGTGCCGTCGGATGTGTTTACGCTGAAGGGATGCCAGGAATGAGCGAGACGCAAAAGGTGCTGTTGGTCACCGGCGGCAGTCGCGGCATTGGCGCCGCGGTCTGCCGGCAGGGGTCCAAGGCGGGCTATCGCGTTGCAATCAACTATGCCTCGAACCAGGCGGCGGCCGACGCGCTGGTTGCCGAGATCAAGGCTGCCGGCGGCGACGCTTTTGCCGTCAAGGGTGATGTCGGCAGCGAGGCCGACATCCTGGCCATCTTCGAAGCGGTGGACCGCACCTGGGGCCGGCTAGACGCCTTCGTCAACAATGCCGGTATCGTCGACGCCAAGGCGCGTGTCGACGAGATGAGCGCGGCACGGCTGGAGCGCATGATGCGCATCAATGTCGTCGGTTCCATCCTCTGCGCCCGCGAAGCGGTCAAGCGCATGTCGACGCGCCATGGTGGCAAGGGCGGAGCGATCGTCAACATCTCGTCGGCGGCGGCGGTGCTGGGCGCGCCCGACAATTACGTCGACTATGCCGCCTCCAAGGGCGCCATCGACACGTTCACCATCGGGCTTGCCCGCGAGGTGGCGCTGGAAGGCATCCGCGTCAACGCGGTGCGGCCGGGCATTATCGACACCGATATCCACGCCTCCGGCGGACAGCCGGATCGGGTGGCGCTGATCCAGGACTCGCTGCCGATGAAAAGGGCGGGCACCGCGGATGAAGTCGCGGCAGCGATTCTCTATCTTCTATCCGACGCCGCATCCTATACGACAGGCGCGATCCTGAATGTCAGCGGCGGCCGCTGAGCGCCAAGCAAAGGGAAACAAACATGGCTTATGACGTCGTTATCATCGGATCTGGACCCGGCGGCTATGTCTGCGCCATCAAGGCGGCACAGCTTGGGCTGAAGGTCGCGGTGGTCGAGAAGAACGCGACCTTCGGCGGCACTTGCCTCAACATCGGCTGCATCCCGTCCAAGGCGCTGCTCCATGCCTCCGAAATGTTCGCCGAGGCCGGCCATTCCTTCGACACGCTGGGCGTCGAGATCGCGGCACCCAAGCTCAACCTCAAGAAGATGATGGCACACAAGGATGCGACGGTGGCGTCCAACGTCAACGGCGTCGCCTTCCTGTTCAAGAAGAACAAGATCGACAGCTTCCGCGGCACCGGCAAGGTGGTCGCGGCGGGCAAGGTCTCGGTCACCTCCGAGGACGGCAAGGTCGAGGAGATCGAGACCGGGAATATCGTCATCGCCACCGGTTCCGATGTCGCCGGCATTCCCGGCGTCAAGGTCGATTTCGACGAGAAAATCATCGTGTCGTCGACCGGCGCGCTGTCGCTGGACAAGGTTCCGGGCCACCTCGTGGTGGTCGGCGGCGGCGTCATCGGGCTCGAGCTCGGCTCGGTGTGGGCGCGGCTCGGCGCCAAGGTCACCGTCGTCGAGTTCCTCGACACGATCCTCGGCGGCATGGACGGCGAGGTCTCCAAGCAATTCCAGCGGCTGCTCTCCAAGCAAGGCTTCGAGTTCAAGCTCGGCGCCAAGGTCACCGGTGTCGCCAAGGCCAAGAAGGGTGCCACCGTCACCTTCGAGCCGGTGAAGGGTGGCGCCGCCGAGACCATCGCCGCCGATGTCGTGCTGATCGCCACCGGCCGCCGCGCTTTTTCCGACAGTCTCGGGCTGAAAGAAGCCGGCGTCGACGTCGACGAGCGCGGCCGGGTCAAGACCGACGGGCATCTCAAGACCAACGTTCCCGGCATCTATGCCATCGGCGATGTCATCGCCGGGCCGATGCTGGCGCACAAGGCCGAGGACGAGGGCGTGGCGGTGGCCGAAACCATCGCCGGCCAGGCCGGCCATGTGAACTACGAGGTTATCCCGAGTGTCGTCTACACCAGCCCGGAAATCGCCTCGGTCGGCAAGACCGAGGAAGAGCTGAAGAAGGCCGGCATCGACTACAAGATCGGAAAATTCCCGTTCAGCGCCAATGGCCGCGCGCGCGCCATGCTGCACACGGACGGTTTCGTGAAGATCCTCGCCGACAAGGTCAGCGACCGTATGCTCGGCGTGCACATTGTCGGCTTCGGCGCCGGCGAGATGATCCACGAGGCGGCGGTGCTGATGGAGTTCGGCGGCTCGTCGGAAGACCTCGCCCGCACCTGCCACGCGCATCCGACGATGTCGGAAGCGGTGAAGGAAGCGGCGCTGGCCACTTTCTTCAAGCCCATCCATATCTAAAGGCCTTTCATAAACTCTACTCCGGCGGCCATCTGGTGCGGGTTTCTGCGCTTCTCACAGCGCCGCGCGCCCTCTTGGACGCGCAAAGGACGCTGTGACACTTTTGACTGGCGCATGATCCTTTCCGAAAATCGGACCGATTTTCGGGGTCATGCGCTGCTCACGGACCTGAATGTCCGCTGCGCTCCGGTTCTCGCAAATCACACCAGCTGACTCACCGGAGCGAGTTTCTGGAAAGGCCTTTCAGGCGCTATCGCCTCAAAACAAAACGGCCCGCCTTTCAGCGGGCCGTTGGTATCTGGTGCCGGGCCGATCAGTTGGCCGGTGCAGGCGCCGGAGCGGGAGCAGGCGCTGGTGCCGGAGCAGGCGCGGGTGCTGGCGCAGGGGCCGGAGCTGGCGCAGGAGCCGGTGCTGGCTCGGGTGCCGGAGCGGGCGCGGGCGCAGGGGCCGGCGTGCTGGCCGCTGGCGGTTCGGCGGGTGCCGGATGCTCGCCGCTTCTGCCGAAAACATAATACGCGACAATCGCCAGGATAACGACGACCAGCGCAATCAGCCAGGGGCTGCCGCCCCCGCCGCTTGGCCTGGGAGTGTCGTTCGATGGATTCGCCATAAAAGTGTCCTCCGTGGATGAAAATGATCAATCAACAGCCATCAACGCGCAACCGTTGAATGGGTTTCACGCTAGGGAAGGAAAGCGCCGAAAACGCGGCGTTTGGGCCCCCCACCGCCATCCGACTCAATTGACGGCGGTGACAGTATAGCCGGCTTTACGAAAATCCTCGACCAGTCCTCTCCGGGCTGGCGGCGTTTCGCCACGCAGTGTTCCAAACCAACCGATGCTATCGTTGGTTGCGAGGGATTTGCCGATATGACCCCCACTGCACAGACTTTTCCTGATCCCGAAAGCGTTCTTGCCGGCGCTCAGTTCGCCGACCGCTACGTGCTGACAACCGATGGTCTTGCCCTGACCGCCATTGGCGCGGCCGAGCGCGCCCTGGGGCGAACCCCGCTGTGGGTCGGCCGGCTTACGGCGCTGCGCAACCTCGCTGTCAGGCCATTTGGGCTGAAAGGCGGGGCTGACCCCGACGCACCGCCGGAAAGCAGGATCGGCATATTTCCGCTCATCAGCCAGGCGCCCGGCAGGGTCGTCCTCGGGCTGGACGACCGGCATCTCGATTTCCGCCTCCTGGTGGAGGTGAGCGACCTCGGCGCGGGCCGGCAGGAAGTGGCCGCGTCGACGATCGTGAAGACGCACAATCTGTTCGGGCGGACCTATCTCGCCGTCATCATGCCGTTTCACCGCATCGTCGTTCCGGCGATGCTGGCTCAGGTCTTGATCAAATAGCGGCTAAAGCCCAACGGCGGTGACGGTGTAGCCGGCCTTGCGAAAATCCTCGACCAGTCCCTCGGGGCCGGGAAGGTGCAGCGCGCCGACCGCCATGAAGGCATTGCCTTTGGCCAGGATCGGTTCGGCGTGATCGACCATGACCTTGTTGCGGCTGGTGATCATGGTTTCCTCGAAGGCGGCATAGCCCGAGGCGTCGTTCTGCTCCTCCGGCATGGCGACGCGGAACAGCGGCCAAAACATGCCGGTGTCGCCGCGCTGGTAGAGCACGATCATGGTCTCGTTGATGTCGTTGACCTTGTCGCCGAGCTTCAGCGTGTCGACCAGGCCCTTCATGTGGAAGGCGAGCGGCAACGAGGCCATGGCGCGCAGCTGGCTCTCGGCCGTTTCCAGACCTTCGACCGGCTTGCCGGCAGCCTTGGCGCTCTCGGCCAGCTTGACGTCGAGCACCGACGCTCCGCCGGACTGGCGGGCGAGTTCGCAGGCCGGAAGCGCCATCATCGCCGACAGCATCCACGGCTTCATCTTGGCGACCGTTGCCGGCGGAATGCCGCGCGCGTCGAGTGCTGCATTCATCGCCGCCGCTTCGTCCGGCGTCAGCAAGGACGACAGCGTGGTGGAGTCGGTGAACATCATCAGGTCCGGCTCTTTCAGCATCGCCGTCATCATCTTCTGCTTGTCGAGCACATCGGTGGTTTCGATGATGAGGGTGCCGGCGGCGTCAAAGGCCTTCTGTGCGTCCGGAGGCAACGTGGTGACGCGCGGGTCGGTCATGTGCATGGTGCCAAAGAGGTAGGATGGCTGTTCGCCCGGTTTCTCCAGCTTCCACAACAGGCCCTTGCCATTCAGCGTCGCGGCGGCTTCCGCCTCGATCTTGCTGTAAGTGGCAGGGTTGCTCTTCTGCAGGGCCGACAGCATGTCGGCGCCGGCGCAGGTCGGGACTTCCGCATGCGCCCTGCCTGCCGCGAACAGCAGGACGGCAAGGAATGACAGGAAAAACAGCACGTTGAGCGCGACAAGCAGCTTCAGCGAGATGGAAGCTGCGCGGTCGGCGATGGCAATGACGCGTTTCATGATCCTATTCCTAGGACCGAAAAGCGGCAAAACGGTTAATTGGCGTCACGAAATTGAAGGTTTCACGCCCTCGGATGGGCCGATTCGTAGATTTCGAGCAGCCTTGCGGTGTCGACGCCGGTGTAGATCTGCGTCGTCGACAGGCTGGCGTGGCCGAGCAGTTCCTGGATGGTGCGCAGATCGCCGCCACGGCCGAGCAGATGCGTGGCGAAGGAATGGCGCAGCGCGTGCGGCGTCGCAGTGTCGGGCAGGTTCAGCGCCGAGCGCAGTTTGGCCATGTCGCGCTGGATGATGGCCGGGTTGAGCGGGCCGCCGCGCGCGCCGCGAAACAGCAGGCCCTTGGGGTCGAGATGGTAGGGGCAGAGCCGGCGGTATTCGGCGATGGCCCGAAGCGCCACCGGCAGCACCGGCACCAGCCGCGTCTTGCCGCCCTTGCCGGTGACACGCAGCACCGTGTCGCTTTCTGAGGCCAGATCGGCGCCGGCGAGACCGAGTGCCTCGGAAATGCGCAGGCCGGAGCCATAGAGCAGCGTCAGCACGGCGGCGTTGCGGGCGGCGATCCAGGGCTCTTCGGCCAGTTGGCCTTCCACCGATACGACCTGTTTGGCGTCGCTCGCCGTCAGCGGTTTTGGCAACGATTTGGGTTGGCGCGGAGCGCGGAGTGCCGCGGCACCAGCCGCATTGGCGAGACCTCGCCGTTCGAGAAAACGCAACAGCGAGCGGATGCCGGCCAAGCCTCGGCCCAGCGTGCGGGCGCCGGCGCCGGCGTTGCGGCGGGCGGCGAGGAAGCCGCGCAGATCGGCCGGGCGCAGATTGGCGATGTCGGAAATGCCGGGCGAGCCGCCGCAATGGCCGGTGAGGAAATGCAGGAACTGGCGCGTGTCGCGCTCATAGGCCTCGACGGTTGCGGGCGACAGGCGACGTTCACGCGCGAGCATCTTCAGCCAGCTTTCGCGCGCCGCCTGGAGATCGGGTTTCGCCGGGATGAGGAATTCCTGCATGGCGGCATTTTGGGGTGTTCGGGTTAGGAAGCGGTGAAGAGCCCGTCATTGAAATGACAAGGGGCGATCATTGAAATGACGCCGGGCTGGGGCTAGAGCAGGCCAAAGGATATTTCGCCATGAGCAAGCCGCAAAACCCTGTCCAGATGGCCGTGATCGGCGCCGCCCATGGCATCAAGGGCGAACTCCGGGTGAAAACCTTCACCGGCGATCCGATGGCGCTGGCCGATTATGGGCCGCTCTATGCCAGGGACGGCCGCGCCTTCCAGATCACGGACATCAGACCGGCCAACACCGTCGTCGTGGTGCGCTTCAAAGGCATCAGCGACCGCAATGCGGCCGAAGCGCTCGCCGGTACCGAACTGTTCGTCGACCGCTCGATGCTGCCGGACGATGGCGAGGAGGATGAATTCTACCATGCCGACCTCGTTGGACTGGAGGTTCGGGACGATACCGGGGCCGCGCTCGGCAAGGTCGTCGCGGTGCATAATTTCGGCGGCGGCGACATCCTCGACGTGACGCTTGCCGGCCGCAAGGGCGTGCTGATCCCGTTCACCCAGGCCGCCGTGCCTGATGTGTCGATCGCCGAAGGCTTCGTCCGCGTCGATCCGGTAGCGGCCGGACTGGTCGAGGACGAGGACGGCGAGGCGCCGGGCGAGGAGGACTTCGATCCGAAGGGCAGGCCGCGCGGTCCGCGCGACGCCGGGGGCAACCGGTGAGTTTTGCCGCCTCGGTACTGACGCTCTATCCCGAGATGTTTCCGGGCGCGCTCGGCCTGTCGCTGGCGGGCCGCGCGCTCGAGGCCGGCACATGGTCGCTTGCAGCGATCCAGATCCGCGATTTCGCCACCGACAAGCACCGCACCGTCGATGACACGCCGGCCGGCGGCGGCGCCGGCATGGTGATGCGCGCCGATGTGCTGGCCAGGGCTATCGACCACGCCTCGCCGCCGGGCGATACGCGTCCGCGCCTTCTGATGAGCCCGCGCGGCAAACCGCTAACCCAGGCGCGCGTGCGCGAACTCGCCGCCGGGCCGGGCGCGGTCATCCTGTGCGGCCGCTTCGAGGGCGTCGACCAGCGGCTGATCGAAGCGCGGGGGTTAGAGGAAGTCTCGATCGGCGATTTCATCCTCTCCGGCGGCGAACCGGCAGCGCTGGTGCTGCTCGACGCGGTGGTGCGGCTGTTGCCCGGCGTCATGGGCAATGCCGTGTCCGGCGAGGAAGAGAGTTTCGAAAACGGCCTGCTCGAACATCCCCACTACACGCGACCGCAGGAGTTCGAGGGCAGGGAGATTCCCGAGGTGCTGATCTCCGGCAATCACAAGAAGATCGCGGCATGGCGGCGGGAGCAGTCGGAGCGGCTGACCAGGGAGAGACGGCCGGATCTGCTCGTCGCTCACCCCTTGCCGAAGTAATAAAACGCCAGGAACAGGCCAACCGCGACGACGAAGCCGCGTACGACGCTCTGCGGCACGCGTTTGGCGATCCACACACCGGCATAGCCGCCGAGCGCGCCGCCCGGGATCATGATAACAGCCTGCGGCCAGGCGACAACGCCGCCCGAGACGAAGACGATGATGGCGACAGCCGCGATGACCACGGCCAGCATGTTCTTCAGCGCGTTCAGCCGGTGGTAGTCGCCGGACTGCGTCAGGCCGAGCGTCGCCAGCATCATCACGCCCATGCCGGCGCCAAAGAAGCCGCCATAGATGGCGGTGACGAACTGCGCCAGCGAACCGGCGAGCGAGCCGACCGCCGCCTCATGGCCGGGTTTCGGCGCCGGCTTCAGCCACGGCCCGGCGGCAAACAGGGCGGTTGCGCCCAAAAGCAGCCACGGCACCAGGACGCGGAAGGACGGGTTGGACAGCGCCAGAAGGATCAGCGCGCCGGCCAGTGCGCCGATCGCCGATATGGCGCAAAGCAGCAGGGCACCGCGCCAGAAGTGGCGGATGTCGGTCCAGTAGGCGAGCGTCGAGGTGATATAGCCCGGGAATTGCGTGACCGAGGAGGTGGCGTTGGCGACGATCGGCGGCACACCAACCAATGTCATGGCGCCGAAAGTGATGAACGTGCCGCCGCCGGCGACCGCATTGGCGGCGCCGGACAGGAAGCCCGCCAGGAAAAGCAGGATGGCGTCGAGGACAGACATGGAATGCCGCTGCTCAAAAACTGTGTTATGTCAGGCTTAGAAAGCCCCGGAGAGCGGCGCAACCCGGCACGAAGCGATTACGATGATGCCATGCCGGCAAAAAAGTCTCGTGCGCGGGCGTGACAAAGCGCCGAAATAGCTGTATGTCGCCGCCGAACCGGAAGAAGAATCTGCCGGACCCGTCAACAATGACGGTGTAGTCGCCCCTGCCTGATGTTCTCGAACAAAGGGCATAGCCGAGCGGTCAATGGAACTGCAAGGCGAGTGTCGGACGCTCTGACTGTCGGAAGAACAAGAAGTGGATTACCCAAGATGGATCTCATCCGTCAGCTCGAGGCCGAGCAGGCCGCCAAGATCGAAGCCAAGCGCAAGCTTCCCGAATTCCAGCCCGGCGACACCGTGCGCGTCCAGGTTCGCGTGACCGAAGGTACCCGCACCCGCGTCCAGGCCTATGAGGGCGTCGTCATCGCCCGCGCCGGTTCCGGCTTCCAGGAAAATTTCACCGTCCGCAAGATCTCCTACGGCGAAGGCGTCGAGCGCGTGTTCCCGGTGTTCTCGCCGATGGTCGAGGGCGTCGAGATCGTCCGCCGCGGCAAGGTGCGTCGCGCCAAGCTCTATTACCTGCGCGATCGTCGCGGCAAGTCGGCCCGTATTTCGGAAAACACCGGCGTGCGCGCCCGCAAGCTCAACGATGAGGAGCGCGATGCGCTGAACGCCGAGAAGGCCCGCATCGAGGCCGAGAAGGTTGCCGCTGCCCAGGCGCTGGCCGCCGAGACGGCCGCCAAGGAAGCCGCCGAGAAGAAGGCGGCCGCCGAGGCCGAGGCAGCCAAGGCCGCTGCTGAGGCGACCCCGGCCGAATAAGCTTTCGGAATCACATTCAAAAAGGCGGCTTCGGCCGCCTTTTTTCGTTTCACCAGACTGTGAACGCTTTCAGCCTCCGAAATCGGACGTCGGTGTTGACGGCATATTATCTTGTGTACTAAATAATCGTGCACAATATAATTGGAGATAAGATATGGCACTCTACACCGCACAGGCTCACGTCACCGGCGGCCGCGCCGGCCATGGCGAGACCAGCGACGGCCTGCTCAAGGTCGATCTGGCTTTGCCCAAGGAGCTCGGCGGGCCAGGTGGCGCCACCAATCCCGAGCAGCTTTTCGCCATCGGCTACGCCGCCTGCTTCGAAAGCGCGATCCGCTTCGTCGCGCGCAAGCAGAAGCTGCCGCTCACGGATGCCGGGGTAAGCTCGACCGTCAGCCTGCTTCCCCATGGCGAGGGCTTCAAGCTTGGCGTCGCGCTCGCTGCGGAAACGAAAGGCCTTGATCAGGCGGCGGCGGAAGCGCTTGTATCGGAAGCACACAAGATCTGCCCCTATTCGAACGCCATCCGGGGCAATGTCGAGGTGGCGCTTTCGGTAAAGGCGGCATGACGGGAAAGACCACAAAGAGCGCCAGCGACGTCCCGGCGGAGACCGCCGGGACGGTGAAGGTTCCGCGACTTGATCAGCAGCTCTGCTTCGCGCTCTATTCGGCGAGCGGGCTGATGACCAAGCTCTACCGGCCGTTGCTCGATCCGCTCGGCCTGACCTATCCGCAATATCTGGTCATGCTGGCGCTGTGGGAGCATGCGCCGAGCACTGTGGGCGCGCTTGGCGAGGCACTGGGCCTCGATTCCGCGACGCTGACGCCGCTGCTCAAGCGGATGGAAGCGGGCGGCCTCCTCACCCGCCGCCGCGATGCCGCCGATGAGCGCCGCGTGCTGGTCGAGCCGACGGCCAATGGCCAGGCGCTGCGCGCGCGCATCAAGGATGTGTCCGCAGCCCTTGCCTGCAGCGTGCCACTTGAGCCGGGCGAAGCGAAGGCTCTGCACGCGACACTCACCCAGCTGATTGCCGGTCTGCGCAACGCTGTGGCGGAAGACGCCTCGGCGGATGCGGAAGCGTTGATCTCTGGCTCGAGATAAGCAGATCATCCGGAAATCCCTGGATTGAGGGCATTGGAATCCCTTTTCGCGCACGCTGACGCAGCGGACCGTCTTGCATGACGCATGCGGAAAGCTAAAGTCGGCGCCGGATTTTCCTGTAGGCCCATCCGGGCGCTTTCAATTTTCGGGAGTGTGTCATGACCAAGTCGAAACTGCTGCTGGCCGGCCTGCTTGCCCTTGTGCTGGCGCCCGTTGCCGCCTTCGCGCAGGCGCTGCCCGATCTCGGTGGCAAGAAAGTGGTGGTGGTCACCGAAAACGCTTATCCGCCGCTGCAGTTCATCGATCCCAAGACGGGAAAACAGATCGGCTGGGAATATGACGCGATGAACGAAATCGCCAAGCGGCTGAACTTCAAGGTCGAGTACCAGAACACCTCCTGGGACGCGATGATCCAGGCGGTTTCCGACAACCAGTACAACATCGGCATGACCGGCATCACCATCAAGGACGACCGCAAGGAGAAGGTCGATTTCTCCGACCCCTATATGCGTTCGGAGCAGTTCATGCTGGTGCGCGGCGACGAAAGCCGCTTCACCGACGCCAAGACTTTTGGTGCCTTCAAGGACGGGTTGATCGGCGCGCAGCCTGGTACGACGCCTTTCTACACCGCCGTCTACAGCGTGCTCGACGGCAATGAGCAGAACCCGCGCATCAAACTGTTCGAGACTTTTGGCGCGACCGTGCAGGCGCTTAAGGCGGGCGACGTCGATGTCGTGCTGACCGACGGCACCGCCGGCAAGGGCTATGTCGATGCATCCGAGGGCAAGCTCAAGCTCATCGGCGGCCCGCTCGGCACCGAGGATTTTGGGTTCATTTTCCCGAAGGGATCGGACCTGGTAAAGCCCGTCAACGCCGCGATCGCGGCACTGAAGGCGGACGGGACGCTCGATGCGCTGAACAAGAAGTGGTTCCTTGATTACAAGATGGGGCAGTGATTTCCCGCTGACTTTGCGCTTGAACACCCCCCTCTGCCCTGCCGGGCATCTCCCCCGCAAAGGGGGAGATCGGCTGTTTCTTCCGCTTTCGCCAATCATCAACCTTGTAAGAAGAGTGCCGTTGACGACGCTGCCAATCTGCCCCCTTGCGGGGGAGATGTCCGGCAGGACAGGTGCCTTGGCACCTTACTTTCGAAATGTCCTCCTCTCCGGGCACGCCTGATGGCACCGCCTTCGTCCTCCTCCACCAAAGCCGAATTCCCCTGGTGGCTTGCCGTTGCCGCGGTGCTTGCATTGGCGGCGGCCTTGTTTATCGCGGCCAGCGATCTCTATGCCCAGGTCTTCGCCACGGTCGCCAAGGGCATCGGTATCACCGTCCTCGTCACCGTGATCGCTTTCGCCCTGGCATCGGTCATCGGTCTCGGCATTGCGCTGATGGGCCTGTCGGGCTCGCAGTGGCTGCGCCAGATCGCCCGCTTCTATGTCGAGATCATCCGCGGCGTGCCGATACTGGTGCTGTTGTTCTGGATCGCCTTTGCGGGCGCGCCGGCCTTTGTCGCAGCCTGGAATGTGCTGACAGCGCCGCTGCAAAGCGCGGGCTATTTCGGCGAGCTCCTGGTGCGCGACGTTTCGCTGTTGTGGCGCGCCATCATGGCGCTGACCATCGGCTATTCGGCCTTCATCTCGGAAGTCTTCCGCGCCGGCATCCAGGCGGTCGAGAAAGGCCAGATCGAGGCGGCAAAGGCGCTTGGGCTGAGCCGCTCGCAACGCTTCCGGCTGATCGTGTTTCCGCAGGCGATCCGCACCATATTGCCGCCGCTCGGCAATGATTTCGTCGCTCTGGTCAAGGATTCCTCGCTGGTCTCGGTGCTCGGCGTCGCCGACATCACCCAGATGGGCAAGGTCTATGCCGCCGGCTCGTTCCGCTTCTTCGAGACCTATTCGATCGTTGCCTATATCTATCTCATCCTGACCGTCGGCCTGTCGCTGGCGCTCAGGGCGCTGGAGCGGCGCCTGCGCCGCCAGCACGAGGAATAGTTTTTCGGCAAAGACAGGGTTACGATTCTGCCGGCACAGGGGGAGGTCTCATGAATGTGGACAAGGCCAATGCGGCGCTGGATTCCGTCTATGGCGTCGACACGCCGGAAACGCTGGCGCAGGCCTATGCCGCCTGGGCGGCGACCTATGACAGCGAGACCGCCTCGCTCGGCTATCTCCTGCCGTTCCTGATCACTGCCTGGGTGGCGCGCTATGTTCCGGCTGGCGAAGGGCCGCTGCTCGACGCCGGCTGCGGCACCGGCCTGTCGGGACCGTCGCTCAAGGCGCTGGGCTATGGCGATATTGCTGGGCTGGATCTGTCGGACGACATGCTCGAGATCGCCGGCAGCCGTAACGCCTATAGCGAGCTGAAACAGGCGATGCTGGGTGGGCCGCTGCCATGGCCGGACGGGCATTTCCGCGCCTTCTTCTCGACTGGCGTCTTCACCATCAGCCACGCGCCGGCGTCGGGCCTGCACGAGCTGGTGCGCATCACGAAAAACGGCGGCCACGCCATCTTCACCGTGCGCGACCAGGTGTTTGAAAGCGGTGGTTTCCAGGGCGTTTTCGACGAGCTGGAGCAGGCAGGCAAATGGCGTCTGGTCGAGCAAAGCCCGTGGTTCAGGTGTTACGCCATCGCCGAACCGGATGCGCTGGTGAAGACGTTCGTGTTCGAGGTGATGTGAATGGTGCGTTCTTCCCTTCTCCCCTTGTGGGAGAAGGTGGCCTCGCGAAGCGAGGTCGGATGAGGGGTGCTCCAGCTTGGCGCCGACGGCACTCCGTCACCCACCCCTCAACCGTCTCGGCGCTGCGCGCCGATCCACCTTCTCGCACAAGGGGAGAAGGGAGCCCGCCCCACCACGCCGCAATTGCCGAAAAGCCAAAACATTGATATGAGCCACGCCATGGAAGAGCTTTTTGGCGATCCGGCCTACAAGGGGTTCGTGCTGCAGGACAGAAAACGCCTGCCGTCGCGCTTCTCCGCGCGCGTCTGCGGCGCGCTGACCAGCCGACTTAGCTAGGCCGCTTTCGCCGGGCCAAGGCCCTGCGGCGTTACACTCTTCCCATTCTCATATCGACGGATTTACGCACATGAGCGCACCGCGCACCCTCTACGACAAGATCTTCGACGACCACGTCGTCGATCGCCAGGACGATGGCACCTGCCTGCTCTATATCGACCGCCACCTCGTCCATGAAGTGACCAGCCCGCAGGCCTTCGAAGGCCTGCGCCTGAGCGGCCGCAAGGTCCGGCATCCGGAAAAGACGCTGGCCGTGGTCGATCACAATGTCTCGACCTCGCCCGAGCGCAAGTTCGGCATCAAGAACGAGGAAAGCCGCATCCAGGTCGAGGCGCTGGCCAAGAATGCCAAGGATTTCGGCGTCGAATATTATTCCGAGAACGATATCCGCCAGGGCATCGTCCACATCATCGGCCCGGAGCAGGGCTTTACGCTGCCCGGCATGACCATCGTCTGCGGCGACAGCCATACCTCGACGCATGGCGCCTTCGGTGCGCTGGCGCACGGCATCGGCACGTCGGAAGTCGAGCATGTGCTGGCGACGCAGACGCTGATCCAGCGCAAGGCCAAGAACATGCTGGTGCGCGTCGACGGCCAGTTGCCGGAAGGCGTCACCGCCAAGGACATCATCCTGGCCATCATCGGCGAGATCGGCACCGCCGGCGGCACCGGCTATGTCATCGAATATGCCGGCGAGGCGATCCGCTCGCTGTCGATGGAAGGCCGCATGACGATCTGCAACATGTCGATCGAGGGCGGCGCGCGCGCCGGCCTGATCGCGGCCGACGAGACCACCTTCGCCTATGTCAAGGACAAGCCGCGTGCGCCGAAGGGTGCTGCCTGGGATGCCGCGCTCGCCTACTGGAAGACGCTGCAGTCCGATGAAGGCGCGCATTTCGACAAGGTCATCGTGCTCGACGCGGCCAAGCTGCCGCCGATCGTCTCCTGGGGCTCCTCGCCCGAGGACGTGGTTTCGGTGCAGGGCGTCGTTCCCAATCCGGAAGAGATCACCGACGAGAACAAGCGCACCTCAAAGATCCGCGCACTCGACTATATGGGCCTGACGCCAGGCACCAAGATCACCGACATCACGCTCGACCGCGTCTTCATCGGCTCCTGCACCAATGGCCGCATCGAGGATCTGCGCGCCGCCGCCAAGGTGATCGAGGGCAAGACCGTCAGCCCGCATGTCAATGCGATGATCGTGCCGGGCTCCGGCCTGGTCAAGGAACAGGCGGAGGCCGAGGGTCTCGACAAGATCTTCCGCGCCGCCGGCTTCGACTGGCGTGAGCCGGGCTGCTCGATGTGCCTGGCCATGAACGACGACCGGCTGAAACCGCATGAACGCTGCGCCTCGACCTCGAACCGCAATTTCGAGGGCAGGCAAGGCTTCAAGGGCCGCACCCATCTGGTGTCGCCGGCCATGGCGGCGGCGGCGGCGATCGCCGGCCACTTCGTCGACATCCGCGACTGGAAATAACAGCGGTTTACACGTTCTGACGCCTGCCAGACCCCGGATCGCCTTGCGCTTCCGGGGTCTTTTTTCATTCGCGCGGTGCGCATATTCGCTCGGGCTTAACCGCTTGTTTGGGCTTGCGCCCTAAGCTCTTCCGTGACGTCAAGCGAGGGGAAGTCACCGTCCTTTGGACACTGGCCTGTTGATAGCGCTGCTCAATCCGACGATCGCGCTGGCCCTCGGCGCGGCCTTCCTCGTGCTATGGACCTATCAGCGCCACCGGCCCTATCTGGCCGTGCTGGCGCTCAGCTATTGTGTTTCGGCGCCCGGCTTTCTGTTCCAGTATTTCACCTTGCCCATCGGCATGGCGCTGACCAAGCTGGTGTCCAACATCTGCTTCGCCATCGCCGGCTGCTGCCTGTCGGGCGCCATCGTCGCCCGCTATGGCCGCAAGGTGCCTTATGTGGGGATCGGCGTGCTGGCAGGTGGCGGGCTGGCCTCGTTCTGCTGGTTCCTGTTCGTCGCGCCGGATCTCACCTGGCGTATCCTGGCGATGAATTTTGCCTTCGGCGGACTCAGCCTTCTGGTCGGCGCCGAACTCAGGCCGGTGCGCAACAACGGCCCGACCGAGAAAATCCTGTTCGTGCTGTCGCTGCTGTCGGGCCTCAACTTCTTCGTGCGCACGCTTGTCGTCGTCATCGCGCACGGGCCGTTCACCAGCTATGACGGATTCTATAGCTCGTCCTACTGGACGACGGCGCTGCTGTCGCATGCGCTTTTGTCGCTTCTGATCGCGCTTTGCCTGTTCAGCGCCGCGGCGCTCGACGTCATGAAGGCGCTGAAGGCCGAGACATATACCGATCCGCTGTCGGGCCTGCTCAATCGGCGCGGCTTCGAGGAGCGCGCCGAGTTCCTGTTGCAGCGTTGCGCGGCGGCCAAGTTTCCGGTCGCGCTGGTCCTGGCCGACCTCGATCACTTCAAGGCACTCAACGACGTGCACGGGCATGCCGCCGGCGACCGGGTGATCGCCGACTTCGCCGCCAAGCTGCGAGCGGCCACCGGCACGCGCGGCGCTGCCGGACGCATCGGCGGCGAGGAGTTCGCAGTACTTTTGCCGCTGAGCGATCTCGCCGCCGCACGATTGTTCGCGGAGGCCGTGCGCACGCTCTATTCGGCAGGCGGCGTCGATGGGCTTCCTCCCGGCACCAAGGTCACCGCCAGTTTCGGCGTGGCAGCCCGCAGCGGCGAGGAAGCGCTGCAGCCCTTGATGCGCCGTGCCGACGAGGCGCTCTACAAAGCCAAGAAGAACGGCCGCGACAGCGTGCGCCTGTCCTACGAACGGCCCGAAACGCTGTTCGTGCTGGAACAGTCCAAGACCGCCTGACACCGGGCTTTCCAGCCCACATTAACGTCTTTTTCGCCCGTCGATGTTTAGCTGCGGCACGGGGTGCGAAAGAGATGAGCGGCGCGAACTTCATCCTGCTGATCAATCTGTCGGTTGCCGGCCTGCTGGCGGCATCCTTCATGGCGGTCGCGTTCCACGATGTCGGCCGCGCCCCGGCGCGCTGGCTGGCGTCCGGCTATCTCCTGGGCATGGTTTATTTCGCCATCGAATTCAGCATTCCCGCCTTTACGGATGCGCGGCCGGCGGTGGTCGCCGCCTTCGCTGTCTTCCTTGGTGCCACCATGGCCTTCAATGTCGGGCTCGCCCGCAAATACGGCATCGCGACGCCATGGCCGCCGATGCTGTTCTTCCTGGTCGCCGCCACCATCGCCGTCTATTTCGTCCAGGACCTGCCGCGCCAGTCGCTGGCCCGCATGATGGCCTACCAGCTTCCCTATGCCGTCATGCAATTCGTCGGGTTGGCCATCGTCTGGTCGTCCAGGCAAAGGCGTGGCCGGCTCGATCGCATCCTGATGGCGGTCCTGGCCGCCAGCGGTGTGCAATTCGCCTCAAAGCCGTTCATCGCCCATGCGCTCGGCGGTTGGGGCGCCAATCCGCAGGCCTATCTGCAAAGTGGCTACGCGCTGGTGTCGCAGTCGCTCGGCACCGTCTTCGGCCTGGCGCTGGCGTTGCTCATCCTGGCCATCCTGGTGCGCGAGGTGTTGGCCGATGTGACGTCGAAGTCGGAGACCGATACGCTTTCGGGACTGCTCAATCGCGGTGCTTTCACGCGTCAGGCCGAACAGGCCGTGCTTAGCGCCGTCCGGCAAGCTGTGCCGGTCGCGCTGGTCATCGCCGATCTCGATCATTTCAAGAGTATCAACGACAGTTTCGGCCATGCCTCCGGCGACCGCGTGATCGAGACTTTTGCCGGTTTCCTGCGCGGGGCGGCCGCCAGGCACCATGTCGCCGGCCGTATCGGCGGCGAGGAATTCGCCGTCATCCTGCCGGGGGCCAACCTTGCCGCCGCCCGGCTGTTCGCCGAGGGTACACGCAGCGCGTTCGGCACGCTGCCCATCGACGGTCTGCCGCCGGACAATCGCTGCACCGCGAGTTTCGGCATCGCCGAACTTCATCCCAGCGAAACCATTGCCGATCTCATGCGGCGCGCGGATGAGGCGCTTTATCTGGCGAAGAATGCCGGGCGCGACTGCGTACGCGCTTCAGCCGGGCCGGGAGGCGAGTGGCCGTCCAACGCGATCGCCATCAACTTTAGCGGCAGGGGCTGAGTTCCGGCATTTCGCCGTCGGAAAGCCCGTACATGTAGCTGCGGCCCTTGACGAAGACCGGCGGCCGATAGCAATCGCCGCCGCCTGATATCTCGTCCGATTCGTTCTGGTAGATCACCTTGGGCTGGCCGGCGCTGGTGTAGTTGGACAGCTGCTTGGCCAGCTTGCCTTCGCCGACGATGATGCGCTTGTAGCCGGCGGCGCTGTCGATGACGAGATTGCCGAAAGAATCAGCGTAGACGCGATCCTGGTGGCGTCCATCGGCCAGCGTGGGCGTCGCCAGGCCGGCCACCGAGGCCGCCGCAATGAGCGCAGCAAGGCGCAATCTGCTCGAGTTTGAACGCATGGCGTTTTCCTTCTTTGAGGCCAAAGCGCGTCGCGACGCGCTTTTATCTCTTGTTTGGATGCATGTCGTTTGTCCCAAAACCGCTGAAGCACTTTTGGGCGACATGCATGCCTCCTCGAATCAGAAATTAACCTTTTCTTAACCTTTGTTAAGAGGCCGGCGCGCTGCGCGGCGATGTCTCGGTAAACATGGTTAATTTCCGACTGGAGGGAAAACCGTCGGCCATCATTCGGCCATGCTTGGACGCACCATCGCGGCCGGCATCGAATGGATTCAAAAGGTGGCGTTGGGGCAACCTTGATCTTGGCGTAGCATCGTGGCTAGTCTGCCGCGCGGGAGGACAGCATATGGCGTTACGCCGGACGGTTTGGGTGTCCGTTTTCCCGTTGCTCGCTCTCGTTGCCGCCTGTGTGCCGCAGGATGGCGCGCCGAAGGCGGCC